>JAKAKF010000157.1 GCA_021813595.1 bacterium
CCGCATGCCCTTTTTGTTGATAATAATATATCCTTCTTTCGGCATTAAACCTACGGCGGATAAAAAGTCCGACCACGCCTTAATTTTTTCGGCGGTAATTTCCGTAAGGGGAACGATTCTCTGCTTGGACCCTTTTCCTAAAATTCTGACGTAGCCGCCGCCTTTTTCAAGTTCCAGATCCGTTTTCCTGACGGAAACAAGCTCGCTTACCCTTAATCCGCTGCCGTATAAAAATTCTAAAATCAGGTCGTTTCTGAGAGCCTCGAAATATCTTAACGGTTCGGACATCGCAAACGGCATCGGCTTAGAAGCGCCGGCATCGGGCGGCTCGCCTTTAACTGCGTCTAACTTATCTTTTTTCAGCTTAAGGCCTAAATAATTATTTAATAAAAAATCCGCCTCTTTCGCCGTCAAAAAAAACGGCAGTTTCTTTTCTACTTTAGGAAGGTCTATCAAGAATGCCGGATTTTGTTTCAGTATATGTTTTTTTTCCAGAAAATCGAAAAACGATTTTATGGATTCTATCTTTCTTGCAAGGCTCGTTTTTTTTACGTTTTCGTAAATTTTGCTTAAATATCCCTTAATCTCGAATTCGGTAACGTCTATTACGGAATTTACGGATGTTTCTTCTTCAAGGTATAGCATAAAAGCTCTGACGTCGGATACGTATGCCAGAACCGTATTGTAAGAATGATTTTTTTCAAGTTTAATATTGTTCGCAAAATCTTTTAAAAAATCTTCCATCAGCCAATATTCTTTTTAAAAATTTATTGAAAATTAATATTATATCACAATCGGAATATAAAATAATATAATTTTAATGGGAATTATCAACGCGGAAAAATTAAACGAACCTGTAAGTAAGAACGAAAGCGCCGAAAATTATGCAGTAAAAAGCAAAAGGATAAAGGGCGTTTATTTCGTATTTGTTGAAATATTTCATAAGCGCGTAAACGCTTAAATATGCGGCAATGCCTGCGACCAAACCGCTTGCTAAAGAAACCGCCGTAAAATGGAACATATGCAGTTTAAGCATCTTTGGAACTTCAAGAAGTCCGGCGGCGAGAATAATCGGCGTTGCAAGGAGAAACGAAAATCTTGCGGCATATTCATGCTTAAAACCGAGATAAAGGGCGGCGACCATGGTAATAGCGGAGCGGGATATGCCCGGAATCAAAGCAAAAGACTGGAATACGCCTATAATAAGAGCGGCGGTAACGGTCATATCGGAAATCTTTGCTATGCCCTGTTTTCTTCTGCGCTTTTCGCCAAGATATAATATGACGCCGTTAACCATAAGAAAGACGGCGGCTATGGACGTAATGCCGAAGAGTTTTTTCAGTTTATGGACGAACAAAAGCCCTATGAGCCCGGCAGGTATCGTGGCGAGCGCAAGCAGGTATAAAGTTTTGGAATCTTCGTTTATGTTAAGATTTTTGCTTTTTAAACCGGCAAAAAAACCCTTAAATAAATTAATCCAGTCTTTATAAAAATATATAAGTAGGGCAAGGGCGGTTCCAAGGTGAAGCACCACGAGGAAAGGCAAAAATCCTTCCGCCTGCCTGTTAATTTTCCATCCTAAAATATCGGGTACTATAACCCCGTGGGCAAGGCTCGAAACGGGAAACAGTTCGGTAATACCTTGAAGAACGGCAAGAAGTAGTGCATGGAAAAAAGAAAGGTGCATAATATCGTCTCCGGCTGATTTTTACGTAAAAAATTTAATTTAACAGTTTATTTAATATAATTTACGACAAAATGTCAATAAAATACTGCGCCGATGCTTCTATAATAAACTATAATCAACAGGAAAACAGACGGTAAATGATTTAAATATTCTATGAACATAAAATATTTATATATTTTCTTTTTCTTGTTGTAATGAGGATAAGTATATATTAAGTACTAAATAGATATTATCGCTATTTTATCATAATCCCCGTTTTTTTTGCGACTTCGTAAATATATTTATTATCCGTAAAATTATTTACGACTATATCTATAGCCTGCTCTCCTATTTTTTTATCAAGTGCGACGGCATAAGAAAGCTTTCTCTTATAAAGTTCATGCAAATTTAATTTTAAATTCGTTTCTATGTATATATCTATATCTCCGCCTCTTTTGGCATCGACGGCTCTTGAGCCGAAAATATAAACATTTGCTTCTTCGCCGAAATAGACCATTGCCGTTTGTTTTATAATATCTATTTCTTCTTTTTTTAATCTCATAAGAAAAGTTTGTCTATATCATTCTGTTTTATTTGTAAACCCTTAATATCTGCATTGTAAGGTTTTAAAATATTTTCTATTACGTAAATGTTGGTTTTGCAATATATAGCAAAGATATTCTTTGCCTTAAAAAACGATTCGTTTAATTGCTCAATGTTTTCTTTATCGTCATCCGGATATTCGTGCGTAAAATTATTCCTTATTTTTCTTATTTCATGCCATTCGTCTGTGTTATCGATTATATGATATTTTTCCATATAATTTAAAATATTGATGAAAGACATAGCTTCCGTATCGATATTGTTTTCTTGCAATATCTGTTCAAAAAGCTTGCCCATTCTATCCTGCAATTTTGTAAATCTCAGGATATACGAATCAATCAATGTAGTCTCGGCGTCGGATAGATTATTATATTTTTCAATAGTCAACGGCATAAAATTGCGCATTTCGTTTACGTCGTATGCAATTTTAAAAATATGCTTATTGCATTCTATTAAAGAATTTTTTAATCTTGATATTGTTATTTCTTCGACCATTTTATTATTAATAGTATTAATTCTTTATTGCATTATATCATATTTTAATACCATTATTCCAAATATTTCTAGCGGCAATTTTGGGAAACATGCGGTTACCAAACGGTTTTTACGTTATATTTGCCTATATAACAGTCCGGCGTAATTATCTTCATTTTTTCGACGGATGCCTGAGCCACTAAAATTCTGTCGAAAGGGTCTTTATGAATTTCCGGCAGTTTAGCAATTGCAAGGGCATGCGGAATCGTGACTGGAATAGGAATATATCCGTATCTGGCTATGTTTTCTGCAATAAATTTATTCAAGTCTTTTTTTAATTTTAATTTACCTATAATTATTTTTATACTTAATTCCCAAACGGATGCGGAACTTAAATATATATTGTTTTTGCCGTTTTCGATAATTTTTTTTGCGGCGGGCGACAATTTCATATCGTCTGTCGCAAACCATAGAAATACATGGGTATCTAAAAGATAATTCATGGTTATTTGTAAAAATTTTTTATAATTTTACCCGGAAGAGGTTTATCTATATCTTTAGAGAATTCAATATCATTTTTAAATAAGCCGGATATTCGGTTTTTTTTCTTACCTCTGATAGGCACGATTTTTACTAAAGGCAACCCCGCTCTGCCTATTATTATTTCCTCTCCTTCCAAAACATCGTTTACGATTTTTGAAAGGTTAGTCTTTGCTTCATATATATTAATTTCTTTCATAATTTATTTGAAACCGCATTTAAATTTTTTATTTGCCGATATTTATTATTATAGACTAAGTCGTTGGTCAGGTCAATTAAATTTTTTAATTAAACCAAAAAATCCTGTTTGACGGCATATCTGCTTATGATGTATAATAAAGCAAAGATAAAACCGGCTTGCGCCGATAAAGCGTATATATTTTATATTTCCGCAGGGGGTTCTTAATGAAATTCGGAAGATTCAGGCATAAAACCGGAGAAATGAGGGAATATTACGGGACGCTTTCTACGGATAAAGACAAGTCGTTTGTTAATATCATCGAAAAATTCAGCTTCGAAGAAGACTTAAAGTACCAATATACGGGAAGACAGTACGAGTTAGACGAACTCGAGTTTTTGCCGCCGGTTCATCCTACAAAAATCGTTGCGGTAGGTTTGAATTATAAAGACCATGCCGCCGAAATGCAGAAAAAACTGCCTGACGAACCTCTGCTTTTTATAAAACCGTCCTCCGCCGTTATTCATCATCTGGGAACCATAATAAGGCCGGAAGCATCAAAAAGAGTAGATTACGAATCCGAACTGGCGGCCGTAATAGGAAAAACCGCAAAAAACGTAAAGAAGCAAAATGCGGCGGATTATATATTCGGATATACCTGCTTAAACGACGTAACGGCGAGAGATTTGCAGGCAAAAGATATTCAATATACAAGAGCCAAAGGATTCGACACTTTTGCGCCCGTCGGTCCTTATATAGAAACGGAAATAGAAAATCCGTCCAATCTTCAAATCAGAGGCTATCTTAATGGAGAATTAAAACAGTCTTCTAATACTTCAAACCTGATTTTCAACCCTTACGAATTAATAGAATTCATTTCGGGAATTATGACGCTTTTCCCGGGCGATATAATTTCCACGGGAACTCCTTCGGGCGTCGGAAGTTTAAATAGGGGCGATATTTTCGAAATAGAAATAGAAAATATCGGAAAATTAAAAAACTTCGTAGAATAATATTACGGAATTATGCACTTGACAAAGCAATGCTTGGTATTATGTTATAATAACCGAGAGATTGCTTCGCTGCGCTCGCAATGACAATATACAGTCATTGCGAGCGCAGCGAAGCAATCTCTCGTTGTCAAGTGCATAATTCCGTAATAAAATAATATAAATTATGCTATATGAATAAAATAGCGGAGCACAGACTTTATAAATGGCTCGTTCTGGCAATAGCCGTTACCGCTTCTTTTATGGCGATATTAGATATAAATATCGTCATAGTCGCCCTTCCTAAGATGATGTCGCATTTCGGAGTCAACGTTATAACGATAGACTGGGTCATTATCGCATACACTATAACCTATTCCATTATTATTCTCCTTA
>JAKAKF010000077.1 GCA_021813595.1 bacterium
CGCCGGCAAAGCCGTTGGAAGTGATGACGCTGTAGGTGCAGTTTCCGCTTCCGCTTAATTGCCCCTCTGTCGCGCAAAACGTCGGCGTATAATTAGAACTTTGAGGCAGACTGCCTTGCAGATTATTACCTAAAAGATAATGAATATTGCTTGGAGGACCGCCGGTTACGCCGGGCGGTAAAACTGGATAGGGAGGATTTGCCGGACACATAGAAATATTTGGATTGGCTGGACTAAAACCTGCGGGATAATTGTTTTCCAGTTCGTAAAACGTTATCTCCACCCCGGACTTTGCCGCATACTTCGCCGCCGCGCTCGTTAAATTTGACCTCGAAGTAATATTGCCGCTCGACGTCAGATAAGCGAAAATAGACCCCGCCAGCCCCAGCACTATAATAATTATTATCGCCAGAACTATCGAAATACCCTTATTCGAACCGATAACCTTCTTTTTAAAATATCTTGCCGCCGATAAAAACATATTAATATTATTATATAATTAAATGCGTCTAATATTCTTTTAAAGATAAGTTCACTAACTCTTTTTTACACAACATTATACACATTATGTCTTGTATCTATCTTCTTTTCAACAATTATTAATTTATTTTAAATTTTATATAGTTCTAATCCCGAAATTAATTCAAAATGTTTATCTAAGGTAAAAACGGAAAAGTTGTTTGCTATAGCTAATGCTCCGATTAAAATATCGGAAAATGGAACGGTAAAACCTTTCTTTTTTATATCTGAAGAAATTTCAGCGGATTTTTGCCATATAATTTTATTTACCTCGACATACGGTAAATTTAATAAAATCTCTTTAATTTTTATTTTTTCCGGCTCGGATTTAATTCCCTGCAATAATTCAAATAAAACGACGCCGCAAACATCGGCTAAATCGGCGATGAGAAGCAGTTCTAGATTATTGCTTACCGAAGAATTTGCCCTGAAAAATTCAATCCAGACGCTTGTATCGACCAAGACGCGCTTGTGTTTATTTTTCAATAAACTTTCCTCTCTCGGATTGAGAATTTATTTCCGACTTTTCTTCCGCTTCCCAATCATAATCTATATTAATTTTTCCTTTTAGGGCAAGAAGCTCCGTTAATTTTTTTTGCCTTATATATTCCTTCATAGTTTTCACTATGGCCTTTGTTTTTGATTTTTCCCCTGAAATTTTTTGGACTTCGCTAATCAAATCGTCCGGTATGTTTAATGTGGTGCGCATGTTGTATTTCTCCTTTGTATGCTATAATTATATGCGCTTAAAAACATATTGTCAACTCTAAATCCCGATTTAAAACTAGACCCCCGTTATTCTTTTTCCGCTTTATAACTATGCGTTTATTTTATTATCTACGCTTCCGGTATTATTTTCTTCCGCCTTTGCCCGTATATGCGCCTGCAGGATTTCGTTATTTTTCCTCTTTATCTCCATTTCGGTTAAGACGCTTTCCGAATTTAAAATCAAAACCCTGCCGAATAATTCTTCCATTTCTTTTCTCTGGTTCAGAACGCCGTTTATCCCGTCTATAAACTCCTGAAAGCTGATTTTACCCTTACCCTGTTTTAATTTAGTTTTTCTTTTCCTGCGCAGTTTTCTTCCGTCCATAAAAACCCTGCCTCCTTTAATTTAATTTTTTATAATTTATTAATGAATAATTATAATTTACATTAAAGTGCGAGTTTTTATTTATATCATAAATTTCGTTGCAGGATTATGAAATTTATGTTTCAATTATGTTAAATTTTTGTTACGTTTTTGTTAAAATTCAGGAAAACTCAGGGAGGGACAGGGAATTGAGGGGGGGGTAATATTCCATTAAATTCAGGCAGGAGTGAGAATATGGAGGCGGGCGTTTATAAAAGTGAAGCTTTTATGCCCGCTGGAGTGAATAAATATGACCCCATTATTTATTTGCTTGCGTCATTGCGAGGAGCGTTAGCGACGAAGCAATCTTGTAGTATATATAAACTTATTACTGCGGATTTGCTACGGTTACGGAAACCCCGCCGGATTGCGAATACGACGGCTCGTTAGGCGCCTGCGTAGCTATCGTAATATTGATGTTGCAGTTATATACGTTGGTTGAAGGATTCGGATAGCAAGCGGGTGCCGTGGGCGACGGATTGCCGCCTCCTCCGCCATTGCCGTTACCTCCGCCATTGCCGTTACCTCCTTTCGGTTTTGGTCTTGCAGGTTGGGGTTTAGGTTGAATTCCAAGAATATTATTCAAAATTCCACCCAAAAAATAACGCCAATCATTTCGCCAATTTAAATTTAGCGGCTGGTTGGAATTAAGGTTGGAAAGCAAAAGATACAATTCTACGTCGGTTAATTTTGATAATAATTTATTTAACTCCTTTTTGCTCAATGAGTTCAACAGCGTATAAAGTTGACTACTCGTTAATGTGTTCAACAGATAATATAACTGATTCGAATTTAACGGGTGCAGTAGATTATAAAATTGTTTCGGGGATAATGTCGACAAAATTCCGTTAAGCTGACCGGAACTTAACGGAATTAAAACTCCGTAAAGGTCTGCCGGACTCAAGATAGATAAAACCGAATTTAGTTGTTTTCCGCTTAAAAGCGAAAGAACGCTGTTTGTCTGGCCGGGACTCAATGGATATAAAAGACTGTACAAATCTTTATTAGATAAACAACTGACGGCATTATAAACCTGCGTTCCGGTCGTCATGCTCAAAAGCTGACTCTGCGTAGGAGCAGAGCAGGTTCCGGCATATACTCTGTTCGTTTTAAAAACGCTAAAGAGCAGTATCGCAGATATTATTCCGATTAATAAGATAAGAAAAAACCGTCTCATTTTTATTGCTTCCTTAAAAAAATTAACGGCGTTTGCGCGCGCCGCGCTAAAAACTAATGCCGCTAATATTATCCGCAATCGGATAAGATGTCGTCCCCGTTCCATTGGTGATCTCTTCGTATAATATATTGTTATTCACGCAGAACACGACGAGCTGCTGATTTGCCGTTCCGGTTATATTCTGGTAAAAAGCCGTCTCGTCGCATACGGGCTGACCAGTTCCTCCGCAGGTTGCAGTCTGCCCCGCCAGATTAGCGGTAACAATCGGCGGATTCCCGGTAGTCGCCGGATTAATAGAATTCGATAATTTACAGTAATATGCGCTCGAAGGATTGATAGACGCCGTGGGCATAGACGCGCCTGCCATGCTTCTCCTTATCGTCATCATAGCATACGTCATCGAATTGTTTGAATGAAGATACCGCTCGTTGGTAACGTAATCGCTTATTCCCCAAATCACGACCTCGTACAGCCCTATGGACAGAATGCCGATAAGCAGTATAGTCATCACTAATTCTATAAGAGTAAACCCGCCCCTATTTTTTTTAATACTATTCAAAGTCTTCATTATCATTTTCATAAAAATTAAGAATATACCTTGTCATTCTTGCGAAAGCCCTATCGTCATTCCCGCCTTCGCGGGAATGACAATAACTAAAATTTTTCTTCACCGCATACCCTTTCGTGGGAATGACAATACTTAGTTTTTTGAAAACCGGCCTTCGCGGGAATGACGAATCGTTAATAATCCGCATAAACCGTCGAAAGAGTCACGTATGGGTAATTTGCCGGAACCGCCGGACAAGAAGTTCCTCCGCCGTTTGCCGCAAACCAGCCGGTTTGAACTATGGTCTGTATAAAATCCGTAGGGCTTCCGCTAACACTAATAGTTCCGTTCCCGTTAGTATCTGTAAAATTGACCCATTTTGGGTTTACGGTCGTGTAAAAACATTCGTTGTTTACAAGCGTCGGACCCTGAGGAGATGGATTAGGCAGACTTGCTATCCACGGTGAAGACCCTGACCCAACACGGGTTTGAAACGCGCTGCACACTCCGCTCGTCAGCGGTCCCCCGTTCCGGCAGTAATTCAGCGCCGCCATTTCCTGCTTTGCAACATTAACCGCCGTTTCCTCGTTTACTATATTCACGCTTTTTGCGGAACCGGCTAAAAAACTTTCGGTTATAGCGCCCATAGCCAGTCCGATTATAATAATCGTAAAAACTATTTCTATAAGACTGAATCCGTTTTTATTCAACCGACAGCCGCCTCCGCCTTTTGCAGAACTTTAAATTCTTTTTAATTTATTAAATTATACCGTAGTTTTATTTAAATGTAAAAACCTGCCTCTTTTTTATCTTTCATTTTTTTTCAAAAGTAATATAATAATGTCTTTATATTAAATTTAACCATATATATAAATTCTAAATCTTAAATCTAGTTTTTAAAATTGAACGACTTGCGCATAGACAACGTTAAAAAATCTTTAGCGGAAAATAAATCGCTAAAAGCCCTCGGCATCGTGTTCGGAGACATAGGAACAAGCCCTATATACACCGTAGCCGTTATTTTCGCATACCTCAAGGTCACAAACTCAAACGTTTTAGGCGTAGTGTCCCTTATAATATGGACGCTTACGCTGTTGGTCACCGTCCAGTACGTCTGGTTCGCCATGGGCATAAGCGAAAGAAACGAAGGCGGCACGATAATACTTAAAAATATCATCGAAAAATACATAAAATCCGCCCGCGAAATTGCTTTCATAACCGTAATATCCTATATCGCCCTGTCTCTTCTTATAGGCGATTCCGTCATTACCCCCGCTATCAGTATATTGAGCGCGGTAGAAGGCATGAGCCTGATACCCTTTTTTAAAAATATAACGACGGATACGGTTGTTTTTATTTCAATTTTAATTACGCTCGGATTGTTCTGGTACCAGCATAAGGGAACGGAAAAAGTAGCAAATATCTTCAGCCCGGTCATGCTTTTGTGGTTTATCGTCATC
>JAKAKF010000040.1 GCA_021813595.1 bacterium
TTCATTATTTTTTACCGCATACTGAATATTTACGAGCCCTTTAACGTGAAATTCGCGGCATATTATTTCCGTAATATCTTTTATCTTTTCCACCGCATTCGCATCTAAAGAAAATGCAGGCAGAGAACAGGCGCTGTCTCCCGAATGCACGCCCGCTTCTTCTATATGCTCCATTATTCCCGCAATATAAACGGATTCCGTATCGCTTAAAGCATCTACGTCAACCTCTATGGCATCTTCCAGGAATTTATCTATCAATATGGGAAAAGAAACGTCCTGCAGAAATATTTTCTTAATATATTCCGTAAGTCCGCTTTCGTTATATATTACTTCCATTGCCCTTCCGCCCAGAACGTAAGAAGGCCTTAATAAAACCGGAAATCCTATGGCTCCGGCCTTTTCATATATCTCTTCGCCGTTGAACGCCATGGCGCTTTCAGGCTGTTTAAGCTCCAATTTATTTATTATATTTTTAAACTTTTCCCTGTCCTCCGCTATATCTATATATTTAAAAGGCGTGCCTAGTATTTTAATGCCTTTCGAGTCAAATTTTTTCGCTAACTTCAAAGGCGTTTGTCCGCCGAACTGCAGTATAACCGGAGGATTATTTTCGGCTTCACAGATTGCCGCCGTATCTTCGAAAGTTAAAGGTTCGAAATAAAGGCGCGATGAAGTATCGTAATCGGTGGAAACTGTTTCAGGATTGCAGTTCAGCATAATAGACGAATAATTATTTTCTTTCAAAGCAAACGAACAATGAACGCAGCAATAATCAAATTCTATGCCCTGCCCTATTCTGTTGGGACCGCTTCCCAGTATGATAACTTTTTCGTTTTCAAGAGGCTTAATTTCGTTGAATTTATCGTAAGACGAATACATATAAGGGGTAGCCGCTTCAAACTCAGCCGCGCACGTATCGACTTTTTTAAATACTCTTGCTATATTATTCGTGCGGCATAATTCGTCTATAATTTCTTCCGTTTTTTCTATTAAATCAATCGCTTCTTCGGATTTTTTCAGATATTCCTCGGACGAAATATGGCTGCCGTCGGCTTTTCTTGTAATTAATTTTGCGATTATTCTGTTTGAAAAGCCCGTTTCTTTAGATTCTCTTATAAGCTCGATATCTTCTATCGGATTGACTGAGAGAAACAGTTTTTTCTCCTGTTCTACTATCTGGTTAATCTGATTAAGAAACCATTTATCGACTTTAGAAAATTCGTTTATTTCTTCAACCGTAAAGTTCAGCCTTAAGGCATCGGTTATTAAAAACAATCTTTTGAAATCGTTATTTTTTATCAAAGATTTTACTTCTTCTTTAATAACTTCGAAATCCTGTTTGTTTTCCGCCGCGCCGTAAGATAAATCGAGACCGTAAAGCGATTCTATCCCGTAATATCCGTTTTCTAAAGACCGGGCGGCTTTCTGGACCGATTCGCAGAACGTCCTGCCTATAGCCATTACTTCGCCGACCGATTTCATATGAGTCGTAAGAGTGCTGTCGGTTTGGGGAAATTTTTCAAAAGTAAAACGCGGTATTTTAGTTACTACGTAATCTATGGACGGTTCAAAACATGCAAGCGTTTTTTTTGTAATATCGTTGGTAATTTCATCCAAAGTATATCCAACGGCTAGCTTGGCGGCAATTTTTGCTATCGCGAAACCGGTCGCCTTGGATGCAAGGCTGGAACTTCTCGAAACCCTCGGATTCATTTCTATAACATAAACCTCGTCGGAATCTGGATTTAAAGCAAACTGGATATTGGATCCGCCCGTTTCTACACCTATTTCGTCCATTATTTTTATCGAATAGTCCCTCAGTTTTTGTAAATCTGCGTCGGTTAAAGTCTGGACGGGTGCGACGGTAATAGAATCGCCCGTATGAATCCCCATAGGGTCGAGGTTTTCTATAGAGCAGATTATAATGGTATTTTTATCTTTATCGGTCATTACCTCAAGTTCGACTTCTTTAAATCCGATTGCGGATTTTTCGATTAATATTTCGTTTATCGGACTTAAATTTATTCCGTTTGAAGCAATGTCGGCAAATTCGTATATATTATAAGCGATGCCTCCCCCGCTTCCCCCGAGCGTAAAAGAAGGTCTTATAATTACCGGAAACCCGATGCTTTTTTGAACTTCGTAAGCTTCTTCCATATTTTTGGCAAAACCGCCCTGCAGAACCGGAACGCCTATTTTTTCCATGCTTTTTTTGAAATATTCCCTGTCTTCGGCTTTTTTAATAGCGTCTATATTTGCTCCAAGAATATTCAAGCCGTATTTTTGCATGATTCCCGATTCAAAGAGCTCCAAAGTAATATTAAGCGCGGTCTGTCCTCCTAGCGTCGGAAGTATGCTGTCGGGTCTTTCCTTTTCTATTATCCTGGCGACAAAATCCTTTGTCAGCGGTTCGACGTAAGTTTTATAGGCGTAATCCGGGTCGGTCATAATAGTAGCTGGATTGGAATTTACGAGAATAACCTCGTATCCTTCTTCGGATAACGCTTTTGCTCCCTGCGTCCCCGAATAATCGAATTCCGCGGCCTGTCCGATAATTATCGGTCCGGAGCCTATTATTAAAATTCTTTTAATGTCAGTTCTTTTAGGCATATTTTATTTTTTTTAATATTATTATATTTAATATAAATTTAACTTATACCACATCCGCGACATCGATATTTATATCGTTTTGAAAAAAACCGGTTAAATTATTATCGATTAATTCCTTGACTGCGTCGGAATATTCTATTTCCGTAATTTTTCTGTTTAATCTGCCGTCATATTCCGCCTTATAAGCAGGGAAATACTGGCTCATAAGGCTTACGGGAACGTCTCTGCCGAGCTCCTGGGCTATAAATTTAAAAGAATCCGCATATCCGCTTATGCTTTCTGGCAACACAAGATGCCTTATCAAAAGACCGGAAACGGCAATTCCGTATTTGTTTACTTTTAATTCTTTTACCTGCCCGTACATAATCTTTAATGCCTTCCTGTTTATTTCTACGTAGTCGGCGACGCCCGAACAGCTCATAGCATTTTTATCGTCCGAATATTTTATATCGGGCAGATATATATCTATAATGCCGTCCAAAAGTTCCAACAGCCTTGCCTCTTCATATCCCGAACTGTTGTAAACAATAGGGATTTTTAGCCCCCGCTTCCCCGCCAGAAATATCGACTCCGCAACAAAAGGCATATAATGCATCGGCGTAACGAGATTAATATTGACTGCCCCTTTTTCCTGAAGTCTAACCATGCCGTCCGCAAGTTCCGACGTATCGTAAAATTTTCCTGCGCAATACCTGCTGATAGGATAATTCTGGCAAAATTTGCATTTTAAAGAACATCCGCTAAAAAAAACGGTTCCCGAACCTGTTTTCCCCGATATAGGCGGTTCTTCTCCGAAATGCAGATTTATGCTTGCTATCTTTAATTTATCCGCCGCTCCACACAGACCCTTTTCCCCTTTAAGCCTTTCAGCCCCGCAATGCCTTGGGCATAATCCGCAGTTTTCCATTAAGCCGTAAAGAGCGTCTATCTTTGAAATAAAATCGCCGTTAGAAACATTCATGTAAGAGGAAAGGTGATTGGCGGTATTTATAACTCTATTTTGCTGCTTAAACATAATTCTTTAAATTCCGAAAAAAGATATCTTGAATCCCTTGGTCCCGGCGAGCTTTCAGGATGATACTGGACTGAAAACGCCTTTAGCCGATCATTTTTAATGCCTTCCACAGTATTATCGTTTAAATTTATATGGGTCAGTTTTGTATCGTTTGAATAATTTGCGCTACCATTAAGTAAATTAACGCAAAAACCGTGGTTTTGCGAGGTAATTTCTACTTTCCCGGTTTTAAGATTCTTAACCGGCTGATTAATTCCGTGATGCCCGAATTTCAGCTTATATGTATCGAAACCGAGAGCTAACGACAGCAATTGATGCCCCAGGCAGATGCCTAAAACCGGCTTCTCGCCGAGAAGGCTTTTTAATGTTTCCACTTCTTCAGACATTGTTTTGGGGTCTCCGGGACCGTTCGACAAAAGAATACCGTCGGGTTCGGTAGCCAATATCTCTTTTTTTGAAAAATTATGCGGAACCACGGTAATGTCGGCTTTAATAGCGCTTAAGCATCTCAGGGTATTAAATTTAACCCCGTAATCTATGACCGTTACCCTGAAGTCCGGGGAATCGATATTCTTTTCGTAAACGCTCTTAGTCGAAACATTGGAAACAAGATTTAATCCTTCCATTTTCGGCAAAGCATCCAACCTGTTTTTAATATATCCGATTCCGGCTTCTTTTGGAGCTATATAAACGTTAGACTGTCCGCCGTCCCTCAATATAATCGTTATATGCCTTGTATCTATACCCGATATAACCGGATAGCCGTAAGAATTAATAAATTCCGCTAAATTTTTTGAAGCGGCGTAATGGGAAAAATGTTGAACGTAATTTTTTGTTACAAGTCCGGAAATCCATACTTTTTCGGATTCAAAATCAGTATCGTTTATGCCGTAATTACCGACCATGGGATAAGTCATAACGACGACCTGTCCGTTATAAGAAGGATCGGTAATAAGTTCCTGATAACCGTTCATAGCGGTATTAAAAATCCCTTCCCCTCCGGATTCTATTATTTTGCCTTCATAAAACCCCTCATAATAAATTCCGTCCTCGAACATTAATATCGCTTTTTCTTTTTTAGAGCCCGTCATTTTAGATATTTATTTTATTTAAATTTAATTTATTTCTATGAGCCTTCCGCCGACGATTACGGCAACGGCAATGCCCTTGAACTTTTCTCCGATAAAAGGA
>JAKAKF010000006.1 GCA_021813595.1 bacterium
TGGAAAAATACGACACCCCCTTAGTCTTCACTCCGGGCTGGCGCTGGGGCGAGACTATTCTGCCGGGCGAAAAGATTACTATGGAGCATGTTTACGGTGCATACGGCACGACATACCCTGAGGTTTATAGAGTTAAGCTGAGCGGGCAAAAAATTATTCAGACTACATCCAGCAATTTAAGCGATGTTTTTGCAACTGATCCGTATTTACAGATGGGCGGAGACGCTACCAGAATATCCAATTCCAAAATGCATATACTTATGAATCAACAGGGCGCAAAGAGAATTAAAAGTTTTGAAATTAACGGAAAGCAGATACAACCTGATAAAGATTACTGGCTTATTACATCCGGCGCAAAGATGCAAAAAATAGCTAATATGCCTGACGACGGTTTGCAAAAAGAAAAGGCTTACGATGTTATCGCAGAATATGTGAGGAGCCATAAAATAATCCGGTCCATTCAAACCGGAGATGTCACATACAGGCATTCAAGGACTGCAGGATAAGACGATAGTCCTGCAGATAGAAAGGGTCCATATATACATATATAATATGGTATATAATTCATAACTAAAGTTAAGGAGATTAAAAAAATGAGAAAATCACGTTTGTTTTTAAGTTTGTTAATGCTTGCCGCAGCTTCAATCTTATTTTTCTCGATTGAGCCCGCGGTTTATGCTTTAAAGTATGGCCCTTCGTCTTACAGTTCATATTCGGCATATTACAATACTCATGGTTTGCCGCTCCCAAAGTTTTTTAAACATAAAACTATGAAAATGATAATAGAAGTCGATTACGCAAAGCCGGCAAGGTGGGGACTTGCAATAGCAAATATCAAAAATGTAATGGCAGCATTCGGCGATAATTCTTTCAAATATAGAATTGAACTTGTAGTATTCGGTCCTGGTTTGAGGATGCTGATGAAAAAATTCGATAAAAGAAATGAAGCCGTACTTCAAAGTTTAGTTTCATATGGATTAAAGTTGAGAGCCTGCCATAATACGATGATGAAAGCGCACGTTACAAAGAAAGCACTATTTCCTTTCGTAAAAGTCGTACCGGCAGGCGTAGTGGAAATTGCAAGGAAAGAAATGCAAGGATACACTTTCTTGAAGCCTTAATTAAATAGATATGCATCGTCTATGATATTGACGGCAGACTGTTAAAATAAATAATAACCAATAATTTAGGGGAGGCAGGTTTCTATGAAAAAAACAATTTTCATCGCTCTTATTGCTTTTATTACCGTTTCCGCAGTTTACTATTTTAAACCTTTTGCTTTTGCAAAGGGAAAATTAAACAAGAAAATGATTGCCAAAGAAAAGATACAATCCGGCTTAAAGATTGGAAAATCAGAGTTTTATAGCACTAAACTTGGAACAAACGGTTTTTCATGCGCCAAGTGCCATGTTGACAGCGTCGGGACATACATACCCATGGTCGGAAAGGTGGTCAGGAGCTTGGCGGGTGTTGCGGCTGATTTTCCAAGGTTCAATCCTAAAACCCATCAGATTATTACTCTCGGGGAAAGATTAAATATGTGCGTCGTCCATGCGTTAAAGGGAAAACCGCTCAGCGGACAGAAGCTTAATTATCTTACCCTTTATGTAACCTATCTAAGCAACGGCTACAAAATTAAAGGATATAACGCAATGCCAAGCCCGGTTTTCACAAAGGCATCCAGACGCCCAAAAACTCTTCAACAGGCTTTAACTCTTGGAAAACACTATTACGATACTCCGCTTGGCGCTTCTAATTTTAGCTGTGATTCCTGTCATCCCGGCGGGGGAGCGGGGATTTTGGGCGGAAAACCGACAAAGCCTGTAATAGGTCACGCAGTTTATTATCCCACATATAAAAAATGGGGTGGAATTATTACTATGCAGGATCAGTTTAATCACTGTATATACACCGGCGAAGACGGGTTTAAAAAGAAAATAGGCTCTAAGACATGGAAATATTTAGACTTATATGTTTATTCCCTGTCTAAGGGTTATAAAATAAAAGTGGGAAAATGATTAAAAAAATATTAAATAAATATTAAGCGGTTGTTATGTTATTATTAAAAATGGAGAAAGGAGAATAATAATGAATAGATATTTATTTAAAAAAGGTTTGTTAAATTTTAAAGCGGCTTTCATCGTTTCGGCTTTGGTTTTAATGTACTTTAGCGGCAACGCTTATGCATACAAAAAGATTGAGGCGCTTCCGTATTTTAAAAACAAAACTATGAAGGTTGTGATTCAAATAACCCAAGATAGTCCGGCGAGGTGGAAACTCGCTCTCGGCAATGCCGCCAAAGTTGTTCAGATTATGAGCGCTCACGGTATTAACTATAAAGTCGATATAGTCGCATATGGTCCCGGTCTCAAGGTTTTTGTAAAAAAGGCAGATAAAAAATTTTACCCTCTGCTTCAGAGTTTAAGCGCTTACGGCGTTAATCTTGTCGCATGCCATATGACGATGCTTGCAATGCATGTTAGCGAGAAACAGTTGTTTCCTTTTGTAAACGTAGTATACCCCGGAGCGGTTGCTTATATCATCAAAAAAGAAATGCAGGGATATGCTTATATAAAACCTTAATTAAAAAAGTTTCAAATTTACAATATAAAAACTGGAGGTTGCGATGAAAAAGTTTATGAAGCTGTGGATTATTTTAATAGTTATTACGGTCGGCGGTTCATTGTTTTTGACAGGTTGCGCTAAAAAACAGGCAAAAACAGTTCCTGCTCCTGCAGTTACCAAGCCTTCCAAAACTAAAGCGGCTTTAAAAAAGAAAATTAAAATAAAAAAGCCTCTCCTGACCAAAACGTCATATCACGGATTTTTTAATAATAAGGTCGTCAAGGTTGTTTTTCAGGTTTCGTCCCCGAATCCTAAAAAATGGAAAGTAGCTCTCGGGAATATGAACGATATCATATGGGAACTTCATTATAATCCAAAAAGATACAGAGTGGTTTTCGTGGCTTACGGTCCCGCCGATAAAATGTTCCTTAAGAAAAATAATAAATTAGAGCCCATTATCGAAAAGCTTTATAAGCATAAAGTAAAGTTTGAGATTTGCCATGTGGCAATGATAAAATTAGGCATCAAGCCGGACGAGATTTTCCCGTTTGTCCATATTACGCCGGACGGTTTTTACACTATTATTCATTACGAAATGATGGGCTATTCATATATAAAGCCGTAATGTGGTAACCCAATTATTGCATTAAAAAAATTTTATAAAAGAAGTTATTATTCCATATGACAGGTAAATTATCCAGAAGAAGTTTCATAAAGACCGCAGCTCTCCTTGCCGGAGCAGCTGCGGTCAATCCCGTTAATCTTCTAAAATTTAAACCCGTGGGTAATTTAACTATTATATGGAATTCCGATTCTCACGCGCATTTGAAGCCTACTCTATACAGGGAGCCTTCCGTAAATATAGGCCCTCATTTTATGAACGGAAGACCTGGTCATCTCGTAGGAGATTCTTTCAACCTATACTACGATATAAAACCTAAGTCAGCAATGGGATATTTCTGTTCATATGTAGATTTTTTAAAATTAAATAAAGAATACGGTCCAATGGGCGGTTACGCCCATATGGCAGCCGTATTCAACAAAATAAAAGAAGAAAGATACGGCAAGACCATAATGCTGGATACCGGAGATTCATGGCAGGGAACCGGCATAGCGTTGCTTACGAAAGGCATGGCGGTGGTAAACGTTCAGAATGCCATGGGATACGATGCTATGACCGGACACTGGGAGTTTTCTTACGGCAAAAAACAGCTTTTATCCAATATAAAAAATCTAAAATTTCCATTTATTGCGCAAAATGTTACAAACGCTACATGGGGCGGCCTAATTTTTAAACCCTATATAATCAAAGAAGTCAACGGATTAAGGGTAGGAATCATCGGACAGGCGTTTCCGTATGTTCCGCTTGCACATCCTTCGCATTTCGTAAAAAACTGGAACTTCGGCATTAACACGAGCCATGCCCAAAAGATGGTTAACAAACTGAAGAACGAAGAAAAAGTAGATTTAGTCGTAGTTCTTTCCCATAACGGGCTTGAGGTCGATAGAAAGTTTGCATCCCTTATTAACGGAATAGACATTATAGTCGGCGGGCATACCCACGACATACTTCCCGCTCCTCAGATTATAAACAATACCATAATAGTTCAGGCGGGGACCCACGGAAAGTTTGTCGGCAGGATAGATTTGAATGTTCGGAACAAAAGAATCGTAGATTACGACCATAAACTAATTCCGATAGTTACGAACTGGATTAAACCCGACCCTGAAATAAGCAGGATAATCAATGAAGAATATGCTCCTTACGCCGATAAGTTGAATGAAGAACTAGGAACCTCCGAAGACTTGTTATACAGAAGGGCGACGTTTATCAGCACCGTGGATAATGTAGTAGAGCAGGCCTTCATTGAAAAATACGACACACCCTTAGTCTTCACTCCGGGCTGGCGCTGGGGCGAGACTATTCTGCCGGGCGAAAAGATTACCATGGAGCATGTTTACGGTGCATACGGTACGACATACCCGGAGGTTTATAAATTTAATCTTAAAGGAAGCGTATTGTTTCAGGTTTACTCCGAAAGGCTCAGCGACGTATTTGCTAAAGACCCTTATTTACAAATGGGCGGCGATTGTACAAGGGTTTCAAATTCTAAATTAAGCATACAAATAAATGAAAGTATGTATAAAAGACTTAAAGAATGGCTTATTATGGATAAAAAAATAGATTTTAACAAAGAATACCAGTTAATTTCTACCGGGGTAATGATGCAAACCCTTTCCGA
>JAKAKF010000047.1 GCA_021813595.1 bacterium
GATATATATTTAGCCAAGCTTCAAAGAGACATAGGGAGGAATAGATATGGAGAATAAAACAAATGAAGGTGCCGTAAACACCGTTACTGCAGATAATGGCGCCGATAAAAATACCGGCGGCAACGGCAACGGCAAAAAAAACAGAATAAAAAAGAAATACGTTTTAATAGCAATAATCGTAGTTCTAATTATCGGGACGATTTTTGAACTTCATAATATCGAATTTTCATTCTCCCATGTTTCGACAAGCGACGCTTTCGTGGACGGGAGCAGCGCTATAGTGCCTGTTGCTCCTCAGGTCAAGGGTAAAGTCGTAAAAGTATACGTCAAAGAAAATCAATTCATAAAAAAAGGGCAGCCGCTTTTTAAAATAGACCAGTCCGATTATATTCAGGACGTAAACAGGTCGCTCGCCGGTTTTAAGGCCAGCAAAAAACAGATAAAACAGATATCGATTTCTATTTTAGTCCAGAACAGCGCTCTTGCAAAAGCAAGATATCAGCTTAAAGCAGACGAAGCTTTAGAAAAATTAGACCGTCAGAATTATATAAGATACAGAAATCTTTATGAAGGAAAGGCCGCTTCAAAACTTATGTTCGATGAAATGGCTACAAAATACAAGATGACTTTGGCAAAAGTCGGCGCAGACGAAGCGAATCTGACACAGATTGCCGCAAGCATAGCGGAATTAAGGACGGCTTTAAAATCAAGGGTTTTCTTTGCAAAGACGGCGCGCGCCGCCTATAAAATAGCCCAAATTAATCTGCACAGAACGATAGTTTATGCGCCATGCAACGGATATGTGACGAAAAAGAACGTAAACGTTGGAAGTTACGTTATGCCCGGCATTCCTTACCTTAATGTAGTCAATCTTCGCAAAGTCTGGATAGTGGCTAATTTTAAAGAGTCGGACATTGATAATATAAAAATAGGCGCGCCGGTTATTATAACAGTCGATGCTTATCCGGGCGTTACTTTTCACGGAAAGGTTTCGAGTTTTCAATCGGGAACCGGTTCGGTTTTTAGCCTTCTTCCGCCGGAAAATGCGACGGGAAACTATATAAAAGTAGTACAGAGGGTTCCTGTAAAAATTAATTTAAACAAAGAATTTTACTCTAAGACTCCTCTGTATCCGGGACTATCAGTAGAACCGTTCGTTAAAATAGAAAAATAAACTTAAAGGAAAAGGTGTCAGATTTTATTTTACGCATACGAAAAAAAACAATTAACTATGAAAGATTTTGCGTAAAATTAATCTGACACCTTTTCCACCTTTTCCATAATGATGGATTTAGATTATTAACATGAATTTAAAAAATAAATGGCTGATAGTTTTAGCGGTAATTCCAAGCACTACGCTATACAGTATGGATATGAGCGTAGTAAACGTCGCCCTGCCCTATATACAGGGCGCAATGGATGCCTCGATAGAGCAGGTTACATGGGTCGTTACGGGTTATATGCTTTCCGGCGTTATTCTAATGCCTTTGGTAAGTTTTTTTAGTTCGCGTTTCGGCAGGAAAAATTATTACATATCTTCCGTTTTTTTATTTACCGTAAGTTCCTTATTGTGCGGTCTTTCATGGAATTTAGACTCCATAGTTCTTTTCCGCCTCCTGCAGGGCGTAGGCGGCGGAGCCCTTATACCTTTGTCGCAGACCTACCTTGCCGAAAATTTTGAAAAAAAAGAACAGGGCAAGGCTATGGCGATATTCAGTCTTGCGATAGTTTTAGGCCCTGCAATCGGCCCTTATATAGGCGGCTGGATAGTAACGAATTATTCCTGGCCGTGGGTATTTTACGTTAATCTTCCCATAGGACTTTTAAACCTTATACTTATTTATTTAATAATCGAAGACCATCCTTTGATGAAGAGGATAAAAGGAAACGTAGATTGGCTCGGTATAATTTTTTTAACCGTAGGACTCGGTGCAATGCAGATTGTTTTAACAGACGGTCAGTATAAAAACTGGTTTTCTTCAAGCTATATAGTGAATCTAACAATTACATCGGCAGTCGCTTCGGTATTTTTCGTTATAACGGAACTCATAGTGGAAAATCCTGCGGTTAACATTAAAGTTTTAAAAGATATAAATTTATCGGCTAATTCTTTTTTGTCTATGGTTTTTAGCCTCGGAATATTCGGAAGCCTGTTTCTTCTGCCGATGTTTTTGCAAAAAATAATGGGGTATTCCGCATACGATGCAGGCATTGCTATAATGTCGAGGGGTCTTGCTATGGTTATAAGCATGCCGCTTGCAGGCAGGCTGTTTAACAAAGTAGGTCCCAAAATTTTAGTTTTCATAGGGTTTATTTTATCTATTATATCTTCGATTCAGATAGGCTCTATGAGTCTTAATATGGGATTCTGGGATGTTTTTTGGCCACAGTTTACGCAGGGTTTAGGCTTCGGATTGATAATAGTTTCTCTTATGACGTCTTCTTTGATTACCCTTGATAATAAATATAAAATAGACGGAGCCGGTTTGTTTAATCTGATTAGGCAGGTTGCCGGTTCGATAGGCATCGCTATACTGGCTACGATGATAGATAACAATACTCAGATGGCGCATTCCGTTCTAGTACAAAACATTAGCGGCAATACGCAGACGATGTTATCTTTAAGGAGAGCCGCTCAAATTACGCATTCGTTTGTGTTTTACCCTCCCGTCAAAAAGGTTCTTGCCTTAATTAACGGTATGGTAACTCAGCAATCTACCATGATTGCGTTCAATTTGGCATTTATATTTATGGCAGTTTGTTTTGCAGTATCTATACCGGTTATTTTCCTGCTTAAGGGTTCAAAAAGCGCAAAAGACAAAAACGGCTCCTCCTCTATTACCCTTGAATGATATAAGCATTTCAAGTAAATTCGTTTCAAACTTTCAAACTGAAAATTAATATTGTATAATATACAAATGTCCGTAAATTTATTGCGGAATTAAATAAATTTATAAAATATTTTTATGAAAATTAAAAACGATAAAAAAACTAAAGGAAGTAATTCTAACACGCCAAAAACCAAGAAAAAAAAATTAACTAAGATAATTATTTCGGCTATACTGATTATAATTTTTGCACCCGTCGTTATTCTGACCGTATTATATTTTCTTCTTGCCTCTACAGTTCCAAGTATTAATACTTTGAAAGACTATCATCCGCAGGAAGTCAATTACGTATATTCGGCAAGCGGCAAATTAGTAGGTTATCTTGGTTCCGTCAACAGAGAGGTAGTACCTTTTTCCGAAATTCCTTTACAGGTAAGGGAGGCTTTTCTCGCGGCGGAAGACAAAAATTTTTATAATCAAGGGCCGCTTGATTATAAAGCAATAGCAAGGGCTTTTTTCGTTAATCTTTTTGAGGGGCATATAGTGGAAGGCGGTTCTACTATAACCCAGCAGGTAGCAAAAACTATTCTCGTTCCTTATCAAAGAACGTATATTTGGAAACTGAGGGAAGCAATTTTAGCATACAGGGTTGCGGATAATTTATCTAAAAACGATATATTAAATATCTATCTTAATCAGATTTATTTGGGCAACAATGCCTATGGAATACAGGCGGCTTCGCTGACATACTTCGGGGTGCCCGTATGGAAACTCACCCTGCCGGAAGCCGCTATGCTCGGCGGATTGCCGCAGGCCCCGTCTTTTTTAGACCCGTATATTCATTATAAAGATGCGAAAAGAAGACAGAAATATGTGCTGTTTCAGATGGCAAACGACGGATTTATAACGAAAGCTCAGGCCGAACAAGCTTATAAAACAAAGCTTGTTTTTAGGAATTTTTTTCAATATTACGGCGTAGCGCCCTATTATCTCGCCTTTATTAAACAGGAAATTATAAGCAAATACGGCAAGGCGGTTTACAAAGAAGGCGGCTTAAAAATATACGCTGCATTAAGCGCAAGGGCGCAGATGTATGCGGATAAAGCGGTTAAAGCCGGTTTATCCAAGCTTTCCCACGAATACGGCTACACAGGGCCTTTGCATAAATATTCTTACGGCGAAATGCTCAGTAAAATAAAAGACGAAAAAAACCGGATCGATTATTTATATGAAGGCGGTTTATATAAAGGTTTTGTTACGTCGATTTCTAAAAACGGTCAAGTTGCCTATGTATCGGTAGGAAAATTTAAAGGAATACTTCCCGTTTCTAATATGAGATGGGCATCCCATTTTCAAAGATACGTTTATTTTGCATACAGAACCATCAATAACGTTAATCAGGCTTTAAAACCGGGTTACGAAATACTAGTCAAATTTGACGGATGGAATAAAGATCATATACCGGTTTTTTCTTTGGAAGAAAAAGACGTTATAGAGGGAGCTTTGGTTTCGTTAGACCCCAAAAACGGTTTTGTGCGGGCAATGGTCGGCGGAATAAGCTTTCGTCAGACTCAGTTTAACAGGGCGCTTTACGCTAAAAGGCAGACCGGTTCCGCTTTTAAGCCCATAGTATATGCCGAAGCCCTTACGGAAGGTTATACCCCCTCATCTATTATCAATAATACCCCTGTAATATATCCTACCGGAGTGCCCGGAAAATATTATAAACCGCACAATTTCTCAAGAAGATTTACAGGTCCTACTACGCTTCTTATAGGACTGGCGCATTCTATAGACGTGGTGGCAGTCAAACTGCTTAAAAAAGTAGGAATAGATAAAGTTGCGCATCTTGCAAACGAAATGGGTATTCATCACGTAGTTAGAAACTTAACTATGGCTCTCGGTTCTTCAAGCGTGCGCCTTATAGATTTAACGGATGCTTATACGTCGTTTGCAAACGGAGGCAAAGAATGCAAGCCGGTTTTTATAATTAAAATATTGACTCCCGGCGGAAAAGAGCTTTATAGTTATACTCCTAAATGCAGGCAGGTTTTATCGCCTCAAGTCGCCTACGTTCTGACGAATATGCTGGAAAGGGTTATAACTAACGGAACCGGAGTTACCATCGCAAATATCAGGAAAATTACGCCATACGTAGCCGGCAAAACCGGCTCTTCAAGTCAGTATAGGGACGGCGTATTTATGGGATATACTTCTTCTTTGGTCACAGGGGTCTGGACGGGTCTGGACGATTTTCATTCTATGGGCAGGTTTATGGTTGGGGCTATAACCGCGGCGCCTATATGGAACGCTTATATGTCCAAGTCGCTTCTTATTTATCCGCCTCGGGCATTTTCTATACCTAAAGGAATAGTTTTTTCGGAAATTAATCCGCATACCGGTTTAATAGCGGATTCTAACTATAAAGACCCGGTACTTATGCCCTATATTAAAGGCACCGAACCTACTGAATCAATAAAGAAGAAAAAGATTAAAAACCCGCAGTCGTTTTTCGGATTATTTTAATTAATACAGGATAATTTTTATAAAATATACAGCTAATGGATAAATTGAATAATTTAGTTGACGGATACGGCAGAAGATTAACGTATCTTAGAATAAGCGTTACCGACAGGTGTAATTTAAGATGCGTTTACTGCATGCCGGAATCAGGCGTTGTCCTCATCAATCACGAAGATATTATTTCATATGAAGATATCTTAAGGCTAGCGCGCATTCTTTCAAAGCACGGCGTAAACAAAATCAGGATTACCGGAGGGGAACCTTTAGCACGAAAAGGCTTAACGGGCTTTGTGCAAAAACTTTCGGAAATAAAAGATATCAGCGATATTTCTATGACCACGAACGGCATTCTTTTCGATAAGTATGCTCACGGCTTATTCGATGCGGGATTAAAAAGGATAAATATAAGTTTAGATTCCTTAAACGAAGAAAAGTTCAAAAGAATTACCAGAACAGGCGGACTTGAAACCGTCTTGAAGAACATAGAGCTTGCAAAAAAAATAGGCTATAATCCGGTTAAAATCAATACGGTTTTAATAAGAGGAGTCAACGACGACGAAATTATAGATTTCGTAAATTTTGCAAGAAAATTTGAACTTAATTTAAGATTTATAGAATATATGCCGATCGGAGGAAATATAGCGGATGCCGTGTCTTCGCAAGAGATTGAAGAAAAAATAAAATTAGAGTTTGAAGATTTTAAGCCCAAAAAATCAAAAATAAAATATAATAACGTATCGGACGAAAATGTTTACGATAATAAATTAAGCCTTTACGACGGCGTAAGCAGGCTGTTCGGTTTTGACGGCAATGATGCGGTTATAGGTTTTATAAGTCCTATGTCTGAGCATTTTTGCGGC
Source organism: bacterium (assembly GCA_021813595.1). Next base: position 6,212 of record JAKAKF010000047.1, read on the forward strand.
GATTGCAACAGACTAAGGCTGACGGCATCCGGAAATCTCAGGCTATGCCTTTTTTACGACGATGATTACAACATTAAAGATCTTTTAAAGGAAAGCGACGACGAAATTGTTTTCGAAAAAATTTCTAATATCGTCAAGTTAAAGCATTTCAAGCATAACTTTAACGAAAAAACGGAAAAGAAAGGAGATATATCCTGGGCTAACGATTTTATGAACTCAATCGGCGGATAATAATCAATTTGTAACGGTGACGTAATTGAATTCCGTCACCGTATTTAAAATATATATAAATAATACTGAGGAGAAAAATTTTGGAGCAAACAAGCATTATCAACATTAACATCGAAGACGAGATGAGGCAGTCCTACTTAGATTACGCGATGAGCGTTATTATAGGCAGGGCGCTTCCCGAAGTAAAAGACGGATTAAAGCCCGTTCACAGAAGAATTCTTTTTGCTATGAACGAAATAGGCAACGATTTTAATAAGCCGTATAAAAAATCCGCAAGAATCGTCGGAGACGTTATAGGTAAATATCATCCGCACGGCGATGCGGCGGTTTACGATGCAACCGTCAGGATGGCGCAGGATTTTTCTTTAAGATATCCTCTAGTCGACGGACAGGGAAACTTCGGTTCTATAGACGGAGATCCGCCTGCGGCTATGAGATATACGGAAATAAGGATGACTAAGCTTTCGTCTTTCCTGCTTGACGATATAGATTTTGAAACCGTAGATTTTACTCCGAACTACGACGGTTCTTTGCAGGAGCCCGCCGTATTACCGGCCAAATTTCCGAATCTTTTAGTAAACGGTTCGTCGGGAATAGCCGTCGGCATGTCTTCAAATATACCACCGCATAACCTTACGGAGGCAGTAGATGCGGTTCTCTATTACATAGATAATTCCGAATGCTCTATAGACGACATTATGCAAATAATTAAAGGTCCGGATTTTCCTACCGGAGGCATTATTTACGGTTATTCAGGAATCAATAATTATTTTAACACTGGAAGAGGGCTTGTTAAAGTAAGGGCAAAACATCATTTTGAAAAAGCAAAAATAATTATTACCGAAATACCTTACCAGGTCAACAAGTCTAAAATACTTGAACGCATAGCCGAACTAGTAAAGGAAAAAAAGATAGAAGGCATATCGGATCTTCGCGACGAATCGGACAGAGAAGGAATGAGGGTAGTTATAGAGCTGAAAAGAGACGCAAACGAAACCGTAGTAATGAATAATCTATTTAAACATACTCAGCTTGAAGAAACTTTCGGGGTAATTTTCCTTGCGATAGTAAATAATCAGCCTAAGATTTTAAATATAAAGGATATGCTGGCTCTTTTCGTAGATTTTAGAAAAGAAGTCGTAACGAAAAGAACGATATTCGAACTGAAAAAAGCCGAAGCCCGTCTTCATATCTTGGAGGCATTTAAAGTCGTAGCGCAAAATATAGACGAAGTTATAGAACTCATTAAAACTTCGGCGTCTCCTTCCGCCGCCAAAGAACGCCTTATGCAGAAATACAGCTTTTCCGAAATTCAGGCGCGGGCGGTACTTGACTTAAAATTGGAGAAAATCACCAACCTTGAACGCGAACATATAATTAAAGAATATGAAGAAATATTGGATAAAGTAAAAAAGCTAAGAGAACTGCTCGCCAGCGAAAAACTTATAAAAGACGTAATAAAAGAAGAGCTTAAGATTATAAGGGAGAAATTCGGCGACGAAAGAAAGACGGAGATAGTGCCGGAAGAAAACGAAACCGAACTGATAGACCTCATTCCAAATGAAGCGATGATCGTTATGATGACCGAAAACGGTTATATAAAAAGGACCAAACTTTCGACTTTTAAGGCTCAAAACAGAGGAGGCAAAGGTCAGACTGGCATAAAATCCAAAGAAGAAGATTTCGTAGCAAGCTCTTTTTGCGCAAATACGCATGATAATATTCTTTTCATTTCTAACTTTGGAAACGCCTATAAATTAAACGTTTACTCTATACCGGAAACTCTTAAAACCTCGAAAGGCAAACCGATAGTAAATCTTCTTAACTTGAAAGAAAAGGAAACCGTTTCGTCCGTGCTTCCCATTAAAAGTTTCGACGTTAATTATTCTATCTTTATCGCGACTAAAAAGGGGCAGATAATAAAAACATCTTTGGATAAATTTGCGAATATCAGAAAAAACGGTTTAATAGCCATAAAACTTAAAGAAGGCGACGAAGTCATAAGTACTCGGATAGTGGACAATGCCTTAAAAAATCAGCTTGTCGTAATCGCCACTAAAAACGGAAAATCCCTTTGCGCGGACGTGGATAATTTTAGAACGCTTGGAAGGGGAGCTATGGGCGTAAGAGGCATAGCGCTTTCAAAAAACGACGAGGTAGTGTCTATGGACGTGCTTTCTTCGGAAAACGATTATCTTGTCTCTATAACCGAAAAAGGTTACGGTAAAAAAACTATCATGACCGAATTTAGGAAACAGAGCAGGGGCGGCAAAGGGATAATCGCCGTTAAAACAGGAGCGAGAAACGGATTCGTAGTATCCGTTCTTAAAGCTTCCGGAGACAACGATATAATATTAATAACTTCCAACGGTAAAATTATCAGGATTAACGAGTCTAATTTGAGAAGCATAGGAAGAAACACGATGGGCGTTAAATTAGTCAATTTGGACGAAACCGAAAGAGTCGTCAGCGCAGTAATATCATCAAACGATTTGATGACGGAAGATCATGAATAAAAACGTGGGTATTATCGGTTCGGGGAGTTTTGGAACGGCTTTAGCCGTTAATTTTTCAAAATTTGCTGATGAAGTTTATTTAAAATGCAGGAGTAAAGAGTTTGCCGAAGAATTAAAAATAAAAAGATATAACGATTACTATCTAAAGGATGTCAGGCTGGACGAAAATATAACCGTAACAGACGATTATGAAACCGTTTTTGAAAATTGTAAAATTATATTTTTAACCGTTCCTTCTAAAGCCTTAAAGAGCACCCTTTTAGATATAAAAAAAAACGAAGATAAATTTGATTTAGGCTCGTATATATTTTTAAACACCGCTAAAGGGCTGGGAGACGAGTCCATGAATTTGCCGAGCGAGGTTTTTAAAAGCGTATTCGGCGAAAAAATGTTAGAAAGATATGCAGTTTTAAGCGGTCCTAGTTTTGCGGCGGAAGTTTCAAGGTATCTGCCTACCGCAGTATGCATTGCATCGCAAAACAATGAAATTTTAAATGAAATAAAAAATTTTTTTAAAAATGCGGTAAACTTTAGAGTATATACCTTAAACGACGTTAAAGGGGTAGAGCTCGGAGGTTCGCTTAAAAACGTAATTGCTATTGCCGCGGGAGTTTCCGACGGTCTTGGACTCGGCAATAATGCCAGGGCGGCTCTTCTTACCCGCGGTATCGTCGAAATGACTAGATTCGGCGAGGTTATGGGGGCGGATAGTCAAACTTTTACGGGACTTTCCGGTATAGGCGATTTAATGCTTACCGCAGCATCCGACTTAAGCAGAAACAGAACGGTAGGACTCAGAATTGGCAGAGGGGAAAATATAGATTCGATTTTAAACGGAATGAAGATGGTTGCGGAAGGAGTTGCGACGACAAAATCGGTGCATAATATAGCTAAAGAAAAAAATATTTATATGCCCATCACCGAAGTGGTTTACTCGATTCTTTACGAAGGACTGAAGCCTTCCGACGCCATAATAAAACTTTTGGAAAGAGACATAAAAGACGAGTTTATCTGATTGTAGTACCAGAATTCAATTCTGGTACTACCACAAAATGGAAAGTAAGGAGGCATTATGGGGATAAAATTAGAATATTTAAAAAATTTACAGTTTAAAGCAGTTTCCGAACATAATGAAAACTATTCTATATTATTGGATACGTCTAAAGATACCGGAGGCGACGACGCAGGCATAAGGCCGACCGACTTAATTATGGTAAGTCTCGCCGGATGCAGTTCTATGGATATAATATCCATTTTAAAGAAAAAAAAGCAAATTATTACCGATTTTAAGGTAAACGTGACGGGCGAAAGAGCGGATACCCATCCCAGAGTTTTTACAAAAATAACCGTAATTTATGAATTTACCGGAGAAAATATCGAAGAACAGGCCGTTATAAGGTCCATAGAACTTTCTAAAGATAAATATTGCAGCGTCTGGGCTATGCTGAAACAGTGCGTAGATATAGAATGGTCTTATAAAATTAAAAATTGTTAGAGGCGATAAACATGAAAAATTACGATTTAACGGAAAACGAGAAAACCGTTTTGTTAAAAATAGCCAGAAAATCAATAGAGGACAGTTTTAACCGCAGCAAAGATTTATATATTAACTCGAAAGACTTAATTTCTTCGTTGACGGATAATCTTAAAGCGGACGCAGGCGTATTTGTTACCCTTAAAATAAAAGGCGAGCAATTAAGAGGATGCATAGGCAATTTTAATTTTAATATTCCCGTTTATCAAAATGTTTATAACATGGCAAAAGAAGCGGCTTTCAGCGACCCCAGATTTATGCCGCTCGACGTTGCCGAACTTAAAAACGTCAAAATAGAAATATCTGTTTTGACGCCCCTGCAAAAAATAGACGACCTTGAAAAAATAGAAATAGGTAAACACGGTCTATATATTATAAAAAACGGGCGTCACGGAGTCCTGCTTCCCCAAGTCGCTACCGAAAACGATATGGACAGGCGGCAGTTTTTGGAGGCGGTTTCGATGAAAGCCGGCCTTACCCCCGACGCTTATAAGCAAGACGCCGAAATTCTTATTTTTTCGGCTATCGTTTTCGGTGAAAATTAATGAAATATTATCCGGTAAACCTTAATATTGCTGGAAAAAAAGTCCTAGTCGTCGGAGGCGGTTCGGTTGCTTCCAGAAAAGTCGAAAGGCTTCATGAGCGCGGAGCCGATATAACGGTTATAGCCCCTGAAGTATCGGAAGAAATTAAAAAACTTGCCGATAAAAACGCTTTAAAAATTATAGAAAGAATATATGAAGCAGGCGATGAGAAAGGAGCGTTTGCCGTATTCTGTGCGGTATCGGCTGGAGAAGAAAATTCCAAGATGGAAAAAAAACTTTACGAAAAATGCGTTAAAAAAAATATTTTAATAAATGTCGCCGACAAGCCGGATTTTTGCACTTTTACGCTTCCGGCGCTTGTTTCGAGGGGCGAATTCGATATAGCGATTTTTACGAGCGGACACAGTCCGAGGCTTGCCAGAAAAATCAGGGAAGATTTAGAAAAAGTTTACGGGGAAGAATACGACACCTACGTTAAAATTCTCGGTTTTATAAGAAAAGAGATTAAATTAAAAAAATATCCGCAGAGTAAAAATCAAGAACTTTTCGAAGGATTAATCAATTCGGATCTTTTCGAGCTTATAAAGGATAAACGATTTTCGGAAGCAAGCCTTTTTATAAGCAATTTTATTAAGAGGGCATAAACATAATGCTTAAAGATCTGTATTTAATTCCTTTAATTATATATATTTTTTCTTATTTCGTTTTTGCGTTTAAAGACAAAAAATATTATAAACTTTTTATCTATTTAATTTATGCCGGATTTATATGCCAGAGCATAATTTTTTTAACATTTTTGGGAATTAAAGGGTTTGCGGTGCCTGTTCATATTGACAGATTTGTTTTTTTCAATGCATGGATTTTGATGTTAGTAGTGGTAATATTCGGCTTTTTTTATAAAGTTGAATACATTTTGCTATATATTACCCCTTTAGTAGCCGTAAATTTGATCATAGCTTTTTTTGTTCCGCATATACATGTAAGACCCGTTATGGAAAATACGGACAGAATTATTCTTCTTACCCATATATTATTGATATTAGTAGGAGATTCCCTTTTTGCCCTTGCTTTTATAGTTTCTTTAATATATATTTTTCAGGAAAGAAAAATAAAAAGTAAAAAGAATTTGAAAATATTAGATATGCCTTCAAGAAGCGGCTACAATTTGGAACTGCTGGATAATATAAACTATATTTGTTTAAAAGTAGGCTTTCCGTTTATAACTATAGGAATAGTTTTGGGAATTTATCTGTCCGGTTCATTGTTTAAAACGTTTATAGTCGTCAAGCCTATCGAAATTATGTCTTTGATAACGTGGTTTATTTATGCGGTTTTACTGCATGAAAGGATGGCCAAAGGTTTAAGGGGAAAGAGGGCTGCCGTATTCGGCATTATAGGTTTTCTGCTTATATTAGCCAGCTTAAGTTTCTCTTTTTATTTTTTTCCGGCTTTTCATGGATTTGAATAATTAATAAATTTAAGACATATTATAGTATAATAAATTTCATGGATATTTTAATTATTGGGTTAAATCATAAGACCTCAAATATAAACGAAAGGGAGACGGTTTCAAAAAAACTTCTCACGGCGGAACTGAGGCGGGAGTTTATCGAAAAACTGCTTGAACTCAAAGATGAAGCAGGCAGACAGCTTATAAAAGAAACAGCCGTTCTTACGACATGCAACAGGTCCGAATTTATAATGAATCTTTCTTACTGGACTCAGGGAAAAGGCGGACATGCGATTAAAAATTACATCGCAAAATATTTTTTCGACGATTTGGAAAAGGAAAAAATTTTATATATGCATCTCAACGAAGATGCCGTAAGACATCTTTTTACGGTAGCGTCAAGTTTAGATTCCATGATAATAGGCGAGCCGCAGATACTCGGTCAGTTAAAAGGAGCTTATAATGAGGCTTGCAAGTTTAATACCAGCGGCCAGTTTTTAAATAAACTGTTCCATAAAGCTTTTAACTGCGCAAAAACGGTCAGAACGGAAACTAAAATAGCGGCTTCTCCAGTGTCGGTCAGCTATGCCGCCGTAGAACTGTCCCGCAAAATTTTTAACGGTTTGGAAGATAAAAAAGTGCTTCTTCTCGGTGCAGGCGAAATGGGCAAACTTACAGTAAAACATTTTATAAAATACGGCGTAAAAAATATCAATATAGCAAACAGAACCGCCGAGAAAGCGCTCAGGTTCGTCGAAGAATCTTTTGAAGATAAGGAAAAAAGATATTTAAACGTAATAGATTTTTCGGAATATTACAAAAACTTGCCGAATTCCGATATCGTTTTGTGTTCTACGGGTTCGGAAGATTATATATTAAAGTATGAAGATATCTTACCGGTTATAAAAATGCGCAAACAGAAACCTTTATTTTTAATCGATATTTCTATGCCGAGAAACATAGATCCGGAAATAAATAAAATACCCAACGTTTATTTATTCGACATCGACGACATCGGGAAAATGATAGAAAACAATATCGAAATTAGAAAACATGAAGCCGATGCGGCTGTAGATTTGATAAATACCGCGGTAGGCGAGTTTATGAACTGGAAAGAGTCGCTGAATACCGTTCCGGTTATAATATCTTTAAGAAATAAAATTAAAAACCTGCTTGAATCCGAACTGTCGAGATATATAACCGACGAAAAAGAAAAAGATATAGCAGTTAATTCTTTAACCAACAAACTGCTTCACGAACCGACCATGCTTATTAAAAAGTCGTCTTTAAACCCCGACGGAATAAATTCCATTAAAACCGTCAAGGCTCTTTTTAATCTTGATGCGGAAGATAACCCCGATGTTTCTAAAAAGCATATTGCTGAATCCGGATCGGAATCGGAGACTTTATATAACGAAACTAAAATAAAACTTGTAAAATAAAAAGGCAAATTTTGAAAATTAAATTAGGAACAAGAGGAAGCAAACTGGCTTTGTATCAGGCAAATCTCGTTAAAAACAGGCTAGAATCGCATTACGAAAGTTTAAATAAGAGCATAAGCGTCGAAATAATAACGGTAAAAACAACCGGAGATAAAATTTTAAATGCTTCGCTAAGCAGTTTCGGCGGAAAAGGATTGTTCGTCAAAGAAATAGAAGAAGCTCTTTTTGGCGGAGATATAGATATTGCCGTTCACAGCTTAAAAGACGTGCCTCAAGTAATTCCGGAAGGCTTGGAAATAGGCATAACCCTTAAAAGAGACGATCCAAGCGACTGCATAATACTTAAGGAAAAACCGCAATCGCTTTTAACGGGTTATATCCAAGATTTAACCGGACTTTTAAAAAAAGGCGCGATCGTCGGCACTTCAAGTTTAAGAAGACGGTCTCTTTTGGACAGATATTCCGAAGGGCTTATATTTGAACCCTTAAGAGGCAATATAGATACGAGATTGGAAAAAGTTAAAAAAGGTTTTTTCGATGCGATAGTTTTATCATCTTCAGGATTAGCCAGGCTTAATCTTCAGACCTGTATAGACGCTTATTTAGACCCTTCCATATATATACCCCAGTGCGGACAGGGGGTAATCGCAGTAGAATATAGAACAGGCATGAATGATATTAAAGAAGTTATGAAACCTTTAAACGACGAAGACACTTTTAAGGCGGTTTTTGCGGAAAGGGCGTGCATTAGAGCATTGGACTGCGGGTGCGCTTCGCCGGTAGGCGCATATGCTTACATTAAAGACGGTGAAATTTACATAAAAGGTTTTGTTTCAAATACCGCAGGGGAATACTTAGAAGACGAATTTAAGGGCAAGAAAGAAGATTATGAAAATACTGGAAATACTTTAGCCTTAAGGCTTATCGAAAAAGGCGCTATTGGAATACTCGGGAAAAATAATCTGTAAAATAATAAATTAAAAATTAAAAAGGAATTTAAAATCATATGAAGACTAAAGAAGTAAAAAAAACCGGTAAAGTTTATCTTGCGGGAGCCGGCCCCGGAGATCCCGAACTGCTTACGCTTAAAACCAAAAGAATTCTATGTGAAGCCGACGTAATAATTTACGACAGCCTTATTTCCGAGGAAATTTTATCTTTTGCAAAAGAAGGATGCGAAATAATTTATGCCGGCAAAAGATCTTCAAACCACACTCTTCCTCAATATTCCATCAACGAACTTCTTGCAGAAAAAGCTAAAAACAACAGCGTCGTTTTAAGGCTTAAAGGAGGCGACCCTTATCTTTTCGGAAGAGGCGGGGAAGAAGCCGAAAGGCTGTTTAAAGACAATATCGAATTTGAGGTAATACCGGGTATTTCTTCTTCCTTTGCCGTTCCGGCTTATGCGGGAATACCGTTGACCCACAGAGATTACGCTTCTACGGTAGCTATTGTTACGGGACATGAGGGGGAGCATAAGGAAAAAAGCACGATAAATTGGAAAGGATTAGCGGGAGCCGATACTATCGTCATATTAATGGGTTATAAAAATTTAGATTCCAATACTAAAAATTTAATAGAAGCAGGAAAAGATAAAGATACACCCTGCGCGGTTATTCAGGAAGGAACTACCTTAAACCAGAAAGCCGCTGTAGGCACTTTAAGCACTATAGCCGAAGAGGTAGAAAAAAAAGGATTAAAAAGTCCGATGATATTAATCGTGGGCAACGTAGTAAAATTAAGAAATACGCTGAACTGGTTCGAAACGAGGCAGTTAAGCGGTTTAAGCGTTATAGTTACCAGAGGCGAGGGGCAATCGGGAACGCTGTCGGGAAAACTTAAGAAGCTCGGCGCATTCGTAATAAATCTTCCTCTTATAAAAATAATGAAAGAAAGTAAAAATATAGATGAAACTAAAATCGATAAAGTTATAGGCAATATTAAACAGTACGATTATTTAATTTTTACCAGCGCAAATGCAGTTTCGGGATTTTTCGGCCGTTTTTTTTCAAAAGGAATGGATACAAGAGCGTTTTCAGGTAAAAAAATTATTTCGGTAGGCAAAGTTTCCTCAACGGAGCTTTTAAAATACGGCGTAATTCCCGATATAATTCCGTCCGAGCCTTCCCAGACCGGAATAATAGATGTCTTAAAGGACGTCAATATTAAAGATAAAAAGATTCTTTTTCCGCAGGCTTTAAAAATCAATAAAGACCTTCCGGAATTTCTTGCTTCTAAGGGAGCCCATGTCGAAAATTTGCCCGTTTATGAAACCGTAGTGCCGGAAGAGTCTAAAGAAGCTATAAAAGAAGTTTTTGTTTCCCTAAAAAAAACAGGCAAAAATATAGGTCTGCCGGATAATTTAGATTTAAAAAATATTCTGGTTACTTTTACAAGCTATTCCACCGTAGAAAATTTTGCAAACGCTTTAAAAGATATCGACGAAAATCTTTTGAAAAAAGTCGTTTCTTCAGGCGTTAAGTTTGCAAGCATAGGAAACAAAACGGCCGAATATGCGTTGGGATTTGGCATAAAATCTGATATAATATCTAAAGACGTTAATATAGATTCGCTTATAGACGGAATATTAGGTTATTATAAAAAAGATAAAAAAAACTAAAGGAGAAGATATAAATGATAGGAATTTCAAAACTTTACTGCGGAGGGGTTCACGCCTCGGACGCACTCAGATACGGGCGCATGTCTAGCAAACTTCCTTCGCATCTTTTGCAGTTTTCGGAAGATAAAAAACCCGTTATAGTATGGAACATGACGAGAACTTGCAATTTAAACTGCGTTCACTGCTATTCGCAGTCTAAAAACCTTCAATACAACAACGAGCTTACTCTTGAAGAAGGAAAAGCTTTTATAGACGATATATCCGCTTTCGGCTCTCCGGTTATGCTTTTTTCAGGCGGAGAACCTTTGATGCACCCCAATTTTTTAGACTTGTGTTTTTATGCAAAGTCTAAAGGAATGAGAGCGGTTATTTCGACCAACGGAACGCTTATTACGAGAGAACTGGCAAAAGAATTAAAAAAAGTCGGATTATCTTACGTTGGCGTAAGCTTAGACGGTTTAGAACCGGTTCACGACAAGTTCAGGGGCAAAAAGGGCGCTTTCAGGGAAGCGATAGAAGGTATAAATTATGCTAAGGAAGCGGGCATTAAGGTGGGACTCAGGTTTACGATAAACAAAAGAAATGCAGAGGAAATACCCGGAATTTTTAAACTCATGGAAGAAGAAAATATTCCGAGAATCTGTTTTTATCATCTTGTTTATGCGGGAAGAGGAACAAAGCTTATGGAAGAGGACTTAACGCATGAAGAGACGAGGCAGACGGTAGATACCATACTTGAACTGACCAAAGAGATTTATTCAAGGGACAATCAAAAAGAAGTCCTCACGGTGGACAACCATGCCGACGGTCCTTATATTTATTTAAAACTTTTAAAAGAAGGCAAAACCGAAGAAGCCGCAAACGTTATGAGCCTGCTTAAAATGAACGGCGGAAACAGTTCCGGAGTAGGCATAGGATGCGTCAGCTGGGACGGCGAAGTTTATGCCGACCAGTTTTGGAGGCACTATTCTTTCGGAAACGTGAAGGAAAGAAAATTCAGCGAAATATGGACGGACACCTCAAATCCTTTAATGAAACAGCTTAAAAACAAAAAAGAATACGTAAAAGGAAAATGTAAAACCTGTAAATGGCTCGATATATGCAACGGAAATTTCAGAGTAAGGTCCGAAGCGAAAGAAGACGACTTATGGTCGCCGGATCCGGCCTGCTATTTGACCGAAGAGGAGATACACGATGCAAAATAACCATATGTCTAATCCGCATGGTCATCCGGCAGGCATGACGCACGGCGGAGCAATGCCCAAAAAAAACGAACTAAGATTGGTTTTCTGGGAGCTTACCGCAAGATGCAACCTTAAATGCGTTCACTGCAGGGCGGAAGCGCAGATGGAAAGACAGGAAGACGAACTTTCGACGGAAAAATGTTTCAGCGTCATAGACGATTTATGCAAGTTCAGCAGTCCGATACTTATTTTAACGGGAGGCGAGCCGCTTTACAGGGAAGATATTTTCGATATAGCCGAATATGCGACTAAAAAAGGCTTAAGAGTGGCGCTTGCCACCAACGGAACTTTAGTCGACGAAAAAGTTGCAAAGCGGATTATAGGAAGCGGTATTAAAAGAGTCTCTATAAGTCTTGACGGTTCAAACGCCAAAACCCACGATTCATTCAGGATGATACCGGGTTCTTTCGAGAGCGCTTTTAACGGAATTAAAAATCTGCAGAAAGAAGGCATAGAAGTTCAGGTAAACACGACTATAGCAAGGCATAATGAAGACGAAGTACCGGATATACTTGAATTAGCTATTAAAAACAATTTAAAAGCCCTGCATATATTTATGCTTGTGCCGGTAGGTTGCGGAGTTCAAATTGCCGATTCCCAGATGCTCGATAAGCAGAAATATGAAGATATACTTTCCTGGTTTTACGACAAGACTATGGAGTTTAGAGGTAAAATAGAATTAAAAGCGACCTGCGCGCCTCATTTTTTTAGAATTATGCATAAAAAGGCAAAAGACGCAGGCATAACTATAACTCCTGAAACGCACGGAATGAATGCAGTTACCAAAGGATGCCTTGCCGGAAGCGGAGTGATGTTTATATCGAGAAAGGGAATAGTCCAGCCGTGCGGATATCTTCCCGTTCAGGCGGGAGACGTTACAAAGCAGTCTGCCGAAGAGATATGGAATGGTTCCGAGGTATTTTTAAATTTAAGGGATACGGGACTTTTAAAGGGCAAATGCGGTATATGCGAATATAAAAAAGTCTGTGAAGGCTGCAGGGCAAGAGCTTATTACGAAAAAGGAGATTATATGGAAGAAGAGCCTTACTGTATTTACGAACCGCTAAGAGGAAGAAGCGCTTTAATCGGCGATAAATAATTACTATAATAAATTGATTTATGAATAAAAAAGCAAACGTCCTTCACAGATTTATCGCAAAGACTATAGATTTGCTGATATTCGGTTTTTTAAGCGAGATGTTTTATCCTTACGGTTATCTGGCAGGAGTTCTTTATCTGCTGATTGCCGACGGCTTTTTTGACGGGGCTAGCTTAGGCAAAAGGCTGATAGGATTAAAAGTTACGACCGGCATAGATAATAAACAGCCGGAGTTTAAAGAATCCATTATAAGAAATTCTTTTATTGCCGTACCCCTGCTTTTTTCTTTTATACCTTTAGTAGGGTATTTTTTATTGGTCGTAATCGGCGCTATTATATATGCGGCGGAAATATATTTTATTATGAAAAGTCCGGAAGGCGACAGGCTCGGCGATAGATTTGCCTTTACCCACGTAATAGACGTTCCAAGAAATAAATAAAAAACATGGAAAAAGACAGCATTAAAGCCGATCTTTTTTTGATAGATTCCAGTTCCTATTTTTACAGGGCATTTTATGCCCTTCCTCCGCTTACAAATTCAAAAGGAAAACCTACAGGCGCCGCTTTGGGATATACCAGGATGCTTATGAAGCTAATTAAAGAAGCGGATATAAAATACGGCGCATGCCTGTTCGATTCCAAAGAAAGTTTCAGGAAGCAGTCGTACGAGGCTTATAAAGCCAATAGAAAAGGAATGCCCGAAGATTTGGTTTCGCAGGTCGATTACCTAACCGATATTTCTTATCTGCTGGGGTTTGAAACGTTTAAGCTTAACGGATACGAGGCGGACGATTTAATAGCCCGAACGGTAAAAAACTTTGAAGGCGGCGATGCGTCTATCTGTATAGTTAGCAGCGATAAAGACCTTAAACAACTGCTCTCCGATAAAGTTTTTATGTACGATGCCCTTAAAAATAAAATTATCACAAAAAATATTTTTGAGGAAGAAAACGGAATCAAGCCGGAAGAATACAGATATGTTTTGGCGCTTATGGGAGATGCGTCGGATAATATACCAGGAATTAAAGGGATTGGCGAGAAAACTGCATTTGCGCTTATTAAAGAATATAAAAATTTAGACGGCATTTATAAAAACATAGATAATATTAAGAAGCCTAAGCTTAAAGAACTTTTATTAATATACAAAGAAGATGCTTATAAAAGTTTAGAGCTTGCATCTTTCTATGAAGATATTAGCTTAAATGAAGCGTATTTTATTCCCGGTTCGGGAAAATCTTTGGAAAATAGTAAAGTATTTAATGTCATTGAAGATTTTGCTTTAAAAGAAAAAAACAAGGCCGGTCTTTATAAAGTTTTTAAAGAGCTTGAATTTAATTCGCTTATAAAAGATTTAGGAGTCGAAGATAATAAAGCGGAAGAGTCGGCTAAAGATACGAAAGATACCGAGAATACTATCCAAGCAGTTTCTAAAAATTTTTCCGAAGACGGTGGATTTCTTTCTATTTACGTCGATTTTACCGAAAAAAAGAAAGAATTATTCGACGACGAATCAAATCCCATATATATTTATTCTAAAGAAACAGGACCTGTATCTTACGGGCTTAAAGATATTTATGACGGCAAACGTTTAAAGGATTTATTGAAAGACGGTTCCGTTTTAAAAATAGGGTGCGGACTTAATGCCGCAAAACTGTTTTTGGAAAATAACGGAATCGAATTCAACGGACTTCATTTCGATATAAAAATAGCATCCTATCTTTTGAATCCTATAAAACACAAACACACTTTCGAAGATATCGAAGCGGAATTTCAAGAAAAGCTTAAGCCGTTAAAATCTGAAGAATCAAACAATTATGCCCTTACGGTCTATCGATTGTATAAAATTTTGAAAACCGAAATAGAAACCGACGATGCTTTAAAACGCCTGTTCAAAGAAGTCGATATGCCGCTTTCGGCGGTCCTTTTCGAAATGGAAAAAGCTGGATTTAAAGTAGATAAAGATATGCTTATGTCTTTATCGGCATCATTAGATTCCGACTCAAAAAAACTTACCGGAATAATACATAAAATCGCAGGCAGAGAATTTAATATTAATTCGCCTAAACAGCTTAGCGCAATTATGTTCGACGAAATGAACTTTAAGCGCGTCAAAAAAAACAGCACCGATATAGAAGTTCTTCAGACGTTAAAAGCAGAATTTGAAATACTTCTCGGAAACGGCAATGAAGATAAAACCTTAAGAGATTATCTTTTATTTTTGGACAGTTTAATATCTTACAGGAACAAGGTTAAGCTTAAAACATCTTTCGTCGACGTGCTTTTAAGGGAAATGGACAGAAACGACAGGGTTCACACTTCTTTTTCTCAAATAACTACTTCTACCGGAAGGCTTGCAAGCCAGAGCCCAAATCTTCAAAATATTCCCGTTTCGGGAGAAGAAGGGATTAAAATAAGGCGCTCTTTTATAGCTAAAGACGGCTGTATGCTTCTTTCTGCGGATTATTCCCAGATTGATTTAAGGGTAATGGCATCTATCTCAGAGGATAAAGCCTTAATCGAAAGTTTTAAAAATAACGAAGATATTCACGCAAAAACTGCGGGGGAAATTTTCGGGGTCGGCGTCGATGCCGTCGATAAAGATATGAGGAGAAAGGCAAAAGTGATTAATTTTGGAATAATTTACGGCATGAGCCCTTTCGGCTTATCCAAAGAACTCGGTATTTCCGCCGAAGAGGCAAGGCTTTATATAAATTTATATTTTAAAAACCATCCCGCTATCAAAGAATATATGGAAAAGACGGTCAAAGAGGCAAAGACAAACGGATTCGTCAGAACGGCTTTCGGAAGAAAATGCTATATAGAAAACATAAATTCCGGAATAAGAAATTTATCTTCGTTTTCGGAAAGAGCGGCGATCAATGCTCCTATTCAAGGAACCGCCGCCGATATAATTAAAATTGCCATGGTAAATATTTATAAATACATTCAAAACGACGAAATTCTAAAAAACTCCGCAACAATGCTCCTACAGGTTCACGACGAACTGATATTCGAAGTAGAAGAATCAATAGTAAAAAACTTTGCAAAAGTTATCACTCCCCTAATGACCGATCAAAATCTTCTGTCAGGCGTTCCGCTGTCCGTAAATATCGGCACCGCAAAAAACTGGGCGGAAGCCCATTAATAAGTTAAAATCAAATAATTTTAACATCTTTTAAATTTTTTCTTGACAAATTTTTTACATGTGGTATAAATAAGATAAATAGGATTAAATTTATCCTGATTATTTTTTTGACAATTTTAAATTATGAGATAAAATTTAATTAAATAATATTAAATTTTTATTGATTGATAAAATATATAATTTATTTAATTTTATTTTAATTGTTTTTGATGTCGTGTTTTGTTTTAGATTTGTTCTTATTTAATTTTAATTTAATTTTTTTCTAACTTTAAGGGGTGCTTTATGGATAGTACAGCTTTATTACTGGCGCGTATCCAGTTTGGAATGACGGCCTTTTTCCACTTTCTTTACCCGCCCTTAACTATCGGTTTGGGCTTGCTTTTAGTAATAACCGAAGGAACTTATGTTTTTACCAAAGATCAGGAGTATTTAAGAATTACCCGTTTTTTTGCAAAATTATTCGCAATTAACTTTGTCGTAGGCGTTGCATCGGGAATTGTTATGGAATTTCAGTTCGGAACGAACTGGGCGCAGTATTCGTCTTTTGTAGGGGCTATATTCGGTTCTCCTCTTGCAATAGAAGGGCTGTTTGCTTTTTTTATGGAATCTATTTTCGTGGGCGTTATGCTTCTCGGATGGAACAGGCTTTCGGCTAAAGCCCACTGGGTATCTACCATACTTGTCGCATTCGGTTCTACTTTGTCCGGAGTATGGATATTAGTAGCAAATTCATGGATGCAGACGCCGGCAGGCTACAAAATAGGTTCAAACGGAATACCTAAGATGACAAACTTCTGGCAGATGGTATTTAATCCTTATTTTCCGTCGGAATTTACTCATGTCATAATGGGCGCATGGGAATATTCAGCTTTTTTTATGGCGGGCGTTGCGGCATGGTTTTTAATTAAAAACAATAAAGACATGGTAATGAGGAAGGCTTTAAAAGTAGCCGTTATAGTCGGCGTAATAGTTGCCTGCGGACAGATTATAGTCGGAGATATCGGAGCAAGAGAAGTGGTAAAATACCAGCCGACCAAGCTGGCAATGATGGAAGCCCTCTGGCATTCGCAGAAATATGCGCCGGAAACGCTTTTTGCCCTGCCTAACAATGCAACGGAATCTAACGGACCGCAAATCGGAATACCGAGTATGTTGAGCATGCTTTCATATTTAAATCCGGCCGCAAAAGTTATGGGTTTAAATGCGGCTATAAGATATATTAATAAAAAAGATTCAAAATTAGATCACACTAAACTGACTCTTGCAATGTTTCCGCCCGTATGGATAGTGTTTTGGTCGTTTCATATAATGATGTATTTTGGATTTTATTTTGCGTTAGTTATGCTTATAGCTCTATATCTTTTGCTCAAAGATAAACTGTTCGACAGTCCTAAGATGTTAAAATTATTGTGGTTTTCTACGTTTTTGCCGTTAATAGCAATCGAATTAGGTTGGTTTACGACAGAAATAGGAAGACAGCCGTTTACGGTTTACGGTCTTTTGACAACCGTTGATTCGGTTTCTAAGAACGTAAACGTTTTAGACTTAGGTTTATCTGTCGTAATGTTTGTTTTAATTTATATAACCTTGGCTTCTTTTGCGGTTTATCTGTTTAAAAGAGAATTAAAGGAAAGATCTCAAGGAAAAGACGAACTTGCCGGCGAATCTGCAAAGGCAGCAAATTAAAATAATCAGGAGGTGTCATTATCATGAACTTAAATATATTATGGTTTATTCTTGTTGCCGTTATAATTTTGGGTTGGTCGGTTATGGACGGATTCGATTACGGCGTGGGCGGACTTTTAAATTTCATAGCTAAAAACGATGAAGAAAAAAGATACGTTATTAACGCAATAGGTCCTGTTTGGGACGGAAACCAGGTATGGCTTATACTTGGAGGCGGAGCGGTTTTTGCGGCTTTTCCGTTAGTTTATGCGTCGATTTTCAGCGGATTCTATCTTGCAATGATGTTAGTCGTCTGGCTGATAATATTCAGGGCGGTTTCTTTTGAATTTAGAAGCAAGGTTGAAAGCGCTAAATGGAGAAACTTTTGGGATGCGGATATTACCGTAACGGGTCTCGGCATTGCCTTACTGCTCGGCGTGGCTATAGCAAATATTTTAATGGGAATTCCGCTAAATAAAGAGCATATCGATTATCAGTCGCTTTTCAGCCTCTTAAATATTTTTGGATTGGTAGGCGGTCTTATATCTCTTTCCATGTTTTTAATGCACGGCTCTACATATTTAATTATGAAAACCGAAGGAGATGTTCAGCAGAGAGCAAGGGCTTTCGCTAAAGGATTTGCCGTAGCCTTTATAATCGTTACTTTGCTGTTTTTAATAATTTCGCCGATATTTGCTCCAAGGCTTCTCGGCAACAGTTTCGGCGTAATAGGCGACCTCGTTCCGGTTATAATGCTTATAGGGGCTATAGGAGTTATACTGACGGCAGGGTCTTCAAGCGATATAAAGCCGTTTGCATATTCTATCGTTGCTATTATCGGCGCTGTTGCAAGTTTAGCCGTCGGCATATTTCCGAATATAGTTCCATCTTCAATTAATACAAAATACAGTTTAAATATATATAATTCGGCTTCAAACCATCTAACGCTTTTAGTTATGCTAATAGCGACTATTATCGGTTTGCCGCTGGTTTTAATATATGCAATTTACGCATATAAAAAGTTTGGCTTAAAGGTAAAAATGGACGACAGCAGTTATTGATTTTTTATTTATAAATTTTAACCTTTACCAAAAAGCCCTATAA
>JAKAKF010000172.1 GCA_021813595.1 bacterium
TTTATTTCATTATGCCTTGGTACCGGTTGAACTACTTTTGTGTTTATATTTTGAAACCAATCATGTTTTCCTCAATGCCTAATTAAAGTGCAACCTGCATCTTCAAGTTGCTTTATTAATTCCTTTCTTTTCATGCAACTTCCATTTCGGCAATTTTTCTTACATAAGGAACGGCATTTGATATTATATCGTTATAAATATCCTTAAGATTCTCTTTTAATTCGTCGAAAGATTCCCCCTGCGTAATATAATCCGGATATTCATATAGATAACCGAGCCAAAAATTTTCATCCTGCCAATAAACAAATTTTATTTTACCCATACAGACAACCTCCGATAGCATATATTTTATCTTATATTGAAATAATTGTAAAATTTATTTCAATGCTTTAACGAGTTTAACGTTTTCTTTGTGCGTCCCTATGGTAATTCTAACCATATCGGCATAGCCGAATCTGTCCATAGGTCTTATTATAACGCCCGCTTCCAAAAATTTTTCCGCCGTTTCGGCGGCTTTTCGCCCTTTTAATTTCACGAGTATAAAATTCGCTCCGGTTTCGATGAACTCTAATCCGGCTTTTTTAAATTCGCCGTAAAGATATTTCTTTTCGGTTTCGTTGGTCGTTATAACTTTTTTTAGATATTCTGCATCGTTTAAAGCCGCCGCGGCTGCGGCCAAAGAAAGAGAATTTACGTTAAAAGGCTCTCTTACCCTGTCCATTAGCGAAATTAAATCTTTATGCCCTATTCCGTAGCCTATCCTTAGTCCGGCAAGTCCGTAAACCTTGGAAAAAGTGCGAAGAATCAAAACGTTGGGAAAATCGGATACGCTTACGTCTTCGGCAAGAGACCTGCCTATATATTCTATGTACGCTTCATCGACTATGATTAAAACGTCGTCTTTAATCTTTTTTATAAAATTTATAATTTTATCGTTAGAATAAAACGTTCCGGTAGGATTATTAGGGTTAGATATAAAAACTACTTTTGTTTTTGCGTCGATAAGTTTATACATATCGTCTAAATCGAGAGCGTAATCTTTTAGTTTGCTTATTTTTAATTTTATTCCAAGCTGTTCGCCGGCAAGATAATACGCCACGAAAGACGGAAAAGGCGATACTATATTTTCGTCTCTTTCGCAAAACGTCCTGACCGCGATATCTATAAGTTCGTTTGAACCGTTTCCCAGTATAAAATTTTCGGAAGCAAGCTTGCCGCAGTTAGAAAAAAATTTAACTAATTCCTGTTTTAAATAAAAACCGGAACCGTCGGGATATCTGTTTAAGTTTTTAAGCGCGGACTTAATTGCTTTTAAAGCCAAAGGAGAAGGACCGAGCGGGTTTTCGTTCGACGCAAGTTTGACTATATTTTTAATCCCTTTTTCTCTTTCGACTTCTTCTATGGGTTTTCCCGGAATGTAAGGATTTATTTTATAAATATAATCCGGCGCTTTTACGTTAAAACTTTTCATAAAAAATTCCGTCCCTTTTATTTTTATATTATTAATATTAAAGCGAGATTAGTTATATTTTATTTATGCGAACCGGTAAATTTAAGCGTAGCGGCGGGTTTTTTAACCGAATAGTCTTTAGGCTTTGCCGTTTTTTTGATATCTTCGAGCGTGTTTTGGACTATCGACCTTTCGTATATTCTTACCCAAGCGCAATCCATGCTTTCGTCTATTTCGCATTTATAATTTTTCATGCCGCCGCAAGGTCCGTTCAGCAGGCCTTTAGGGCAGAGGGTTACGGGGCATATTCCGCCTGTTTCGTTTAGCACGCAGCTGCCGCATAAAGAACACATCTCTTTAAGCGACGAAAGATTTTCGATATTTCCCAGAAACATTGTGTCAACGCCGGAAACGACTTTTATATTTTCAGGCAGAGCAGATACGGCGGACTGCACTCCGCTGCCGCATGAAAGAACCAGAACGGACTGCGCTTTAAATAAAACGTCTTTATTATCTCTTACCGCTTTTCTTACTTTCTGGATATGGCACATTGCGTCTATAACGTATGTTCCTTCGACGGTAATATTCCGGTCGGTTAAAATTTTCGACATTGCTTCAACTTCTTTCGGTCCTCCGGTTCTGGAAGTATCGGAACATATACCGCAGCCGAAAATAAAAACCGAGCCTCTGATTTTTTTTAATATATCGTCTAAATCTTTTTGTTTAGATACTATCATAATTTATAATTTATAATTTATATATTCTTAATTTCTGTTTATATTTGCAGGTCTTTTCTATTAATTCTTTTTATTTAATATCGGATTTCATCGAAGCCGATTTTACTGTATTTTCCATTAAAACGGCGACCGTCAGCGGTCCTACGCCGCCCGGTACCGGCGTTATTTTTGAAACTTTATTTACGACTTTTTCAAAATTTACGTCTCCGCAAAGTTTTCCGTTTATATTTGAAATGCCTACGTCTATCACTACGGCACCATCTTTTACGTATTCATCGTCTACAAGATGCGCCTTTCCGGTAGCCGATATTAAAACGTCGGCTTTAGAAGCTATAGATTTTACGTCTTTGGTAAAAATATTTAAAGAAGAAACGGTTGCATACCTGTTCATAAGCATAATGGCAAGAGGCTTGCCGACAATGTTGCTCTGTCCTATAATGACGCAGTTTTTTCCTTTAACGGAAATATCGTAAAAATCCAGCATTTTTAATATACCGTACGGGGTGCAGGGATAAAAAGCGGCGTTTTCGGTGAAAATTTTACCGACGTTTAAAGGATGAAATCCGTCCACGTCTTTGGAAGGATTAATGGCTTCCATTATTTTTTTTTCGTCTATGTGAGGGGGAAGCGGAAGTTGTACCAGAATACCGTGAATTAATGGATCGTTGTTTAATTCGTCGATTTTGTTCAAAAGCTCTTTTTCGGTTAAAGATGCGGGGTAAATATCTTTTTTAGATAATATTCCGCATCTTTTCGCCGCAATATCTTTATTTCGGACGTAAACTTCGGAAGCCGGATTATCGCCTACTAATATTACTGCGATAGCCGGAACTATACCGTTTTTCTTTAACTTGATTACTTTTTCCGATATGGAAGATTCTATATTTTTTGCAATAAGCCTTCCGTCGATTATCTTTTTTTGGATATCGGAATTATCGGAAATCATTACATTAATCCAAAACGCTCGATATTATCGTCAGCTATTTTTTGAATTTTTTCAATTTCTGCCCTGCCGGCTTCGTCTTTAAACAAGTGTTTAAATCTTCCCTGCAATTTAAGATATTCCTCTACGGGAACTTTCTTGCTTATTTTTTTTACCGAAATTATTTTATCGTATTCCGCTTCGAACAACGGATAAAGTCCGGTCTGAACCGCAAGCTGAGCAAGTTTTACCGAATATTTCGGCTCGTATTTCCATCCCGGAACGCACGGAACGTCGACCTGTAAATATTTTGCGCCCTTTATAGCCATAGCTTTTTTAACCTTTTTCTGAAGGTCCATAGGGTAACCGGCAGACGAAACTGCCGTGTACGGAATTCTGTGCGCCATCGCAATTTCCGGCATATATTTTTTAGGCCTGTTATTTCCGAACGACTGCTTTCCCGAAGGACTGGTCGTAGTATATGCATCTAAAGGCGTTAAACCGCTTCTCTGATAACCGGTATTCATATATGCGCCGTTATCGTAGCATATATATAAAACGTCATGATTTCTTTCAAACATTCCGCTTAAAGATTGAAGTCCGATATCAGCAGTTCCGCCGTCTCCGCCTTGGGCAATAACCGTAATTCCTTCTTTTTTACCCATATATTTAAGCGCGGCTTCTACTCCCGATGCTACCGCCGCCGAATTTTCAAATAAAGAATGTATCCACGGAATTTTCCACGAAGATTCCGGCCAGCGGGTCGAAAAGACCTCAAGGCATCCCGTAGCGCTAGTCGCTATCGTGTTCTTGCCGAGAATTTCCATTATAAGCTTTACGCTCATAGACTGGGCGCATCCCGAACAGCCCGTATGACCCATGGTAAAAAGTTCGTTATGAGTTTCTTCTTTCGTCAGCATGGTTTATATTCCTATTTTTTAATTTATTGTTTTATTGATATTTTTATTCTGTCTGCTTTTGCTTTTAGCCTCAACCGACGCTGCCGCAAACCGATTTATTAGGTACTTTAATAATTCTTGACGTTTCTTATAGATACTGCTGCGACAGCCCTATAAATTCGCCGTCGACGTTTTCTTCTTTTTCGGCTCTTTCGACCAGGTCTTTTATATTTTTAGGCGTAATATCCCTGCCGCCGAGACCTATAGTATAGCCGTTTACGTTTACCGTATTGATTTTATGCTTGAACAGCGAATCTCTTATTTCTACGGAAAGAATTCCGCCTTTTCCCGGACAAGTAGCCTTTTCTATTACTATAACGTTTTTAACGTTTTTCAGGGCATTGACGATTTCTTCTTCGGGAAACGGCCTGAATGAACGGACTTTAAGAACGCCGATTTTTTTTCCGGATTCCCTTAACTCGTCCACTACGTCTTTTATAGTGCCTAGAACCGAACCCATGGCGACTATTACGGTCTGAGCGTCGTCCATTTTATAAGCGTCCGTCAATCCTCCGTAAAATCTGCCGAACATATCCTTAAATTCTTTTGCGGCGTCTGTGATTACGCCGGCGGAATATTTCATCGCGTTATACATATTGTATCTCGATTCCATATAAACC
>JAKAKF010000114.1 GCA_021813595.1 bacterium
AGGCGACGGCGAATATTTCGGTCCGTATTCAAGCGCTTTTGCCGTAAACGAAACGATTAAGACTATAAACGGGATATTTAAAATGAGGACGTGCACAGATAATAAATTCAATTCTTATGCGGCCCGGAAAAAACCGTGCCTTTATTACCAGATAAAAAGGTGTTCCGCTCCCTGCTGCGGATATGCCGATATAGAGGCTTATAAAAAATCTATCGAAGGCATAAGGCTTCTGTTGAACGGAAAAAACAGGCAGTTGATAAAAGCAATGAAGCAGTCGATGGACGCTTACGTTAAAGAATTGAATTTTGAGGCCGCAATAAAATTGAGGGATAAAATCAACGCAATAATAACGATAAACGAAAAACAGGCCGTAGTGCTTAAGGAAGAAAAAGATATAGACGTTATAGGATTTTACTCGCAAAGCGACAAATTAGACGTCGTAGTTCTTGTCATAAGGAACGGCAGGGTTACCGGAACAGAGAATTTCTTTTTTAAGAATATATATTTAAACGAAAGCGAAATGCTTTCCGCTTTTTTAAACAGGTATTACGCCAAAAATTTAGAAACGGGCGCTAATATTCCGGACGAGATATTTATACCCGCAAGAATAGAAGACGAGGATAAAAAGAGCCTTGCCGGATATATCAAGCAGTTTTCTTCCAAAAAAGTTAAGATTTTAGATGCGGAAAGCGCCGTAAAAAACAAAAATAAATACGAAAACGCCTCGGCTATGGCTATAGAAAATGCAAAAAAGAATTTTTTCGAGAAAGTTGGCGGCTGCAGGGCGGTAGAAAACATAGGAAACGCAGGAAAAACGGAAGAGTCGAATCCCGCCGGCGAAGAAAAAGAATACGGAGCCGCGGTCTTTAAAAGGCTGAATAATTTAAAAAATATCCTGCGGTTAAATAAAATTCCCGAAATCATAGAATGTTTCGACATATCAAATATTTCAGGAACATATGCCGTCGCATCAAAAGGGGTTTTTAGGCACGGAGAAAAAGATGCATCTTTATATAGGCGTTACAGGATAAAATCGAAAAATACCCCCGACGATTATGCAATGATGTACGAAGCTTTAAGCAGGCGCTTTAAGAATGCGGCAGACGGAAAAGACCCTCTGCCGGACGTTATTATGGTTGACGGCGGGAAAGGACAGCTTAACGTTCTAGTAAAGGCGGCTAAAGAATTTAGGGAAACCGCAAAAATAAGCGCTGAAAATATGCCGGCCGTTATCGCAATCGCAAAAACAAAAGATGAGAGAAAACATATAAAAAATAACGAAACGGATAAAATTTATCTTCCGAACAGGAAGAACGAGATTAATTTCGGAAAAAACAAAGAAGAAATTTTTATGCTTATGCGGTTAAGGGACGAAGCGCACAGATTTGCCGTGTCGTATTTTTCAAAAATCAAGGCTAAATCTTTGGTTACTTCCGAATTGTTGAATATCGGCGGCGTAGGGAAGATAATTTACGGCAGTCTTATTAAGAGCCTCGGCAGCGTGGAAAATATAAAAAAAGCGTCCCCGGAGGAATTAGCGGCCGTTAAGGGCGTAAGCAGAAAGACCGCAAAAAATATTTACGATTATTTCCACAGCTGATTTATTGTTTTAATCCGGCAATATAATTTTTATTCGTTTTCCGCTTCAAAATCTTTTAATTTTCGTATTAAATAATCGTTGTCGGATTTTTTTCTGACCGCTATTCTGAAATATTTACCGTCCAGTCCGCGGTAGTCTCCGCAATATCTGATAAGAATACCTGATTTAAGCAAATAGTTTTTTAAATCTTCGGCGTTAAATCCGCAGTTTTTTATTTTTATTAAGAAAAAGTTTGCCGCGCCGGGTATTATTTCAAAATTTTTTAATTTTTTAAGCTTTTCGTTAAGGCTTTTTTTTAATTCGTAAAGTAAATTACGCGATTTTAAAATATAATCTTTATCTTTTAAGGATGCCGAAGCAATTTCCGCGGCTAAAGAAGATACTTTCCACGGCGGCAAGGAACAGGCAAATTTTGTTATAATTTTATTATTTGCGAAAATATAACCCAATCTCTGGCCCGGCATAGCGAAAAACTTCGTCATAGACCTAATTATTATTAAATTATCGAATTTTTCGCCGCTTCCGATAAACGGTTTCGATGAAAATTCTTCGCAAAAATCCATAAACGATTCGTCTAAAATCAGGAATGCATTTTTTGTTTTTATCGGTTTTAAGATTTCTGTTACCGTATCTGCAAAAGTCACCGCTCCTGCGGGGTTAGACGGGCTTGCGATAAAAATTAAATCGTTTTTATCGAGCTTTTTGATATTTTCCAAAAGCTTCGAGAGGCTCTTTCCTTTAAGTTCGAAATTTTCCGAAAAATATGTATTTATATGAATTATTTTAGACTTTCCGGCGCGCTGGACAGCCGCTCTTTCGTACTCGGAAAAAGAAGGCTCGACTATAATAATATTGTTCGGATTTAGAATATTGACTATATTAAAAATAAGGTCGGAGGCTCCTGCTCCGGGGAAAATGTATTTTTTATCTATGCCGTGGTAATCGGATAAAGCCTGAATAAACGATTCGGGCAGTATTTCGGGATAATTTTCGGTAAAGTATTTTAAGCGGCCTAAATCTTTTAAAATTTTTACCGCCTTTTTACTTAATCCTATAGGATTGATATTCGCGGAAAAGTCTATTATGCCGCTTTTATATCCGTACCGCAAAATATTGCCGCCGTGGCCGGAAATAAAAGCCTCCCATATGGGCTGCTTAGAGAAAAAAGATGTTGCCTGAGTTTTCTTCATGCTTTAGAAACTTTTTGAGCAAACAACTCGAGAAAACCGGCGGAAGTTTTTATGGCTTCCGGTAAAATTCTATTCATAGCGCCGAAATATTCAGCTTTAGTTTTTGCGTACAGCAATTCCGGAAGAAACAAGGAAGAATTATGGGCATTGTAATCTACCCATCCAAAAGGATGCGTATCCCTGTAGTGGCCCTTTAACGATTTAAATTTGTATACGCCGCGCTCTAATTTTAAATCTACTTCTAAATAATGGGAGGACATCCATCTTTCGAAGAGTATATGCTTTTTAAGGGCGAGATTTGTAGTATGAAAAGGAATGCATAAATCCTGAACGAGATGAACCGCTCCGCCAAGGGCGATAAGGGATTTTTTATACCTGCCGTATTCCCAATCTTTTACGGCTATATTAAACAGCTGAAAACATTTTGTGCCGGCATCGGAGAACCCTCTTATATAGCCGGCATGGGAATGAGGATAAAGATAATGCCCTCCGAACCAGTGAATCCTTAATTTTTTTATCGCCAGCCTGTCGATTATATAAGAGCCGTGATGCATCAGCTTAATCCGTTCCTCGGGTCCTACCGCCGAAATGCGCGGGTCGAAAATAGTATTTAAAGCCCCGGTTCTGGAGTCGTTATATAGAAGTTCAAATGTCTTGTCTATGCAATAATTATGAAGTTTAGGCTGCATCCTTTTTAAATATAATTTATTTAATCCATTTAATTTTTGTTGAAAATTATCTATAAATTATTATATAATAAAAAAAAGAAAAATTGTTAAAATTATAAAAAAGGATAAAAATATGCCTCTGTTGAGCGAACAGGATGCCGAATTTTTAAAAAAAGATTTCAAAGATAAGCTTAAGAACAATATTAAGATTGTATTTTTTAAATCGGAAGACGGCTGTCTTTATTGCAAGGAAGCGAAAGATATACTGCTTGAGGTATCTGGTTTAAGTGATAAAATAAGCTTCGAAGAATACGATTTCGACAAAGATGCGGACAAGGTAAAGCAGTACGGAATAAAAAGAACTCCGGCCATCGCTATAGAAGGAGACAGGGATTACGGCGTCCGTTATTACGGTATGCCGGCGGGCCATGAATTTATGACGCTGGTTCATGCAATAATCAACGTTTCTACTAAAGAAACCGGTCTTTCCGAAAAAACCTTGGAAACGCTTAAAGAAATTGTAAAACCTTTAAATATTCAGGTGTTTGTAACTCCTACCTGACCTCATTGTCCGCCGGCGGCGGTTCTTGCACACAATTTTGCAATAGTAAACGACAATATTACTTCGGACGTTATAGAAATTCAGGAATTTCCCAATCTTTCCGACAGGTATTCGGTTTTTAGCGTTCCTAAAACCTTATTCAACGAATCCGCCGAAGTAGTCGGGGCGGTTCCGGAAGCCGTATTCTTAGGAAAAGTCATGGAAGGATATTCAAAAGAATAATCCCGATTTATAAACTTTTTGAGATTATAAACCGGGATTTGCGATTCGCATATTTTTATTAATTAATCAGCATTTTTTGCAGTGGTACAATAAAACCGGAATATCGGATTTTCTTACCACGTTTTCCGCTATAGAGCCCAGAACTAATCTTGTCAAGCCTGTTTTTCCGTGAGTTCCCATAATTATAAGGTCGTGGCCGCCTTCTTTTATTGTTTCCAGGATAACGCTTACAGGTTCTCCGTGAGTCAGTATTGTTTTAACTTTGATGCCTTTTTTATCGCACTCATCCTTAAGTTTGCTCAGGACCGGTTTTTCTTCTTCTATAAGAAGGTTGATATCGTTTATTCCGCCGCCGGATAAATCGCCTATATTCTGCAGAGCCTGAATATCTATTATGTGGATAAACGTAATTTCCGCCTTAATTTCCATA
>JAKAKF010000278.1 GCA_021813595.1 bacterium
TAGAAGTCTGGCGTTCCGTAATGTGGAAGGAAGGCGATATTCTTATACCCTTCGGCGGGTATAAATATATGAGAAATAAATCGGAAACTAAATGATTGCGCATTATCATAATAACTTACATTTATATGACGGGAATTATAGGAATAGGCAACCTGATATTAAAAGACGAAGGGCTGGGAGTTCATTTTATAGATTTATTAAGAAAAAAATATATTTTTAACGGTGATATAAGATTAATAGACGGAAGCACTCTCGGATACGGACTTTTGGACGATATATTCTGCCTTGACGATATTATAGTCGTAGATGCCGTTAAAACGGATGAGAAACCGGGCAGCATATTTAAATTCGATGCGGAGAATCTTCCTGTGAATTTAATGAAAAAAACGGCGCACGACGTCGAATTTATCGACGTAATTACTATGTGCGGACTGCAGGGGCATAATCCTAAAATAACGTTTTTTGCAATATCTCCGGAGGACTGCACCGGCGTTGGAACAGATATTTCTGAGCCTCTAAAAAAAGCTATGCCCGCGCTCGAAAAATTAGTTTTGGAAGAAATAAAACCGCTCGGCATAAACTGGTATATTAACCCCGAATACGCCGGGATTTAGTGCATTTTGTCTATAATCCCGCCGTAAACCGCCTGACCGAATGCAATTCCGCCGTCGTTAGCAGGTATTTTTTCGTTTAAATAAACATTAAAACCGTTTTTTTTAAGAATAAGAGCCGCTTTATTCTTGAGCAAAGCATTCTGAAACACTCCACCGCTCATGCAGACGTTTTTGCATCCTGACTTTAACGATGCATCCAGTATAATAGCCGCAAGAGTATTTATAAACGTCTCTGCTATAAAACCGGCGGCGTCAGGCATCTCGTTATCGAGAATAATCCCAATAATATCTTTAAACATAGGATTATAATCGACCGTAAAAAAATCCTGTTCTTCTTCATACCGTATTTCATATTTAAAACAGTCTTTTTCGCTTATTAAATTAACCTGTCTTTCGCCTCTTTTATTTTCGTATTCGCTGCACAGATTTTCTAAATAAACCGCCGCCTCCCCTTCGTACGTTATGTTTCCTTTAAATCCGCATAAACATGAAACGGCGTCGAAAATTCTCCCGCATGAAGATGTTAGCGGAGAATTCAATCCGTTTTCCCGCATTTTATAAAATATTTCTGTTTCATTTCCCGAAAAACCTGTTAAACGGGAAATACAGTTGCCGTCGTTATGCGAAATACCGCCGCCGCTTTTCAATAAAATATCGAACAGAATGTCTAAGAGAACCCTTCTTGGCGACTTAACCGCCTTTTCCCCGCCGATAAGCCTCAATTTTTTAAAACTGCCTATTCTTTTTAAATTATTATATTTCCCTTTAAAGAATTCCCCTCCCCAAATAGTCCCGTCGTCTCCGTAGCCTGTTCCGTCGAAAGCGACGCCGAAAACTTCTTCGTTTAATCCAAGCCCGTTTTCAGCCATACATGAGATAACGTGCGCTCTGTGATGCTGGAGAGATATACCTTTAATATTCCTTTCCTTCGCATATTCTTTAGCCCATTTCGTGTTTTCGTAAGCCGGATGACCGTCGTAAACTATAATTTCCGGTTTAAAATTATAAAACGTTTCAAAATCTTCTATATTATTTTTGAAATTAGCAAACCCGGCGACATTGTCCAAATCGCCGTTGTGCTGGCTTAGTACGATTGCTCCGGCATCATCTCCGGCGTAAGCTAATGCAAAAACGTTCTTAAGAAACGCTCCGGATGCCAAAACGTTTCTTTTTAAATTAAAAGGTAAACCTAAGGGCTCTGGAACATAACCTCTCGACCGCCTGATAAAAAAATAAGAGGCGGCGCTATCGTTATCTTTATGGATATCCTCATTAACCTTTATCACTGAATCGTCGCATCTTCTTAAAATATCCCTGTTATGAATTAAAAAACCGTCCGCAATACCCTTAAGCTTCAAGAACACCTCTTCGTTGTCTTTTAATATTGGTTCTCCGCCTATGTTTGCCGACGTCGCAACCAAGGGTCCTCCGAAAAAACTGAATAAAATATAGTGAAGCGGCGCATAAGGCAAAAAAGCGCCTATATCTTTAAGTCCGCAGTTTACGTAATAGGAGAGTCCGCCTATGTCTTTCAATAAGCATACAGGCCTTTCCTTAGAATTCAATAAATCCGCAGAAATACCGCCTATGTATGCATACTTAGACGCCTGCTCGATATCTTTAAACATTACGGCGAAAGGTTTTTTAGGCCTGTTCTTGCGTTCTCTTAATAATTTCAAGGCGTCGTCGTTTGCGGCATCCGCCATTAAATGGAAACCGCCTATTCCCTTAACGCAGGCGATACCGCCGTTCCTGATTAAATCCGCTAAAGATTTTACGGCGTTTAAACTTTCTGCAGTTATTTTGCGGATATTTATTTTGTTGTTTATATCTATTTTCGATATATCCGAACTTAAAATAAATTCGACTTCCGGACCGCAGACGAAACATCCGTTAGGTTCGGCATGAAACCTTCTGCTTAAAGGATTTTTATATTCGGTTCGACATTCCGGACACATCGTAAATTTATCCATAGATGTAGAAGCCCTGTCGTACGGCAGTTCTTTAGATATGGTAAATCTAGGACCGCAGTCCGTGCAGTTGATAAACGGATATAAATATCTCCTGTCGGAAGGATTGAAAAGCTCGCCTAAGCATTTGTCGCATATCGCGATATCGGGAGGTATAGTTAAATTTAATTTATTAAATTTAACGTCATAGTCTTTATTGGCGGTTTTATCGGATTCCTTAATTTCGAAAGTTTTATAAAAAAAATGTCCCTCCCCGATAAAATCGATAAAATTTACGGTTTTATCGTTTATAACCGCAAGGGGGGGTTTTTCCGCATCGGAATCAAGAGATTTTACAAAATTCAGCAGGGCGCTTTCTTCGCCTTCGGCAGAAATTTCGACGCCCTCGGTATTATTTAAAACATAGCCTTTTATTCCGTATCTATCCGCAAGCCTGTAAACGAAAGGCCTGAATCCTACTCCCTGAACCCTTCCGGACAGTTTAATCGCCGCTCTTTTTATGACGGTATTATTATCATCGTTATTATTTATCGATTTATTGTTTATAGGCAAATCCATTTTTTTTAGGCTCTGGATTACTAATAAGTTATTTTAGCAGATTCTCGGCAACAGTTCGCCCGAAGGATAGTCGAGAAGCCTGTTGACTCCGTATATGCCTTTTAAAATAACTTTTCCGGAAGAATCCCGCCGCCTGCCAACGCCCCCGCCGTCTGCCGTTCCGATTATATCCGCATTTTTACCGAGCGGATGCGACCTGAGAACGCCGAGAATATTCTCCGCAAATTCAGGTTTTACGGCAAATACCGCCCTGCCTTCGCACGCAAGCTGATACGGTTCGAAACCGAGCAGTTCGCAAAAACCTTTTACCGGTCCGCTTACAGGAATTTTATCTTCTTCGACGTAAATATCTATGCCCGCGGCCATAGCCCATTCGTTAAGAACTGCTGCTAATCCGCCCCTAGTCGCGTCCCTTATCGCATTGACCTTTATGCCGCGGCTTAACACGGCATGTATCATACCCCATAAAGAAGCGCAGTCGCTTTCTATTTCCACATCCATTTCTATCCCTTCCCTCTGAGACATAACAGCCGCCCCGTGGTCGCCTACATTGCCCGAAACTATAATTATATCTCCGTCGGCTATATTATAAACCGAAAGTTCATCGTATAAAATCTCCCCTATTCCGCTCGTGTTTATAAATATTCCGTCTGCTTTCCCGGCAGGAACTACTTTCGTATCGCCGGTTGCGACTCTGACTCCTGTTTTAGACGCCTCGTCCGAAATGCTCTTTATGATTTTCCTTAAATCCTCCAAAGCAAATCCTTCTTCTATTATTAATCCGAGACTTAAAAATAAGGGTTTAGCTCCCATAACCGACAAATCGTTCACCGTTCCGGCGACGGATAATTTTCCTATATCGCCGCCTTTAAAAAAAACGGGGCTTACAGTGAAACTGTCGGTAGTAAATGCTATTTTTTGCGGAGATTTTAAAACTGCGGCATCTTCCAATAAATTTATTTTTTGGTTTGATATATCGGCTGAAATTCCGCCGCCTTCATTAGAGACACCATCATTCAGGCCGTTACCCTTATACGAACCGTAAAAGTAACCGTTTCCGGCGTCCTGCCCGTAAAGTCCGTTAAATATAATACTTCCTATAAGCTCGGAGGTTTCTTTCCCTCCCCCGCCGTGCGAAAGCAATATTTTTTCGTATTTTTTTTTATTCATTTTAATTAAAAATTAATCGTTTAAAAATTGCGGTATTTATAATATGCGGCGCATGCGCCTTCAAAAGATACCATGCATGCCCCTACCGGATTTTCCGGATTGCAGGCTTTCCCGAACAGCGGGCAGTCGTCCGGTTTGGACTTGCCTTTTAATATTTCCCCGCATTTGCATGCGGCATTTTCTCTGCCGGCAGTTTTTTCGTTTGACCTTAATTCTAATTCTTTCAGTTTATCATTAAAAACATATTCGGCGTCGAAATCTTTAAATTCGTCCCTTAATTTTAAACCGCTTTTAGGAATATTCCCGAACCCTCTCCATTCGAATTCGT
>JAKAKF010000007.1 GCA_021813595.1 bacterium
AAGTTAAGTTCAGGGAAAATGCCGGATTTAGAAAGCTGGATATTTAGTAAAAGCGCAAAGGTATAAAGCTGGACATATAGTAAAAGCACAGACGTGTAAGGATTGTATATAAGCATTAACAAAAAGCTCCCCTCCTTAAAAAGGAGGGGTGTCAGGCGTTAGCCTGACGGGGCGGTTTATAAAAAGGTATTAAAAAGGTATCGGATTTATTTTTTTAAATGAGGATTATAATATGAACAATAACGATTCATTCGAGGCGGTCATAGGCCTTGAAGTCCATTCACAGCTTTTAACTAAGACCAAAATGTTCTGCTCATGCCCCAATATTTTCGGCATGGAGCCCAATACGGCGGTATGTCCGGTCTGTCTTGCGCTTCCGGGAGCGCTTCCGGTAATAAATTTTGAAGGGGTAAAACTTGCGGTAAAGGCGGCGCTCGCTTTAAACATCGGTGTAAACAGGAAAAGCCTTTTTGCAAGAAAGAACTATTTCTATCCAGATTTACCTAAAGGCTATCAAATATCGCAGTATTTAGACCCTGTTTCTTCAAACGGCTATTTGAATATCGAAACCGGCGGCGGAGAAAAGAAAATAAGAATAAACAGGCTTCATATAGAAGAAGACGCCGGAAAATTAATTCATATAGGAAATCAGTCTTATGTGGATTTAAACAGAGCCGGCACCCCCCTTGTGGAAATAGTTTCCGAACCTGATATAAACTCGGCCTCGGAAGCCGCCGCTTATCTGAAAGCGCTTAGGGAAATACTCGTGTATCTTGGGGTTTCCGACGGAAATATGGAGGAAGGCAGTTTCAGGTGCGACGCTAACGTTTCCGTAAGGCGTAAAGGAGACCCTCAACTCGGGACTAGAGCCGAAGTTAAAAACGTAAATTCCTTTAAATTCGTCGAAAAAGCCATAGAATATGAAATAGAAAGACAGATAGACGTCGTTTTAAGCGGCGGGAAAGTTGTTCAGGAAACAAGGCTTTACGATTCTAAAGAAAATCTCACGAGGCCTATGAGGGGAAAAGAAGAGGCCCACGACTACAGGTATTTTGAGGAGCCGGATCTGCCGCCGCTGATATTATCCGAAGAGTTCATATCCGAAGTTAAAAATTCGCTTACGGAGCTTCCCGCAGTAAAAAGAGGCAGATACGTTTCTGAATATAAGCTGACGGAATACGATGCCGAAGTGCTTACTCAAGATAAAGACATATCGCATTATTTTGAAGTTCTAATAAAGGAAAACGGCGGCAGGGTCGAGATAAAAAAGTTGGCTAACTGGATTATAAACGAACTACTGTCGGAACTGAAAGCAAGGGAAGGAGAGGGAAGAAGCCTTATTAACGCCCAAGATTTTCTTGAGCTGATAACCGCGGTAGAATCCGGCAGCATTAACAGGAACACAGGTAAAATCGTGTTGGCGGAAATGCTTTCATCGGGAAAAAAAGCCGGAGAAGTTATAAAAGAAAAGAATCTTGCCCAGGTTTCGGACGACAAAGGCATCGAAGAAATAGTAAAACAGGCGATTAACGAAAATCAGAAAGAATTTGCCGACCTTATAGGCGGGAAAGATAAATTATTCGGCTTTTTTGTCGGAGAAGCGATGAAAAAAACTAAAGGCAAAGCCAATCCTAAAAAAGTGAACGAGATATTGCAAAAAAATATCGAGAATTATAAAAGCGGGAGGAGCTGATTTATGCCATATAAAGTTGCTATAATTATCGAAAAAGACGAACACGGTTATTACGCATATTGCCCTGAACTTAAAGGATGTCAGACGCAAGGCGATTCTTATGAAGAAGTAATAGACAATATTAAAGAAGCTATCGAGTTATATTTGGAAACATTGACCAAGGTTGAAAGAAAAAAATATTTAAGCAAAGAAATTCTTACCGCTTCTTTAGAGGTGAATGTTGCCTAAGCTTCCAAAATTAACGCCTGATTAAGCCGAATCCTTATTATTAAAAGCCGGATTTGAATTAATCAGGAGTAAGGGCAGCCATAGGATATATATAAAGAAAAATGTTAGGGTAGTTGTTCCGTTTCATTCAAATAAGATATTGCACCCGAAGATAGTTAAGCAAATAGTCGAAGCTGTCGATATAAATTTTTAAAGTTTTTATTATACGGAGGCATAAAGTGGCTTTTTATACCCTAAGATTAAGAGACGACGACGTCGTAGAAATGCTCGACCAGAGAAAACTTCCGCTCGAAATAATTTACGTCGAATTAAAAACTTATAAGGAAGTTTACGACGCAATAAAAGATATGATTGTAAGGGGCGCTCCCGCAATAGGTGTTTCCGCGGCTTTCGGTTTGTATTTAGGCGCAAAATCCCTCCTTGATTTACCGGAAGTAAACACTTACGAAACGTTTAAAAATAAATTTTTAGATATAGCCGGTTTTATGTTCTCGGCAAGGCCGACCGCCGTCAATCTCGGCTGGGCGGTTGACAGGATTAAGGGGCTTGTAGAAACCGGAACCGATTTAAAAGAAATAGTAGGCCGCATAAGAGCCGAAGTTCTCAAGGTTTACGACGAAGACATAGAAATCAACAAAAATATGGGACGGTACGGAGCCGCGCTTTTGAAAGACGGTTTCAACGTTCTGACCCACTGCAACGCCGGAGCGTTAGCTACCGCCGGTTACGGTACCGCGCTGGGAGTAATAAGGGCGGCGGTTTCGCAAAATAAAAAAATATCGGTTATTTCGGACGAAACAAGGCCGTTTCTTCAGGGAGCGAGGCTTACGGCATGGGAACTGATGGAAGACGGGATACCCGTAACTCTTATCGCCGACAATTCCGCGGGGCTTTTAATGAGAAAAGGCAAAATCGACGCCGTAATAGTAGGCGCAGACAGAATAGCTTCTAACGGAGACGTCGCAAATAAAATAGGCACTTATCAGGTCGCCGTTCTGGCCAAGGAAAACAATATTCCGTTTTACGTAGCCGCCCCGCTTTCTACGATAGATATAAATCTTGAATCCGGCGATGAAATTCCTATTGAGGAACGGGATATGGAAGAGGTTCTCACGGTATTCGGCAAAAGGATTGCGCCGGAAAACGCAAAGGCTTTAAATTACGCTTTCGACGTTACTCCAAACAGATTCATATCCGCAATAATAACAGAAAAAGGCATTTTATACCAGGATTATAAAAAATCTATTGCGGACGCTTTCGGCAAATGATAATATAATAAAGCACATATGGACAATATATAAATATAAATACAAATCTAATTCTAAAAGAGAGAAAAATTATGAAAGGCAAAAAAGCAGCCGGCAAGAAAAGCGGCAGTCCTTTTGAAGGCTCAAAAGTATGGCTCGACGGTAAATTCGTCGATTATGAAGACGCCAAGGTTTCCGTAAACAGCCATTCCCTGCATTACGGTCTCGGCGCATTCGAAGGGATAAGATGCTATGAAATAAAAAAAGGGGGTTCTGCCGTTTTCAGACTCGACGAGCATATCGACAGGCTTTATAACTCCTGTCATATTCTCCAGATACCCGTTTCTTACGATAAGAAAGAAATTAAAAAAGCAATTATAGAAACAGTTAAAATAAATAAATTTAAAGAATGTTACATAAGACCTCTTATCTTCATAGGAGACGGAGGCGGACTCGGCATATTCATAAAAAATTACGATACTAGAGTGTCGATTTCCGCATGGTACTGGGGGGCATATCTGGGAGAGGAAGCCCTCAAAAACGGTATAAGAGCCAAAGTATCCTCTTACGCAAGGTTTCACGTAAATACCTTTATGGGCATGTCCAAATCTACCGGACAATATATAAATTCGATTCTTGCTAAAAAAGAGGCCGTTAACGCCGGTTACGACGAGGCTATAATGCTGGATACTTCCGGTTTTGTCTGCGAGGCGAGCGGCGAAAATATCTTCGTTTATTCCGGGGGTTATATTAAAACTCCGCCGCTGTCTTCCGTATTGCCCGGCATTACAAGGAACAGCGTTATCGAAGTTATGGAAAATGAAATGGGTTTAAAGATTAAAGAAGAAAGAGTAACCAGAGACGAACTTTATATCGCCGACGAGGTTTTTTTAACGGGAACCGCCGCCGAAGTCACTCCGGTGAGGGAAATAGACGACAGAAAAATCGGCATAGGAAAAGCCGGGAAGATTGCCCTTGAACTTCAGAAGACCTTTTTTAACATAGTGAAGGGCGGGAGTAAAAAATACGAAAAATGGCTTACGTACGTCCGCTAAAAAATAGAGGGTAATATATTGAAAATACTTTTAACGGGCGGGGCTGGATTTATCGGAAGCCACGTTGCGGACGAACTTATAGCGAAGGGAAACCGCGTCGTTATAATCGACAACCTTTCGACCGGGTTTGAATACAATATTAATCCCGAATCAAAATTCATAAAAGCCGATATTACCGATTTTAAAAAAATTGAAGAAATATTTGCGGAAGAATTGCCGGAAATAGTGTATCATTTTGCGGCACAGATAGACCTCAGAAAATCTGTTTCGGACCCTCTGTTCGATGCCCGTACCAATATTATGGGGACGTTAAATCTTATTAATCTTTCCAACGATATCAAGGTAAAGAAATTTATTTTTTCTTCTACGGGCGGCGCTATATACGGC
>JAKAKF010000065.1 GCA_021813595.1 bacterium
TTTACGTTTTGGGTTTAATAATATTCGGAATACCGCACGCGCTTGTTTTTCCCATTGGAACCATGAGGATATCCGAAACGGTTGATATGAAAGATATGGTAGCCGCCAATACTATATACCAGTCCAATTTCGACTTGGGCGGCATCATAGGGCCGTTTTTCCTTTCGTATCTGGCCGGCATTTATTCCATAAGGTTCGTCTTCGGTATAATCGCCGTTTTCCTGTTTGCGGCGTTTATAACCGGGAAATATATAAAAAGCGGTATCTAAGCGGAAGTTTTTTAGTTTTATGCTTGACGATATGTTTTTAAAATGCATATAATATGCATTTTAAACGATAAATTTAAATTGAAAAAATAGACTGCATATGGGTATATTTAAAGACCGTCGTTATTATTTTAATAAGTTTTTAAGCGTTCCGATTTATATCAAAATAACCGGAGTTCTTTTTCTTATAGTCGTAATTTTAGAATTTGTAACGATTATTTCTATTTATGTAATTTTTTACAAACAAGATCAGTTGCATCTTAAAGAATCCGGAAATTCGACAGGTAAAACAATCGCCGATATGTCGGAAGATTATGTTGAAAGCAATGATATTGTCCGGCTTAAAGATAACCTTCTGTTTGAAATTAACCATAGTAAAATATTGAAGTATATTATTATAAGGAAAAATAATGGACGGATAATTACCTATGTTTCAAAAAAAGGTTTTAAGATTGAGCAAAAGAGAAATAATAATAATGAGGATTTACCTTTACACATTGTAATCAAACCGCATTATCATGATATAGTCAATTTAAGCTTCCCTATTTTAAACGATGATAAAAGCGGCAGATTTGGACCAATAGGAACCAGAATAGGCACTATTCTAATAGGACTATCATGGGGCATTTCCAGCTATTTTTTTAGAATTATCATTACATTTATTGTCTTCGTATTTCTTCCGCTTGTGATATTTATAATAGTACTTTTCGGCTGGATTTCCTTATCTATTCTTAAGCCTATAACTGACCTTTCTGTCGCAACGGATGCCGCAAAAAATGGAAACTATAATATATTAGTGCAAAAGCCTAAATTTGCCGATGAAAAATTAGCCGGATTGATTGACGGTTTTAATAATATGTTGTCTGCTTTCAAAAAAATTGAAAATAAATGGGAAACGAAGGATTTGCGCAGAAAAGAATTTATTGAGGAAATTATTAAAGCGCAGGAGACCGAAAGGAAGAAACTTTCAAGAGAGCTTCATGACGAAATGGAGCAGTTTCTCGTATATATTAATATGAAATTCAAAGTTCTCGAAAAATTATACGGCATCGGCGAAGAAAACAGAGATATAGAAGAAATGCGTTCTTATATCGAGAAAGAGTTCGACAATATAAAAAATATAACCAAAGAACTAAGGCCCGGCGTGCTTTACGAACTCGGTTTATATAAAGCAATAATGCAGTATGCCGAAGATATAAAATTCAAGCATCATATGGACGTCAAGATATTTACAAGCGGTATGGAGAAATTTAAAGCCGAGGAGTATGTTGAAATAAACATATATAGAATTTTCCAGGAAGTGTTTTCTAACATAATAAGACATTCTAAGGCGACGGCGATAAAAATAACTATAAATTTTGAAAATAGCGTATTCGCGGCAGTCATAGAAGACAATGGAAAAGGATTCAATCTTGGCAAAGCGGATAAAAAAAACTATGAAAATTTCGGAATAATCGGCATGAAAGAGCGGGCGGAAATACTCAGGGGTACTTTAAGTATCAAAACTAAAGCAGGGCGGGGGACTACAATTACTTTAAATATACCTGTATAATTATAAAATAGTTTGATAAATTAGTTATTAGCTAATTATATTGTTTCGAGAGAGAGGAGGGCAATAGAAAACAATAAAAACATACGGGAGAAATTTTGTATGAAAAAAATTACCGTTGCAATTGCAGACGACCATCCTATAGTCATATCAGGGCTTAAATCATTGTTGTCCTTGCAACCCGAAATCGAAATCGTCGGGGACGTCGTCGATATTGATTTGCTTTTCGAACTTATCGAAAAACACAAGCCTGATATCCTGCTTCTTGATATATCCTTTAACGAAAAGAGCAGTCTTGATTATATAAAGGAAATAAAAAACAAATCTTCGAAAACTAAAATATTAATACTTACTATGCACGAGGAACTGTCCCTTCTGCGTGAAGCATTAAGCAAAGGCGCGGCGGGATTTCTTTCGAAACGTTCGATTTACGAAGACCTTTTATACGCCGTAAAATCTATTATTAACGGCGGCACATACATCCATCCGCTAATGGCTGAAAAGCTGGCGCATACCGTTTACGACGGCGGCAGTAACGATATGAACCTAAGCAAAGACCCCGAACAAATTCTATGGGCATTGTTGAGCAGGCGCGAGCAGGAAGTCCTTATCGGCGTCGCAAAAGGGCTTTCAAATAAAGAGATAGGCTTGCAGTACGATTTGAGCGAAAAAACCGTTGCTACCTACAGGCTTCGCGGCTTAGCCAAGCTTAAAATTTCCAATAAAACCGACCTGTTAGACCTCTGCCTTAAATTAGGTTACATAAAATAGAAAAAATCTGTAAGAAATTATCCTACAAAATATAATAAAGTATATTACACGTTCATACCTTATTAATACCCACAATATATAGCAATCTATCCGACTTTATCTTTAAAATCCCAAGTAATAATATATAAATCATATACTTCCTCTCTCTCAAGTTGTAGTATATAAGGTTTCTGGTCTTTGAGCCGGAACTTATGGCCCCGGTTTAAAGACCAAATTAAAACTGGAACGCGGCACTCTAAAACGGCGCGTTAAAAGTTTTAAGTTAATCATTAAATTAATTTTTTGTCATTTTATTTTTTTCTAATTTAACTTTTTAACTTTAATTTACGGAGGAGCAGTATGAAAAAAAAGTTTACGGTTTTACTTGTTGCAGTTTTTGTTTTGGCAATGACTGCGATGAGTTTTCCGAAAAAAGCTAATGCAGTTCCGGATTTTGCGCAGAAGTATCATTTTTCATGCGCAGTTTGTCACACGGTATTTCCTAACCTTAATCCGTTCGGAAGGGCATTCTGGAGAAACGGTTTCAGGCTCCCCGGAACAAACGGAACCCCGGCAGACTCAACACAGATCACGGAAGGTATAAGCCTTCCAAATCCGTGGCCGATTCCAATTATGATTGGGGCGACTATTGGTTACCAGCATTATACAAATGAAAACGTAAACCCTCAAACTGATGCGTTTCAGATTGAAGCTGCTCCTATAGTTGCGGCCGGCGCTTTTAAGGTTTATACCCCTTTTGCCAACTCGATTTCTTTTTATGTACATTTTGAATTAGGTAAGGGACCCGGAACACCGTCTTATGCATTAGGGCTTGATCAAGCTGTAGCATCAATAAACGGACTTGGAAGTGGGTTTGGTATTGCTCCGCATCTATTTAACTTAAAGGTGG
This sequence comes from bacterium, assembly GCA_021813595.1. The sequence goes on from JAKAKF010000065.1 coordinate 3,476, forward strand.
GACAAGTAAAAACCGCAAGTCCTTATTTCTACAGACAGAACCCATTTGGGTATAGCGGATCGATTGGTGGTGGTCCTGCCGCAAATGGTCAGAATTTGCAAATTGGTTACGACGGTGAAGCAGGTAACTTAATTGCTGCTAGAAATCCGGGTATCGCTCTTTACGGAACGCCGGGTTATCATTTGTGGTATAAAGTATCTGTCACAAATGACGTAGGCGGAAATACTTTTAATGCTAATAATGCTAACGCATCAAATGCAATGGAATATTCTTATGAGTTAAAAGAATATGCACCGACCACTATGGGGCAACTTGAGTTTGGCTATTACGGAGCCTCTATTGGTGAGCCAATGCCTGCAGTTACAGGTTATAATGCCGGATGGACAAATAGAGTTCAGGTTAACGGCATTGATGCAGACCTTGCAAACAATCTTTATGAGATTGGTTTGACATATATGCAGCAGAATGATTCACAGCCGTACGGTCCAAGTGGAATTACATATAATGGCTCAACGCAGACTTCCAACGGATATAGTATGTTTGATGTATACGGAAGATATTTATTGCCACAAGTCGGTAACGGTTTAATGTTAATGGCTGAATATGCCACATATTCATGGACACATAAGGATGCCCAGGAAGCATATAATTTAACATATGGAACATCATGCTCAAATGCAAATCTTTATGGCACCGGATATTTAAGTAACGGATGCAATACGGATGGTGTAAAAGATGATGTTTTACTGCAGGCTGAATATAATTTATCTCTCAATGCGCATTTATTTATTAATTATTCATTTGCTAATAACGACCAAGCTAACACATGGGGTGCCGGTCTCGACATGGCATTCTAATTTCATAATACTTATTCATAAAAAGCGGAATGGCAATTCCGCTTTTTATGATATTCATTTTTAATATTGAAATTTAGGAGGAACAGTATGAAAAACAAATTTGCAGTAATGCTTGTTGCGGTTTTTGTTCTGACAATGACTACGATAGGTGTGCCGAAAAAAGCAAATGCAACCGTATCTTTTGCGCAGAAGTATCATTTTGCATGTGCAGTCTGCCACACGGTATTTCCTAACCTTAATCCGTTCGTAAGAGCATTCT
>JAKAKF010000058.1 GCA_021813595.1 bacterium
TCCGATCTCAGGCCATCTCGGCGGGTCGTTCGGAATAAACGGTATAGCTAATTTAGAAAATGTGGGCTTCGTTCTTGCATTTGAAACCTTGCCGCCGACCCATATCGACAAACCGTCGTTTTCGGCGTTGGCAATGGGCATTGCGGGGCACACCGTGTAACAGCTTCCGCAGAACACGCAAGTTTCTTCGTTAACTTTTACGCCTGGTTTACCGTCAACCGTATCCGGCCTTATAGAGTTAGTCGGGCAAGCGGCGATAGTGCTTGGTATTTCGCAGAGGTTTCTAAGTCTTTCGGCATCTATTCTAGGCGGTTTTCTGTGGGTTCCCACAATTGCTATATCCGAAGACGAAACAGAACCGCACATATTTAAACAGCAGGCAAAAGCAATCCTTGTTTTTGAAGGAAGTTTGTCTTCGACGAAATATTCGTACAACTCGTCCATAACGGATTTAACGACGCCGGAAGCATCGCTTGCGGATGTGTGGCAGTGCACCCATCCCTGGGTATGAACTATATTTGCTACGATATTGCCTATGCCGCCTACGTTATATCCCATTTTTTCAAGGTCTTTCTTAAGCGGTTCGACGTTTTTTTCGTCTTCTATTAAAAATTCGACGTTATTTCTCGTAGTGAATCTTAAATGTCCGCCGCAATATTTATCCGCTATATCGCATATGTCTCTTACGAAACTGCCGCTGACTAATCTGGGGGAACCCATTCTGACGGTGTATAATTTATCTCCGCTTTCTGCGACATGCACCATAGTGCCTGGATCTATAATATGATGATAAGTCCATTTTCCGTAATTCTTCTTTATCATAGGCGACAAATATTCGTTATAATCATGGGGTCCAATGTCGGTAAGCCTTTTCTTTTTAACTTCTTCTGCCATATTAACCTCCAAATTTATTTATATACTGCATCTTTTAATTTAATTTATTTTACCGCAACGACTAATCTTCGTCTTCCGTAAATTTAATAAACGGATTGCTTCTTGGATGTTCTACCATTTCGGGAACCGGCTCTAATCCTATGCCCTCCAAAAAAGTATTTAAACCTACCCTTCCGATAAGCTCCCCTATTCTTTCCCTGCTGACTCCATATTCGTCCCAGAATTCCCACATATTCGAAATTAAGCCTTTAAGCCATTCGTAGTCGTTTTTTGCGTCCTCGTTTATATCGTAAAAAGGAACAAGCATCATTCCCATTCTTGGGCCTGTAACCAAAGGAGCTTTTGCTCCGATTAAGATAGATGCGCCTTTTTCGTCTCCGGCTCTTAGGGCTTCAGGCATTACATTTATGCAGTGCATGCATTTTACGCAGTTTTCGTCGTCGATAACAAGGCTTTCCCCTTCAAACCACATACATTTGGTGGGGCATTTATCGAGAACGTATTTTTGAACGTTAAATTTTTTAGTATAATTTTTAACTTTATCCTGATTAATTTTTATTTTGTCTTTCCAAGTTCCAATAAAAGCAAGGTCGGATCTTGCAGCCGAAGCGACGCAATCGTTTGAGCAGCCCGAAAATTTCAGTTTGAATTTATAATTAAACGCCGGCCTATGAAGTTCGTCCTGATATTCTTCCGTTAAGTTGTAGCAAATCTTCATCGTATCATAATTTGCAAATTCGCATCTCGCCTGTCCGGCACAGCATGAAGGCGTCCTTAAATCAGAACCGCTTCCGCCCAAATCGAACCCGAGTTCCGCTATTGCCTGGAACGCATCTTCGGCTTCCGCCTGCGACATTCCCAAAATTTGAATATTTCCGGTAGCGCCGTGAAAATTTAATAAACCGCCTGCGTGTTTTTCGGAAATATCGGCTAATTTCCTAAGAAAGTCGGAATTGTAAAAGAACCCTGCCGAAGGTATAATTCTCATGGAGTGGCACTCTTTTATTCCTGGATATTTATCCGGGAACTCGCTGAACCTGCCGACCATACCGGCGCCGTAGCCTTTAACGCCGGCCATACCGCCGTGTTTCCAATGGTTTACTTTATCGCGGTAAGATTCTTCAACCTGCCCCAAAAGGTCTTCGGTTCTCTCGCTCTTTTCCGCCGCTCTTTCTATTTCCTTGACAAAACTTATCCACTTCCCTTTTTTAAGTTCGTCAAGAAGCGGAGTCTGGTGCTTTTTACCCATAGTGAAGCCTCCTTAATATAAATATAGATTTAAAATAATATAAAATACTTCCCATTATAAAACAATTCAAAACTAAAACATAGTTGTAATTTTTATTTATACACTTTTATAGTTATATTTGTCAATAAAAAAAAACCGACCGTTAAAAAAAAATAAACGTTATTTTATTTTTTTTATATACATAAAATTTAATTTATAAACATAGGTATTGTATAACGAATATTAAAAATATTAAATAATATAAAATATGATTATTGTAATAAAAAATCTGACGCCATACAAAATAACGAACATGGTAAAATATCGCCTGGATTTACCTTATGACTGCTTTTGCCTTTATTTGCCTTATGAATGCAATCCAGTTTTTGAACCAGCCAGGAGACGAAGGAGAGTACATATGGGTATAACCGGCCAAAACATTTTTATACGCTATGCCGTCGGAAATGCCGTCCACTCCGTAACCTTTCTTCATCTTAAATACAAAATTATATCTGTCTGGAGACATTTCTAAAAAAGAATGATGGAATTCGTGCCCTTTTATTAATTTAATTTTATCGAACCATATGCTCCCTGTCCCGTAAGAATATGGGGTTAGTTTCGTATATCCGTGCCCTTTCGGTTTTTTCGTAAGTTTGACGTCGGCGTCTATCGCTCCTACCATCTCGTTAAAATTGTTTTCATAAGAGATGCTTTTACAAAGATACATAAGTCCGCCGCACTCTGCATAGACCGGAAGCCATTCTTCTATTTTTTGCTTTATTTCTTTTCTTATAGCCGTATTTGCCTGAAGGTCTCCGGAAAATATTTCCGGGAAGCCTCCGCCGATATATAACGCATCGACCTCAGGGAGATGCTTATCGTCAATAGGGGAAAATTTAATTATTTCGCACCCTAAATCTTCGAGGGCTTCTAAATTTTCATTATAATAAAAATTAAACGCATTGTCGTAGGCAAGACCAATTTTAAGCTTATTGCGGCTTGTTCTTTTTATGTTGTTTTTTAAGAATAAATCACGTGGATTTTTGATACCCGGATATGATTTCTGCGCCGTTTTAGAAATTTTTACGATACTGTCCAAATCTATATATTCCGAAATTTTAGACGACATTTCCTCGACAAGTTTTTCTATTTCTTCAGCGGAGAGGGTGGATAAAAGACCGAGATGCCTCTGTTTTACTGAAAATTCCGTATTATTAGGAATATTGCCTACAACTTTTAAGTCGGTATAATATTTAATAGCTCTAAGCAAATTTTTTTCATGCCTTTTACTGTGGACTTTATTTAGGATTAATCCCTTTATATCCACCTCTTTATCAAATTCCTGAAATCCTAAAATAAGCGGGATTACTCCCCTGTTCAGCTCTCCCACGTCGATTATGAGAATAACCGGAAGCCCTAAAAGTTTTGACATCTCGGCATTAGAAGATTTGCCGTATATATCAAAGGAATCGTGCAAACCGTGGTTGCCCTCCACTATACTTATTTCGGAACCTAGAGAATGGCTTATAAAATGATTTCGGATTTTATTTTTAGACATAAAATAAAAATCAAGATTGTAAGTTCGTCTGCCCGACGCAATATTGAGCCACATAGGGTCGATAAAATCCGGACCTTTTTTAAACGGCTGGACAGACAGCCCTCTATTCCTTAACAAACGAGACAGTGCAATCGAAATAGTGGTTTTACCTGAATTTCTTTTAGCGGCGGAAATATAAATTCCGTTAATGCGGTTACTCTTTTTTTTATATCTTCCGGCGGCTTTGATACCAATATCAAACATCCTGTTTCCTAAGTTCTTTAATTTTTGAGATAAGATTGAGTTTGTAAGAAGAAAGTTTTTTGTCTTTTATTTCGTCTTCTCTATGCTCTACGGAGTATATTCTTTCGACTCCCAGAATAAATAAAGAAAATTCATATTCGGCAGATTTGTCTTTATTAAAATAGTGCTGATGAAATGCAAATTCATCGTCTTCTTCGATTATCTTGCTTATATAGAACGCTTCGAGTTTCGCCTGCAAAGGAAGGCCGTCGAAATATTTAAGCAGTTCCAGAATGAACTCTTTGCTGAGCTTGGTGATTTTCGTAATATAATCTACATCGTAGTTAAATTTCATAACCTGGTATAATTCCTTGAACTCCCCTCCTTAATAAGGAGGGGTGCCCGTAGGGCGGGGTGGTTATATTTAAACCTTGTAACTTGATAAAACTGCATTTATATAATAACTGGCGGAGAGAGAGGGATGAGCGTCCTTAATTAAGGACGCTAAAAGCGACGAACTTCCCCTTGCGGGCTACGCCCTTCGGGGGTTCGAACCCCTCTCTGTCCTGCCTTTACTATGTAACTTGATAAAACTGCATTTATATAATAACTGGCGGAGAGAGAGGGATGAGCGTCCTTAATTAAGGACGCTAAAAGCGACGAACTTCCCCTTGCGGGC
>JAKAKF010000217.1 GCA_021813595.1 bacterium
CATTCCCGCTCCTTCCGGAGTCCTTCCTCCCTTGGCTCTATTGCATGGAATACAGCTGCACACTACATTTTCCCATGACGAAATACCTCCGGACATTCTCGGAATAACGTGGTCTAAGTTTAAATCGCTTTTTTTAAATTCTTTCCCGCAATACTGGCATCTGTTTTTATCTCTTAAAAAGATGTTGGCCCTTGAAAATTTGATATATCTTTTGGGCAGTTTATCATAATTAAGAAGAATTATTACTCTCGGCGCCCTTATCGCCCTGCCTACGAGTCCGATAGAATTTGTTTTTTCGGTTACGGAAAGTTCCTGCCATGAGTCGAAACTGAACGTTCTATAGTTTTCGTCAACCGCTTTGGCGATATCCTGATAAAGCAATATAAGCGCTCTTTTCAGCGAGGTAACGTGGACCGGCAAAAAAGACTTATTCAGGACGAGAACGCTTGAAGATACCATGATTATTTTATTTTTGTATTTATAATAAAATTAAATATTATTATATTATATCAATAAAATAAAAAATAAAAAACCAAAAAGTCTTATTTTGAAATTAATGCGAGGGCATTCAATATATCGTTAAAATCGTCTTCCAACACAGTTCTCATGTCAAGCAGGTATTCTTCGTTTTTTATTTTTCCGATAATCGGCGTATTACAGGCGCGGAAAATTTTACCCAGTCCGGACGCGCTTATTTTTTTATGTGCGATACTCAAAGCGAATGTCTTAAGCTCATAATCGGGAAGCGCACCGCCGCCGACTATGCTTGAATCTTCGACTATTTTAAAATCGAATGAATTTTTATCGATATTTTTAATTTTTTTAATTTTATTTAAAAGTTTTACCGCTTTTTTTCTTATTTCTTTTTCGGTCTGAGCTATAAGAAAGAGCGTCGGAATATTTTTGACGGCTCTTTCGGTGTCTAAATATTCGAACAGAACCGCTTCCAGCGCGGCAAGCGTCATCTTGTCTATTCTGAATGCCCTGCTCAAAGGGTTTGAAGCAATCATATCGACATAACCGGCTCTTCCTGCTATGATTCCCGCCTGAGGTCCTCCGAGAAGCTTATCTCCGCTGAACGTAACGATATCTACGCCGGTATTGACGACTTCCTGCGCCGTAGGTTCATAAGGCAGTCCGAATTTTTCCAAACCGACTAAACTTCCGGAACCAAGGTCTTCCATAACGGGTATATTATATTTTTTCCCTATAGCGGCTATATCGCCCCCGGTCGGCTCATATACAAAACCGGTCATCCTGAAATTGCTTTGATGGACCTTTAATAATAGGGCGGTATTTTCATTTATGGCGGATTCGTAATCCTGCGGCTTAGTTTTATTAGTAGTTCCCACTTCAACGAGTTGTGCCCCCGATGCCTTCATTATATCGGGTATTCTGAATGAACCGCCTATTTCGACGAGTTCGCCTCTCGAAACGATAACCTCTTTTTTGGCTCCTGTGCAAAAAGACGACAGCGCCATAAATACAGCGGCGGCATTATTATTCACTGCTAAAGCCTTTTCGCATTTTAAAATTTTTTTAAGAAGATACTCTATGTGAGAATATCTTTTCCCTCTTTTCCCTTCCATTAAATTAAATTCTAAATTGGAATACGAAGACGAAATCTTATATATGTTCTTTAGGGCGCTTTCCGGCAGTATGGAGCGCCCTAAATTAGTATGGATAACTACTCCTGTTCCGTTAACGACTTTCTTAAGGCTGTATGAAAAATTATTCAAATCGTCTAAAAGTTTTTTGACAAAATAATCGTTCGTAAAATTAAAATTATCGGGGGAGCTAATCTCATTTTCGGAATTTAAAAAATCGATTACCGCGCTCCTTTCGGATTTTATTAATTCTTCAATTTTTTCTTTGATAAATTCGCGGGGGAAAGATTCGGCAAGCCTCATTACCGAATTATCCTGAAGAATTGATTGTACGCTCGGAAACCGTCTTAGAATATCCTGCTTTTTATTATTTTCCATAGTTTATTATAGTCTATATAGTTTCAAACGATCTAAGCCTTTTCCCGGTGTGAAAAGACAAAAAATCCCTTAAAAATATTGAACAGTCCGTTAATATTTCTTCTTTTACCGCTAATTTATTTATTATAGACAAATCCGACCCGGTCATCAAGTTAGATAAATTTATAAAATTAACGGGCAGTTTCTTGATTTCGGAATATGCGTGTCCGTTATTTTTATCCTCCGCGCAGGATTTACAAATAACGCCTCCTTTTTTTAGGTTAAAATCGAATGAATTACGCAGATTGCTTTCCGAACAGTCTATGCAGTTCGAAAAATTAGGATAAATACCGGTAAATTTAAGAAGATTAGAAATAAAATAAATTTCATATTTAAGCAGAACTGTATTTACCGAAACGGGCATTCGTTCCGCGGAGGGTGCAGTTTCTAATTTATCGAGACTTTTAAAAATATTTCTTATCAGGTAAAAAATATTTTTATTATTGTCTCTTTCCTGGCACAAAATTCTTGAAATTTCGGTAAGCTTGGTAAGAAAAAGATATATATTTATATCTTTCCTTAGGTTTTTATAATCTTCCACGATATCGGCTTCATATAAAATATCCAAGGTCATTCCCGGCTTTTCGTAAAATTTTATATTTGTAAGCATTGCAGGTTCCAGTTTGCCGAGAAACCTTTTTTTGCTCTTTCTTGCATTATTGGCAAAGCAGGTAATCTTTCCATAGTCCTCGGTAATATAGCTTAACAGCATATCCGCTTCATTCATCTTTTTTGCGTAAACAATAAAGCCGTTTGTGGAAAGCAGTTTCATAAAATTAATGCCTTTATTCGCCCGAATTAAATATTATAAATATTCCGATTATTATAATAAAAACGCCCAGCCACCTTCTTATGCTTACTTTCTCTTTCAGAAATATTTTAGACAGCAGAACCACTAAAACATAGCCGCTCGACAGCATAGGATAGGCGATGGAAAGCGGCAGTTTAGACAAGGCGAGAAGATAAAAGACCGTTGCAAAAAAAAGCATTATAAGCGCCCCGAATATAAAGGGGTCTAAAAAAACTAAAATAGATTTAAAACCTATGCTTAAATGTTCATTTTTAACCCTGCCGGAGCCTATTTTTTGCAATATTTGTCCTATAGAAGTAAACATTACAGCAAGACTCATAAAAATATAAGAAATTATTGCCATGATATTATATTATATATTTTTTTAGCTTCAACAGTTCCGTATAAGTAGGCAGAATATAAATTTTTTCATCCGGCGCGTTCCGTTCTTCCGCAATTTTAAAAATTTTTTTCAATGCCGCTTTTAAACTATGCTCTACCGTAATATTATTTTTATCGAAGCCCGCCGATTTTAATCTTAGGGCTAAATCGAAAGGTCTGCGGCCGGCGATAACTATCTTTCCGATATTCTCTACGTATTTTTCGAATTCTACGTCCCATATCCATGAAACGTCTCTGCCGTCGGCATCCCTGTCGGAAAATGCAAATAAAATGTTTACGGGATAAATACAGCCGCCACGGTTTCCGGTTATCTTTTCAAGGACGCGGTTAAATCCTGCCGGATTTTTTACAAGGTCTATATTCACCTCTAAGTCTTTTATCGTTTTTTTGAAAGACCTGCCGAATTTTGTCTTGAAGTTTTCGAACGAATGCTTTATCGCGCCGTCTCCGATTTTAAAATCTTTTAAAACCGAATAAGCCGCAAGGTAGTTGGCAACGTTGTAGCGTCCGGTCAGAACCGGTTTAAAATCAAACCCGCCGCCGCCGGTTCCGCTATGGGATATTATTTTTATCCCGCCGCCATTATCGTCAAAAGCTTGAACATCCGGTGCGGGATTGGCGAAACCGCACTTTTCGCATTTAAAATTAGACAAAATAGCATGCCCGTCCGATTCTTTCCTTTTAGAAAGAACGCTTCCGCACTCTGGACACGCAAAAGCGTCCGTTAGAACTGTTTCCGGAGAATTTGCTCCTGTCCGGTCTTTGTCGAAACCATAATATATTTTACGGTTTTTTAATTCATAGCCTATAAACGAGGCTAACGGTTCAAAGGAAGGCAGGACAAGTAAAGGATTTCCGGATAAACTTTTTACCGCCTTTTTTATTTCAAAAACTGTTGAGTTGACCTCGCCGTATCTGTCTAACTGGTCTCTGTAAAAATTAGTTATGACTAAGGCGTCGGGGTTCAATTTAGAAGATATGTAAGGAAAGACTTTTTCATCCGATTCTATAACGATAAAATCGGCGGAAAATTTAAAAACGGGACCTGTCAAGACGCTCAGCCTTTCAAACTTAAAACAGTTTATTAAGGCCCCAAAAATACCGTTAGCCATATTAGCGCCGTTTGAATTTGAGCAAACTCTTTTCCCTGCGCTTTTAAGCGTTTCGGCAATTAGGTTTGCCGTCGTGGTCTTGCCGTTTGTGCCGGTCGTTATAATAACCGGAACGTCGAGAGCGGAAACATATCCGGCAAAATCGTCCAAAATATTCTTATCTATCTTCCTTAAAATATGTACGGGTAGAACGTCCCCTTCCCTGCCTAAAAGTTTATTTAATACAAATTTTAAAAAAATATAAAAAA
>JAKAKF010000255.1 GCA_021813595.1 bacterium
GAAAAGTCGGCGATTTAGGTTATTTAGCTTTAACCCAGGACGATTTTGAAAGCAAGATAAAGAATTATTATATATATAAAACCAGCATGGGCATGAATATAGGGCTTATGACGCTAATCAGCTTTATAGTGGGGCTGTCTATAGCCGGCCAGACTTTTTACGCCTTTGTTCTGGAAAATATGGAAAAATTCGGCGCCCTTAAAGCTATAGGCGCACAGAAGAAAGAATTGATATATATGCTTCTTTTTCAGGCATCCGTAGTCAGTTTTATAGGATACGGTTTCGGCATTTTATTATCTTCGATGATGATTGCTTTTGCCAAACTCAGGGTCCCTAATTATGTGGCTATGGTCAATTACACAAGTTTGACGATTGCTTTTTTTATGGTGCTTCTGATAGCCGGATTTTCAAGTTACCTCGGTATCAGGAAAGTTTTAAAAATAGAGCCTTTCGATATATTCAGGGGATAAATGGAAACCATACTTAAAGCCTTTAACATAGTAAAATGGTTTGGAGACCGGGATAATAAAATGTACGCTTTAAAAGAAATAAGCCTGGAAGCGCATTATAAGGAAATATTATTTATAATAGGCCCTTCCGGCTCCGGAAAAACTACCCTGCTTAGCGTAATTTCCGGAATACTCAGGCCAAATGAAGGCACCGTAATAGTTAAGGACAGGAATATATGGGAAATGAACGGAGACGAGCTTACGAGCTTCAGGCTTAACAACATCGGTTTCGTATTTCAGGATTACCACCTGTTTCCGAAACTAACTTCCGCCGAAAATGTCGCAATTCCGCTGATATTAAAAAAAATTTCATGGGACGACTCCATAAAAAAAGCATTAAAATATCTTGAAATAGTAGGCTTAGGCGGCAAAGGGGAACTCCCCCCTTATAAATTAAGCGGGGGAGAACAGCAGAGGGTAGCTATAGCCCGCGCTATAGTTTCCGAACCCGATTTGATTATTTTCGACGAACCGACCGCATCCCTCGACGGAGAAACAGGCAGGCAGATAATATCTTTCGTTAAATCGAATCTGCTGAACGAGTCCAGGACGATAATAATAGTTACGCACGATGCAAGAATATATGAATTTGCTGACAGGATTATCCATATGGAGGACGGCAAAATTAAACAATCCGATGAATGGAAAGGAGATATGTATGAAAAATAAAATTATATATATAATTGCCGTAGCCGGAATTCTGGCAGGTCTTATAAGCGCATATATTTATAATAGAAAACTAAAAGTGCTTCCGCCCGTTTCGGTTTCTTATAACCCTTATTCAAAAGGAATATACTCCGAAGGAATAACTGAGAGCTATCAGAATAACGGGGAAAATATCAATATATTTCCCGAAGTTTCCGGCAGGGTGGTAAAAATTTTCGTAAAGGAAGGGGAGTTTATTAAGAAAGGAACCCCTTTGATAAAAATAGACGACTCACAGCAAAAATATGCGACGGAACAGATAAAGGCGCAGGCGTATGCGGCATTGGCACTGCTTCAGGAGTTAAAAGCTGAGCCGAGAAACGTAAATTTAACCGTTGCGGCTTCGCAAGTTAAATATGCGGCTTCGCAGGTTAAACTGCAGAAAGACCAGCTGGGCAAGATTTTATCTGCTTACCGTCTAAACCCCGAATCTATCAGCAAAAATACCCTCGATACGGCAAAAGATTCTTATTACGAGGCAAAAGCAAGCTATAAAACGGCAATAGACCAGTATAAACTTGTAAAGGCTGGAGCATGGATTTACGACATACGGAATCAGGAAGCGCTATACGCCTCTTTGATGAAATCCTATAAATCGAGCGAATCGCTATTAAATAAATATATCCTTAAAGCTCCGGTCAGCGGCAATATACTGTTAATTAAAACGGCGGCTGGAGATTATATTTCTCCGCAGGGAAGCTACGGAACTTATACTCAGAGCTACGAGCCGGTTATTGTTATGGGCGAGGGTTCGGCGGACGTTATGGAAGTTAAATGCTATATAGATGAAATATTAGTATCCAAGCTGCCGCAGGGTTCAAGAATGAAGGCGGTGCTGTTTGTCAGGGGGTCCAACGTAAAGATTCCCCTTGAATTCGTCAGGGTCGAACCTTATATCGTTCCTAAAATAGAGCTTTCAAACCAGAGAACTGAAAAAGTGGACGTAAGAGTATTGCCGGTCGTATTTAAATTTAAAAAACCAGGGAACTTAAATTTATTTCCGGGAGAATTAGTTGACGTTTATATCGGAGAAAAAAAGTGAGATTAAAAATATTTTTCTTCTTTTTAATATGCTCGTTATCAGGGAGTATTATATTTTTTTCAGGATGTTCTTTTTTCCGCGCGCCGGAAAAGATTAAGGTAGCCTCGCCCGCTAAATTTATGAACGCATTGAAACCGTCGGCATATGCGGTAAAGAACGACTGGTGGAAAAATTTTGACGACCCGGTTTTGAACGCGATAGTTCGCCGCGCTTTAAAAAGAAATATAACATATAAGATTGCGGTTAAAAACATTCAGGTTGCCAAAACTTATGTAGAAGAAAATGAAGCCGGGCTATTTCCGCAGTTTAACCTTAATTCTTCGGCTTCGAGAAACCAACCCTCGTTATTTCAGGGACCCTTTCAAATTCCCCGGCAAAATATCTACAATATGTTCCAAATAGGCGCATCGGCTTCTTATGAAGCGGATGTATGGAATTCTATAGGCAACACCGTTAATCAGGCTAAAACCGGAGTAAAAATCGGAAGGGAGGACGCCCGCATCGTTAAACTTACGCTTTTAAGCAATGTGTCTGTATCTTATTTTCAATTATGCGCAGTTAGTTCAAATATTTCTATTCTGCGGGAGCAGTTTAAAACTGCTAAAAAAATATTATCGCTGAATAAGAATTTATATAAGAGCGGCATCGAAAATATCGAGCCCATCGATAACGCAGAAACGCAAATGAACAATATAAAATCCGGTTTGAATGAACTTATGAGGGAAAGGATAATAATTAAAAATACGCTTGCTTATTATCTCGAGGAGTATCCGGAAAACTTTAAAATAAAATTAAAATTTAAAAACTTCGGAACAACTGAATATTCTAGATTAATACCGCCCAATCTGCCGTCATCGGTGCTGGCTCGAAGACCCGACGTGAAAGTTGCCGAATATAATGTTTTGTCATATGCCTATGCAAAAAAAATAAGTCTTGCTAATTTTTTTCCCATATTTTTTCTGACGGGCGATTTCGGTTACACAAGCACCAGCTTGTCGGATTTTATAGCAAATACAACAAACGCTTGGAGTTACGGCTTGGATATTTTGGAGCCGCTGTTTAATTACAAAAAAAACATTGGGCAGTACAAAAGGTCTAAGTTGCAGTATAAACAGGCAGTTCTTAATTACAGGGACACGGTTATAAATGCTTTTAAGGAAACCGACAATGCTCTCGGGTCTTACGGTAAAGACAGAGAAACTCTGTCCGTTTATGAGAAAAACTACAGGTCTGCCGAAAATCTCGATAAAATTTATAAAGTCCGGTACAGAACGGGGATGGACAGTTATTTAACTTATCTCGGATATAAACTCAATCTTCTTAACGCCGAATATAATCTTACCAATCAGAATTTATTGCTCAGGGAAGACGTGATACAGATATATAACGTTCTTGGGATGGGGTTGAACCGGGGAAAACATAGCAGTATTAAGCCGCAGTAAGACAATAATATTATGCAGAATTTGCCGTTTATTTTAACTACATTGTTTATGGTTTCCGCAGTTATCGGATTTATCGCAAATATAGTCGGTCTTGGGGGAGGCATTTTACTAGTGCCGTTTTTTATTTTTTATATGCATTTATCTCCGGTTGAATCAAGCGGTTTAAGTCTTTTTACAATAATTGTCAGTTCCGTGGGGGGCACCATAAAGCATTTGCAAGAAAAAACTGTAAACAAAAAATTGTTCGCCGTTCTTGCCGGTTTTATGCCGCCGGGCGTAATAATAGGTTCTGTAGCGTCTAATTATGTAAACGTAAGGGGTTTTAAAATACTCTTCGCATTCATTGTTACCATTATCGGTTTTTTATCCTTGTACTTTACAAATAAACAAACAAAAAAAACGGAAATAATCGTAACAGGTGCATTAAGAAACTATAAAGGAAGTTCGAATGAACTTCTGTTGCCCCACCCGAAAATAACAGCCGCAATGTCTTTGATTGCCGGATTTTTCTCGGGATTTGCGGGGATTGGAATTGGCATGATATCGGGAACGTTTCTGACGTCAGTTGAGCGGATACCTCCCAGAATTGCTTTCGCGACGATATTATCCGCAATGATATTAACGTCTTCTATCGGCGCAATAATCCATTTTTCTTACATTAAAATAAGCCGGGATATTTTATTATATTGTATATTTCTGGGGTCAGGAGCGATAACGGGGTCTCAACTAGGCGCAATAACATCCCGTATTTTAAATACCAGAACCTTAAGATTATATCAGGGATGGATAATAACAATTTTTGGGCTGCTTATGGTTTTAATGTCTATTATATAAAATTTTTTTTATATTTAGCTTGAC
>JAKAKF010000053.1 GCA_021813595.1 bacterium
GAAGAAATATGAAAATATTGCTTATTCAACCAAATAATACAAGCACTATAGGATTAAATAACGTATCTATAATAGAACCTACAGGATTAGAAGCCATAGGCGGAAGCCTTCTCAGAGACGAGCACACAGTTAAAATAGCAGACTTAAGAGCCGTAGATTACGACCCCGACAAATACTTAGAAGATAAAATAAAAAGTTTTAAACCGGATGCGGTAGGTTTTTCATGTTCGTTTACTCCGGACGTGTACAGGACTATCGAACTTGCAAAACGGGTGAAAAACGAATTCGGAATCCGCTACGTTTTCGTCGGCGGACATCACGTTTCGGTATATCCTTACGATTTTAACGTTAAAGAAATAGACGCTATAGTAATAGGGGAAGGCGAATATACCGTTAGGGATCTCGTCGGAGCATTTTCTTCGAATACGCCTCTTTCAAACGTTAAAGGCATAATATACAACGAAAACGGCAATCAGATAAAAACGCAGGAAAGACCGCTTCTTAAAAACATAGACGACCTTCCTTTCTTTGCAAGGCATCTTACGGAGGAATTCAGAAAAAAATATTATCTGGGCATCAGGACTTCGCTGGCATGCTTAGAAACGGCAAGGGGATGTCCCTTTAAATGCGATTTTTGCAGCGTTTGGAATTTTTACGGCGGCTCTTACAGATCTAAATCGCCTGAGCGGGTAGTATCCGAATTAAAAGAAATTAAGGAAGATTACATACTTGTCACCGACGATAACTTCTTCAGCGACGTTAAACGGGCAAAAAAAATAGCCGAACTTTTAAAAAAAGAAAAAATATATAAACTATATACTATACAGGCAAGGAGCGATACGATAGTCAAGCATCCCGAACTTATATCGCAGTGGAAAGAAATGGGGCTGTCAAATATTTTTATCGGGTTCGAAAGCATAGACGACGATAAACTTAGCAGTATAAATAAAAGCAACTCTTCGCTAAACAATGAAAAAGCATACTATATTGCAAAAAAACAGAATGTCGCCGTAACCGCTTCTTTCATAGTTTCTCCGGATTTCACTAAGATGGATTTTAATAAATTGATGGGCTTCGTTAAAAGGCTCAAGATAAGCGTGCCTGTATTCTCCGTACTTACGCCTCTTCCTGGAACAAAACTTTATAACGAATTAAAGGATAAATTAACCGTTAAAAACTATTCTTATTATGATCTGTTCCATCCTGTTTTAGAAACCGTCTTATCAAGGAACGATTTTTTTAAAGAATTTTCAAATCTGTATAAAACTTCGTATAAAAGTTTAAACTTAAGGGCAAACGATATTTTTTTCATTATCAAATACATACTTTCCGGAAAAATGCCGATTACGCATATGTTTAAACTGAAAAAATCTATGAAAAATATTTCGACCCCTATGACTTATATAAATTCATTGCTTCTGGAAAACAAAAATTAATTATTGCAATTTTTATTTTAAAATATTATAATTTTTATTTTAAATAATAAAAGGACTTTTAAGGAGGGTTTTATAATTGGCTAAGAAAAATTTTTTAAAAGAGATCGTTCACGAATTTTCAAAAAAATACGAAACCTTAATTATTTTAAATCCGGATACCGACGAATCGGGTTTAAATAAATTGATCGATAAAATAAAAGACGTTATGTCTAAAAACGGCGCCGAATTTATAAATTTTGAAGACTGGGGCGCCAGAAAACTTTCATACGACATTAAAAAGTTAAACAGAGGCAAGTTCGTACTTATCCACTTCAACGCAAAAGGTTCGTTTATAAAAGAACTCGAAAGAAACTTAAGGATTTGGGACGAATGCATAAGATTTCAAACCGTAGTATTTACTAAAGATATAGAAACAAAAAAAGAAAACGCGGAAATAATGGAGGAAGCCGTTAATGAATAATTTCCAAAATAAAAAAAGCTCTAAACCGGCAGGAGCAGGTTTTGCCCGCAGAACATATACCAGGAAGAAAATATGCAGATTCTGCGCCGACGAAAGTTTAAAAATAGACTACAAAGATTCAAGGCTCATGAGAAATTTCGTCTCGGAAAGAGGAAAAATTATGCCTAGAAGAATTACCGGAAATTGCGCGTATCACCAGAGAAGAGTTTCCAAGGCTATAAAAATGTCTAGAACCGTTTCGATAATGCCCTACACTTCCGTTAATATTTAATGTTAACGTCAAAAAAAATTATTTTAACAGTACTCCTTTCGATTTTATTGTTTTTATTTACATTAAATTCAATAAACGAAGGAGTATACTCTTTTATAAATCCTTTTTTTTACTTGTATTACGGAATTACCGTAATACTTTTATTTTCGACGGCAGGCTTGCTTTCATCAGCCGCAATTTTTTTTTCATTCGCGGCGGGAATGATTTTTTTAATATATTCGGGGGCGGATGCTTTTCACGGCTATTTGAATCACGCATTATTCGGCAATTTTTTTATATCGACGGTACTTATTCAATTTTTAATTTTCTTAGCAATTCCGTTTTTCTTTTCTTTTTTGATTTTAAAAGGCTATAAAATTGCAAAATCTATTTATATACCGGTTTTAGCGATATTTATTGTTTTTTATTTGATAGCGGCGATTTATATTTATAATCACGGCATAAACATAATTGAATCCGTTAATTTTTTTTCCGTCCTTATGACTAAAAAACTTATGTACACATATGCGAAAATGGGAATGAAATATTTTACGACGGCAAAAATGCAGGCATTAATTTCAAAAACGTTAAAAATTATACTATTCCTCCTACCGTCTATATTAATTATTTTTTCATGGATGAGCATATGGATTTGTTTTGTTTTTTTAAAAAAAATCTCAAAAAAAACAAATTTATTTTTTTACGGTTTAAAAGAAAATTTACTGCTTTGGAGGTCTTCGGACTATTTTTTGCTTGTTCCTATAACAGGAATAATAATTTCTATTTTTTCTGTTGGAATATTTAAATTTATAGGATATAATATAATTTTATTAGCTTCTTCGGTTTATTTAATTCAAGGATTAACTATTATTTCTTATTTTTTCGGAAAATTTAATATTAATGTTTTTTTAAGAATACTAGGATATGCAGTAATTTTTATCTTCAGCAATCCGCTTATTATATTTATTATACTAACCGGAATTTTCGATATGTGGTTTAACTTTAGAAAAATAGACACTAACAAGAAGGAGGTTTAGCGTTTAACATGAAAGTAATACTTAAAGAAGATGTTCATAATTTAGGATTTATGGGGGAAACCGTTAATGTTGCGGACGGCTACGCAAGAAATTTTTTAATGCCTAAAAATCTCGCAATACCTGCAACAAACGCAAATATTAAAACGGTGGAACACGAGAAAAAAATAATAGAAAAAAAGAAAATCAAAATAGCCGCCGAACTTACCGAAATTAAAAATAATTTAGAGAAAGCGGATATTACCATTCCCGTTAAAGTAGGAGAAAACGAAAAAATTTTCGGCAGTATTACTTCTATGGACATTGAAAATAAACTGAAAGAAGCCGGTTTTAATATAGACAGAAAAATAATCGCTCTCGAAAACCCCATCAAAGAGCTTGGCGTTCAAACGGTTAAAATAAAATTATCTAAAGATATTGCGGCAGACGTAAAAGTTAACGTCGTGCCGGAAGTTTAAGATTATTGCCATTATAACGTTCATTTAGTTTTCGCCGATTTTATTATATTATGCAGAACAATGAAAGAAAAAAAAGGTTAAAACAAAGTGAACAAATAACTTCTATGAATAGCGGCATTTCTAAAGACGGTATTTTAAACATAGTGCCGCCGAATTCCATAGATGCCGAAAAAGCTTTGCTTTCCGCAATACTCATCGATAATTCTCAGGCAAATTCAGTTTTAGGAATTATAAATCCGGAAGATTTTTACGACAGCGTTAATGCAAAAATATTCCGGATTATATCTAAATTAAGCGAAAAAAACGAGCCTATCGATATTATCACTATTCTCCATAGTTTAGAGAAAGAACAGGACTCGCCGGACAACTCTTCGGACTTTAATTACGGAAATTACCTGACGTCTCTTTTTGAGCTGCCCGCTGGACTTTTTAATATCGAGCAGTATTCAAAAATAGTAAAAGAAAAATCTACGTTAAGAAATCTTATTAACGCTTCTAATAAAATCAGGCAGAAATGCTATGAGCAGAACGAAGATATCGAAAATATTATAGATTTTACGGAAAAAACAATTTTTGACGCTACGGAAAAAGATGCGCCTAAAAACTATGCGGAAGTTTATCCGCTGATAATCGATTACTTCAAAAAACTTACTTCAAAAAAAAGCGACAACGACGTAATTACCGGTATTCACAGCGGTTTAAACTATTTAGACGAATACACCAACGGATTTCAGCCGTCCGATCTGATTATAATAGCGGGAAGACCTTCTATGGGGAAAACTGCTCTTTCTCTTTGCATAGCAAAAAATATAGCAGTAAAAAAAATACCGGTGGCGTTTTTCTCTTTGGAAATGTCTAAGGAACAGCTTGCAACGCGTCTTTTGGCAATGACCGCAAAAATAGATTCTTCTTTTCTTCGCAGAGGCAAAATACATAACCCCGACATTGAAAATATTCATAAAGCGCTTGAGATTCTTGAAGACATACCGATATACATAGACGACAGCGCAGGAATAACCGTTACAGAACTTAGGGCTAAAACGCGCAGGTTAAAAAGAGAAAAAAACATTGAATTAGTTATAATCGATTATCTTCAGCTTATGCGGGCTTCACACAATATAGAATCGAGAGAGCAGGCTATAGCCGAAATATCGCGCTCGTTAAAAGGCCTTGCAAAAGAGCTTAATATTCCGGTAATTGCTCTTTCGCAGTTAAACAGAATGGTGGAGTCAAGGCAGGACAGAAAACCCCAGCTTGCGGATTTAAGGGAATCCGGAGCGATAGAACAGGATGCGGATTTAATTATGTTCGTTTACAGGGAGGAAGTTTACAAAAAAGATACGGAAAATAAAGGCGTTGCAGAATTAATAATAGGAAAACAGAGAAACGGTCCTACCGGCATAGTTAAACTTTCTTATATAGACAAATATACGTCTTTTGAAAATCTTGCATATGAAGATGGAGAGGCTTATATCTAACCGTCTCTTATTTGATACAATGAAAATATCCTAAACGGATGAAGATAATGCGGCGGCGCCGATAATTCCGGCATATTCTCCTAAGGAGGATCTTAATATCTTAAGGTTCGACGAAGATGCTTTAAGAGACCTTTTAAGCGTTTCGGCTCTTACTATGTCGAATAGTTCCGGAATTCCGTCTAAAACTCCCCCTCCTAGTATTACGGCGCAAGGACTTAATAAATTTACTGCGCTTGCCACGCCGTCGGAAAGATATTCCCCTGTTTCCTTAATTAAACGGACTGCTTCCTTAGAACCTGCCTTATATGCTTTTGCTATAGATTTTGCGGTTATAGATTCTATAACGCCCCCGCTTTCGTTTATGACGTCTTGAAAAGCAGGGCGGTCTGCATAGGCTCTTTCTATGGCTATCGACGCAATGCCGTGTCCGCCGGCATATGCCTCCAAACAGCCATAATTGCCGCAGGTACACTTTCTGCCGCCGGAAACTATCCTTGTATGCCCTATCTCTCCTGCCGAATTAAAACATCCTGTATATAGACCGCCGTTTATAATTATACCGGAACCAATACCTGTCCCAACAAAAATACATATCAGATTATTAAAGCCTTTTCCCGCTCCGTATTTCCATTCCCCGTAAGTAATAGCGGCTAAATCGTTTGCAACTAATATATTATTTAATCCAAGTTCTTCTTCAAGCCCCTTTTTAAGGGGAACATTATGCCAGTTTAAATTAGGAGAAAAAATTATGTTTCCGGATTCGGCGTCTATCTGACCTGCTATGCCGATACCAAGCGTTTTTACGTTATATTTTTTGTTATCGTATAAAAATTTCTTAATATTACGTATTATAAAATCGACGTCCGCTGCTTCCGGCATTAATATGCGTACGTCAGACTCCGGCTTGCCGCCGCCGCCGAAAATTCCTAATCTTAAATTAGTGCCGCCTATATCTACTCCTGCAGTATAAATTGAATTATTGCTCATCTTCGGTTATCTCGAATTTTTTGCCGCCGTGCTCGCCGATAATTCTGTTTCTTCCGCTATTTTTGGCTTCGTATAGAAAGTCGTCGGCTATTTTTAAAATATCGTCAACCGTATTAATATTATCGTCGGGAAGAGAAGCTATTCCTATTGAGACGGTAACTTCTCCTTGAATCTGGGTAAAATTTTGTTTTCTTATTAAATTTTTTATTTTCTTTGCTGAAATAACGGCTCCGTTAAAATCCGTCTGAGGTAAAATAATAACGAATTCTTCGCCGCCGTATCTGACGGCAGTGTCTATAGTTCTTATGTTGCGGTTTAAAATACCGCCTATTTTAGACAGGACGGTATCTCCGGTTTTATGTCCGTAAAAATCGTTAATACGCTTAAAATGGTCGATGTCTAAAATCATAACGGACAAGCTGTTTCCGTATCTTTTTGCTTTATTAAATTCAAGTTCTATAACTTCGCCCATCTTTCGTCTATTATAAAGTCCTGTAAGTTCGTCGGTTATAGAAAGTTCGTTAATTTTACGGTGAATCCTCGCATTATCCAAAGATACGGAAAGTTCTTTGACGGCATGCTCTAAAAACGCTATATCTTCTTTTTTAAAACCGTAAATAGAAGATACCATCAGTACGCCCACGTTTACGCCGCCTATATAAAGCGGAAGCCAAACTATATCTTTCGGAAACACTTCACAGAAACCGTAATCTATAGCCATGCCTTCGCCTCCTCTTTCCATAAGCTTTTCCTTAAAAATCATAGCGTTTTCCGGAATATCGTGAAACCATATCGTTTTTCTGTCTTTAAGGCAGTGTCCCGCCATTCCTTCGTAAGCGTTTATTTTATTTGCGATAAATTTTCTTATCCCGTAAAATTGATAGGGTATTAAATAGCCTTCTTCGGCGCTTTCCAAAGTTAAATCGTCGTCCGTACTGCTGCTATCGCCGCTATTTAAATCCGATTTTTCATTATCGCCTTCATGATTGCCTGATTCAGAATTACCTGCTTTAAATTTTCCGCTTTTACTGTATATATAAATTATTCCCGAAGAAATATTCAGCAACTCTTCTAAAATATTTAAAGTGGAAGATATTATCTTGTCGAAATCCAAAGACCCGACTAAAAAGTCCGAAAACAAATTATATTTCTCCATTCTTTCTTCTCTGTCTTTAACGGTAGCGGCCATTTCCGTAAAACCTTTTCCTATCGATTCAAACTCGTCTTTGGTATCGATTATAAGCTTTGTGTTTAAATCGCCCGAAGTAAATTCTTTAATTGCCGTTCTTAAAGCGGAAATAGGATTTAAAGTGTCTTTTGAGGCAAAGTAAGATATAACGAAAGATATTAAAAGTCCTATAAATATTATAAATATAGCATATTCAGCCGTTTTTCTGAACAGCGTTTCATAGCGCCTGTTAGAAATAAATACCGCGATAGAACCTATAGTCTTTCCTTTTATATTTTTTATGGGATGAAAAGCGGCAAAAACGGTTTCTCCATTGTAATTCAACTCTTTTATAAAATCCTTGCCGGACATAATCTTCTCGTGAATATATTCGGGAAGTCTTGAACCTATGCCGAAAATATTCCCCGGTATTTTCAGGGTGCTTAAACATACCTGCCTGTTAAAAAGAGAGGCAAATACGGCGGTTTTTAAATGATACTCGTTATAAATAGTTTCGGGAAGATATCTGTTATTGTTTAAGCTTATCAATCCGAATATAGAACCGACCGTATGTCCGTCGTGTATAAAAGGTACGACCGTTATTAGGAACATATTTGAAGTTCCGTTAGACAGTTTAATGCCCATATCGATAAGCGTAGATTTTCTAATAATAGCGGTCTTCACGATAGGAAAACCAGTCCTGAACGCTTTAAATATTATGCCGTCTAAAGACGGCTTAAGACCTTTTCCGTCTCCGGTAACAGACGACGTTATATGGCCTTCGCCGTCTGTTATTCCTATATAGTCGGCGAAACTAAAAGCTTTTTTGTAAGATTTAATTAAAGAATTTTGAAAAAATATATTTTTATCAATAACCGCTTTTATCAGATAAGGGTTGTTAGAACTTATCAAAAAAGCATTCTTTAGACGGTTTGCCTGAGAATAGTAAATCCTTTGCGCTCCGCTTAACGTTATACGCACTTTGTTTAAATTTTCTTTTTTTGTCTGATTTTTAAAAATATAAGTGTTTGCAACCGATAAAAGTATAAGAGGTATTAAAATGGATAACGAAAAAGACAGAATAAGCTTTGTCCTTATGGACATCTTAGGCCTGTATTTAACGGAATATTTTATTTCAGACATGTTGTTTTTTAATATGTTTCTTTCATATTAATTTAACTTATAATATATTTAAAGATTTTATAACTTTTATAAAAATTTGCAAGCAATTTTTTTTTAATCTTTTATCAAGTTAATTACAAACTGTTTTGCCGTCCTCCCCGATCTGGAACCCTTAATTAAAGCAAAATTAAGAGCATTTTTTCTGATTTCGTCCATATCGAGGGAAGATATTTTTATACCGTATTTCTTTATATAAAGTTCGACTATTTTTAAAAACGTATCCTGGCTGAAACTGTAAAGCCCATATGACAGACCGAACCTGTCGCTTAAAGAAAGCCCTTCTTCCGCTTCTTCTTCCGGATGGATAAATTCAGTGGAATTTAAATTTTCTTTTTTAAATTTTTCGGCGGTAAGATGGCGTTTGTTGGAAGTCGCATAAATTATAATATTTTCGGGAAGTTCGTCAAGCCCGCCGTCAAGCATAGATTTAAGCTTTTTATAGAACATAGAATCGGCATCGTAAGCAATATCGTCAAAAATCAATATAAATCGTGATGATTTCGCCTTTAAAATTGTAATTAATTCGTATATCATTTCCGCCGTATCTTCGACTACTTCTATAAATTTAATTTTATCGATATAAGGAGGTTCGCCGAAAGATTTTGCTATAGCCCTGATTAACGAGGACTTGCCCGTTCCTCTGTCGCCCCACAAAAGAACGTTATTGGCGGGTTTGCCGGAAGCAAATTTCATAGTATTCCTGAAAACCTCTTTTATTATTTGGTCAATTCCGATAAAATCCGAAAGGGAGAGTGAATATCCGGAAGGCGGATGTTCAAGATTGGCTTCAGATAAAGGCTTAAGCATGTAACTGCCGTTAACCTTAAAAAACTTAAACGAACCTGATTTATCTAACAGCGTATCGTCGTAACGTATAATACTGCGTTCGCTAATCGTATCCGCATCGTTACCGCCGTTATATTTATCTTTAAGTTTTAAATAAACTTCCGATATAATAGCGTTAATATTGCGCACTTCTTCAAGGAGTTCATCCATAATAATATATTAATATTTTTTTATTTTGTTTTAGATGAATTTAAAATAAACGACGAAATTATTTAAACTCGCTTAAATATAAACGACGGATTTTATTTAATAAACGAAGAATTTAATTTTATAGAGCAGTATGAAGAACACATAGAACACACTTTATCGTCTTTAAGGGGCAGGGAGGCTCTCATTTCTCTGGCTCTTTCGGGATCTAAAGCACATTCGTACTGTTTTTCCCAGTTCATAGCCCGCCTATTTTTGCTCATCTCTAAATCAAAATTTGCTGCGCCCTTTATTCCTTTGGCTATATCGCCTGCATGGGCGGCAATCTTTGCGGCTATAACGCCTTCTTTAACGTCCGATACCGAAGGAAGCCTTAAATGTTCGGCGGGGGTGACGTAGCACAGAAAATCGGCTCCCGCTCCGGCGGCTATCGCGCCGCCTATGGCGCTGGTAATATGGTCGTAGCCGGGGGCAATATCCGTAACTAACGGACCTAAAACATAAAAAGGAGCGCCGTTGCATAAACTTTTTTCTAATTTTATATTTTCTTCTACCTGATTTAAAGGAACGTGCCCCGGCCCTTCTATCATTACCTGAACGCCTTCTTCGAGCGCTTTTTTCTGCAGTTCTCCAAGCGTAATTAATTCGGTAATCTGGGCTCTGTCGGTAGCGTCATGCAGGCATCCCGGTCTTAATCCGTCGCCAAGGCTTAAAACTACGTCGTTTTTCTTGGCAATTTTAAGCAGTCTTTCATAATTTTCATATAAAGGATTTTCTTTGTTGTTTCTTATCATCCACGACGCAATTAACGAACCGCCCCTTGATACTATACCCATAATCCTGGTCTGCATATTCATCGTACTTATAGCTTTTAAAGTTAAGCCGCAGTGGACGGTAATAAAATCCACGCCTTCTTCGCACTGTCTTTCTATAACGTCGAAAAGGTATTCGGGGTCGAATTTGTCAATAAAATCAGGTGAATTAGGGTTAACGATACCTTTTTCGACCGCGGGTTGAAAGGCTTCATAAAGAGGCACCGTACCGATAGGAACGGACGAATTTTTTAATATATACGACCTGAATTCTACTATGTTGCCGCCGGTAGATAAATCCATAACGGCGTCAGCGCCGCTTTTTATTGCCGCATTTAACTTTTCCAACTCTTCTTCGATGTCGTGATTATCGCCGGAAGAACCTATATTGGCATTTACTTTAGTTTTTAAATCTTTGCCTACGGCAAGAGGCTTTATATCTCTTAATCTGTTTTTCGTTATGACGGTAAAACCGTTCATAACGTCTTCGCGTATCTTTTCGGGAGCGACTCCTTCCGCCAAAGCGCACGCTTTCATTTCATCGGTAACAATATTTTGTCTTGCGGCAGATATCTGATTTATATATTTCATAATTTTAAATTTACCTTATTTTCCATTAAGAATCTTTATCATTGCTTTTACTTTTTTGCCTATATCTTTTTTATTTTTATTTAAACTTAACAGCGAAGATTGGACGGCAATAAACCTACATCCCGATTTTTTAATTTCCGGTATATTAAACTCGTTTATGCCGCCGAGCGCAAAAACCGGAATTTTCATGGCATTAACAACTTTTTTTAAAACGTCTGCGCCGTGAAAAAAATCCTGTTTTTTAGTTTTAAAAACGGGACTGAAAGTTATAAAATCGGCTCCGTTTTTTTCAGCATCGACGGCATCTTCTATGGAGTGAGAAGAATAAAAAATTTTTAAGCCTTTAAATTTTTCTTTAACCGATTTAATCGGCGGAGCGTTAATATTTAGATGTACGCCGTCTGCAGAAAGAACTGCTGCGGCATCCGCCCTCTCGTTAACAAAAAACTTAACGTCGGGATATTTTTTAAATATCAAGCCTCTTATCTTATCTCCAATTTTTATAAAATCGCGTACGGAAACATCTTTCTGCCTGAGCTGAAAAGCTTTTAAACCTGCGCCGAAAGCTTCATCGAGAGCGTCAATATACTCTTCGTCGTTATTAAAAAAATTTTTGTCCCCTATTAAGTATATATTAAAATTAAACCAAGAAGCATCCGTATTCGGCATTTTTTAATTATATAATTTTAAGGCTAAAATTGTCAAACGATACGGCAATTAATCTTTTTTTATTCATCCATAAATCTGCCGTGTCCTTTAGACAAAATTCTTAGCATCTTAATATTATAATGGGCAAATTTTATTAACTGCCAAGGGATAAACAATCTAGTAAAAAGCGTGTATTGCGTAGGCGCGATAAAAGATCTGGAATCGCTCGTGTAAGGAACGTATTCCATTAAATCGTCATCTTTTTTATTTTCCATAATAAATATAATCCTCCTATTCATATTGCATTTATATTTCATAATAGATACGGCAATTTATCCTTAAATATAGCTTATTTCTCCAAATATTTTCATTAGTCGGGAATATACTGCCATAAAAATTTTCCTTTCATTTTCCAGATAAATAAATAATGAAGCATATATTTAACCCAGTGTCCGGCAAGACCTATATCTCCGAAAGTGTAATTTAAATTTCTGCCGAATTTATATTTATCGTAATTTGGAATTACCGGATACATAGTCAATAAAGCGGCCGATCCGCCGGTCATCGATTTGCCCATAGAGGTTATACATATTGCCCCGAATTCAGCCATCGATGCGCTATAGGTGGGTTCTGCCGCTCCGTTCTTTATCATATCGATAATGGAAAGGGCGACCGTATGGCCTATGATTCCAGACGCCATGCCGGTTCTGGGAGGACTCGGAGCTATAAGAGTACCGTCCGGCGCTTTAAAAGCCTTGCTTATCGGATGCGGGGGAGCAAAAGCTATTCCTGCCGCAAATATATTTTTATATAAAGAATTATTGTATTTTTTAGGCCAATCCGAATTTTTCCATTCCTCAAAAGGTTTTGCGCCGGAGGTATAATCGGCATCTACTTTCATAAAACCGCTAGGCACGCACATTTGGCTTTTAATATCGCTGCCGGCCTTATCTATGTATGAGATGGAAATACCGGCAAACGGCGGAATCAGCATGGCAAAATCAAAATCGAGCGACCCTTCTTTTCCTTCAATATTAACGTAATCTAAATAGCCTTCTTTTACGTTTCTAACGTGCGCCCTGTCCACCCATTTAATGCCCTTTTCCCTAAAAGTAGACTCGGCAAAAAGTTTGCCTGATATAAAGTTTCCGTTCCTTCTTACTACCACTCCGCCGACTCCGAAATCGCCCAGCGTAGGTTCGTTGGATATCCAAGTTATGTCCGCCATATTGCGAAGTCCCCGCTTCGCAATTTCAAATTCTAAATTATGTATATATTCAAAAGCGGCCCCTTGGCAGGTGGCGGTTCCATGTCCAGTACCGACGACAAACTTTTGCCTTTTGCCCTTTTTCATCTTTTCTACCGCTTTCAAAAAATTATCCCTTGTTTTAACGGCATGAGGCAAACTACAGACCGAATCAGAATAGCCTTCATCCGGTCCAAGTCCCGGCGTAGCCGCAAAATTGAGCTTAGGACCCGTAGCGTTTATTAAATAATCGTACTTTACCTGTTCCGTTTTGCCGTCGTTGTATTTTACGACTACATATCGGTCGACGTCGTCCGGATGAATCTCTTCCGCCGCTCCGTTTTTAAATTCTATGTCAAACTTTTCATATACCGGCGTAAGATCGAACTGAGTTTTTTCTGGCTTCATAGAACCCACTCCCACCCATATCCATGAAGGGATATAAGAAAAATGTTTTCTCGGCGATATTACTACAACTTCATGTTTACGCCCCAGCGCTTTTTTTAAATTTAATGCCGCAGTGTTGCCGGCAAATCCAGAACCCAAAACTACTATGCGAGCCATATAAATTTATCCCCCCGTTTCTTCATTTTTTACTTATTAATAAATCTTAAAATAAAATTTAAAAAATATTAGATTATTTTATATATATGTTTTATAATATTTATGATAGCAAAAATATAAAAATATTTCTATATAATTATAAATATATATTTGCATTATCATATATTCATATATAACATATTTTTCTTATCGTACCGCGCATTGCCGGTTTATTGAATAAATTATAAATTTAATAAAATCAAAATATTGATTAATCTATATTAACGCTATGGAAACCCTTGATAAAATAAAGCTTATTTATTCTTTCGACGCCGGAGACGCGTCAAATTTAACGCAAATAAAAGAGCTGATGAATTCAAATGTAAACGAATTTATTTCCGGCGTTTATTCATTTATATCAAACTTCGACGATTTCAGCAAATTTCTTCCTAACGACGAAATAAGAACAAGACACAGGGAGAAGTTAAAAATCTGGTTCCTCAATCTTTTTTCCGGAAAATACGACAATGAATATTTAAGGCAGTTAAAAAGAATAGGAGAGGTTCATTCTGAAATAAAATTGCCTTCGCATTACGTCAGCGCTACAATGAACTATATAAGAAATTTTATTCATAAAGTTATTATAAAAAACATTCAGTCCTCCGAAAAAAGAAATGAAATAATTGAATCTGTAAATAAAATAATAGATATTAATTTAGATATAATCATAAGTTCATATATAAATGAAGGAAAATTTTACATAGCGTCTACAAAATTTGAAACTAAAATAATAAAATTCAGTTCGAAGTTTTCTTATATGCTTGACCTTGCCCTTGTAATATCTTTAATAATTGCAACTATTATGGTTTTTCTGATGTTCTTATTTGAAATCTACAGATTCGCCTTCGGCGGCGGCGCTTTTGAATCCACCGTAGTCGATATTCTCGGCGCTATGTTAATCGTTTGGGCAATAAGAGAACTGCTTGAAGAAGAAGTTAAAAAGCTGAAGGGGCATAAATTCGCGTTAAGCGCTTTTATAGGTCTTGCGATGGCGGCTCTTTTAAGGAAGATATTAATCTTTTCTCTGGCTTCGGGAAAATCCAAGGAAGTCGCAATATTAGGTTTCCTCGTATTGGTGCTTGGAATAGTTTACTGGCTTATGAATAAAAGCATGAAGTCGTAAATTCGCAGGCGCAAAAGCATAAACAAAAAAAACTATACATAGTTATATTTTAATTATAAGTAATTCTCAAGACAAATAATGTACGCCTGACGATTGGGATAAAAAATTATATTGCCTGCGCTTCTTATTAGTGATACAATAAATTACGTAATTAATTTTTCTAAAAACAAACGGGATGTGGCGCAGTTGGTAGCGCACCTGCTTTGGGAGCAGGGGGTCGCACGTTCGAATCGTGTCATCCCGACCATTCATTAAGTCAAAAAGACATTGCCGAAGAAAATTATACGGTATATGCGGTTATGCCATGCTCTAATTTGTTCTGAATTTTCTCCAAGTTATCGTTAATTTTTTTTAACTCGTCTAAAATCTGCAGAAATATTTCAGATTCGCTTATTTCGCTGCCGTCCATATTAATATCGAATCTCCTTTTATTTTTTATAGTTAATTTATAATCCAAGGGTTTTTGCTATATTTTCAAAATCGCTTTCTTTCGCTTCTATAAAAGACGTATAGCCTTTATCTATGGATTTAAGCACATTTAAATCGGCAATATTCATCAAAATATTTTTTATTTTAATTTCGCTTTCTTTATCTACGTCCGCGTTTATGCATATAGGAAATTGAGGTATGGGGTCGGAAGATGCTATGACTTTTACCGTACTTTTATTTTCTTCCGCGGCGGAATCCATTACGCATCCGGCATCGAATTCTCCTTCCGCGACAGCCTTTATGACGACGTCGTGTCCGCCGAGATAATCGTAAGAAGCAAGGTCTTCCAATTTTATGCCTGCCGATTTAATCATCGCTTTCGGCACCAAAGTAGAACCGGTTGACATTTTTGCGCCGAATGCGACCTTTTTGCCTTTTAAATCGTTTATAGTATTTATCGGAGAATTTTTTGCCGTTATTATTACGCTCTTATATGTGGGCGAACCGTTTTTTACCGCAAAAACTAAAGGTTTAACTCCGTATTTTTTGCCGGCGCTTAAATATGTAGAAGGGGTCATATAGCCTAACATTGCAACGCCCTTGCCTATATCTTCAACCGAATCTTCATAACTTGAAGCTACAAACGAACCAAGTTTTATCCCTAAAGAATCGCTTAAATATTTTGTCAGAGGTTGAAATTTCGCTTTCATTATAGATGCCGCTTCTAAAGGAGCTATGCCGAATAAATATAATCTGATGTTATTAAACTCTTTTTGAAGTTCATATGCCGAATTGGAAAGCGACGTACTTATTTCGGTTGATTTTTTTGCCGTTTTTACAGTTTCTCCGGAAACTTTCTGTACGACAAGTAAATTTTTCTCTACGTCTTCGACCGCTATTTGGAGCTGTTCCGCCGATGAAGATATTATATCTATATTACTTTTCTCTTCCTTTACCGCATTCATTATATTTCTAAATATTTCTTCTGCCGTTTTAGTTTTTTCGGATATAGCCTTTACTTCTTCGACGGAATTTTTTATAGCTTCCGCAGTCCTTGAAGTTTCTTCCATAAGTCCTTCTATTATCTGCCTTGTGTCGGAAGTCGACTTGCTTGTTCTTTCGGCAAGTTTTTTAACTTCGTCGGCAACTACCGCAAAACCTCTTCCCTGCTCTCCGGCTCTTGCCGCTTCGATCGCCGCGTTTAAAGACAACAGGTTTGTCTGGTCGGCTATATCGCTGATAAGCGAAATAACGTCGCCTATTTCTTTAGACCTGTCGTCTAAATTCTGCATTGTTGTTTTAAGATTTTCTATAGAATCTGAAACTTTTTTGATATCGGATATTATTTCTTCTATCATTAAGTTTCCTTCTCCGGCTTTTTTAAAAGAATCGCTGGAAGAATTTTGGGCAAACTTAGCGCCTTTGGTCATTTCTTTATGAGACATGATAATTTCGTCTATTGCGCTTGAAATAGAAGAAATTTGACCGACTAAAGATTCGTTTTCTTTGTAAATTTTTTCCATTTCAGCGCTTTCTATTCTTGCATCAACGACGACGTTATTTGTAGAATCTACAGATTTTATAAAAATATTATAAAGATTTTTAAAAAGTTCGTTTACCTTGCCGTCTAAACCGAAAAAATTAATTTGCGGCATGTTTTTGCGCAAATCTTTATCTTTATAAAGAAAATCGTCTATGAAATTATTGATTATTTCGGCTTTTTTCTTAACAGACCTATTGATTATAAAAATGGAAAAATAAAATACGGCAGAAAAAATTACTGCAGAAACAATTAATAATTTGTCGTATCGGATTAGCGAAAATACTATAAAAAATATTGCAACTACAGCGAACAATATTGAAGTTATAACGGTAATGTTATTAAAACGGTTTGGTTCAGTACGATCGGTATTTTTTTTGCCGGACTTAAATAAACTGCTCATAAATTTACCCCTCCCTCTCACGCCGCGCTTTTTGATTTTATTATGCTGTTATAAAATAAAATAATTATGACGTATTTTTATTTTCCTTCATATTTAATATATATAATAATATTTATATTAAATTTTACAACATATATTTAAAATAATAAAGGTATTTTATTGTATGTTTATTAAAAATTAATTTTTATTTTGACTGACAGATAGGAAATTACTTTGGAATGCTTATTTACTGGGGTTTTTAATGGTCGGGACGACAGGATTTGAACCTGCGACCCCCTGCACCCCATGCAGGTGCGCTACCGAGCTGCGCCACGTCCCGAAAAACGATATTGCTTAATTAGTAGAATGGTTTATTCTATTTATTGTAATATTAATTATACCCTCTTTATTTTAAAAAAGTCAATAAAACTTTGCCGGAATTTTGCCTGAGCATTACAGTTAAGACATGCAGGCTCTAATCATTATTTTTTAATAAAAATTTAACCGGTCGTTTTTTTATTTATTTTTATTCTTAAATTCATAAAATTGTATTATAATTTATAGATATAAAATAAGCATAATATTGCAAAAATATTGTATAATTATTATGGTTGTTCATGTGTTTTTTTATGGTTTAACTAAAATAACAAATAAGAGGCTCCCTGTTTATGCACTTTTACGGTTATTTAATAGTAACGTCTGTTATAATATTTTTATTCACGCTTTTTCTGATAATAAAAAAACCTTACAATATCGGCATAGGCTGGAGTGCCGTTATTGGAGCCCTGCTGGCGCTTATTTTTAACGTAATAGTTTTAAAAGACGTAATAAAAGTATTCGATATAGTATGGGACGCTACTTTTACTTTTGTCGCTATAATTATAATTTCGATAATTTTAGACGAAATAGGATTTTTTGAATGGGCGGCGCTTCATATAGCAAAGCTTGCCGGCGGCAGCGGCAGAAAAATGTTTGTTTACGTTATTCTGCTTGGGGCTTTAGTGTCGGCTCTTTTCGCAAACGACGGAGCGGCGCTGATTATAACTCCTATAATTTACGAAAAGATGAAAGCTCTTAAATTCGAAAGAAAAAATATGCTTCCGTTTATTATGGCGGGAGGATTTATTGCGGATGCGGCGAGTATTCCTTTTAAGATTTCAAATTTGGTCAATATCGTTTCGGCGGACTATTTTAATTTAGGTTTTTTTACATACTTTATAGACATGTATCTGCCCGATATATTTTCGATTGTAATATCGGTAATTGTTTTGTTTTTATATTTCAGAAAAGATATTCCTAAAAGTTACGACGTCAATCTGCTGAAAAACCCAAGAGAAGCTATTAAAGACCGTTCGATGTTTAAATTTTCATTTTTGATTTTAGCGCTGCTTCTGGGCGGATATTTTTTAAGCGAATTTTTAAATCTGCCGGTTTCTGCTTTCGCGATAACTTTTGCTCTTTTGTTCGTTATACTTGGATTTAAAAGCCCTGCCGTTAATTTAAAAACCGTATTCAAAAACGCTCCGTGGAATATAGTAGTATTTTCTCTCGGAATGTATTTAGTGGTTTTTGGTCTTAAAAACGCAGGGCTTACTTTTCTTTTGGGTAAATCTATCGCGTATATAGCAGGCTTCGGCGGATTCGCCATTACGCTTTATACCGGATATCTCGCGGCCTTTATATCGTCTATTATGAACAATATGCCGACGGTCATGATAAATTCTCTTGCGATTCATTCGGCAAATTTAAAGTCCGTAATGCTTAAACCTTCGGTATATGCTAACGTAATAGGATGCGATCTAGGTCCAAAGTTGACGCCGATAGGTTCGTTGGCGACGCTTTTGTGGCTTAACGTATTGGAAAGAAAAGGAATTAAAATTACGTGGGGCTATTATATGAAGGTAGGTTTTATTATTACTCTGCCGGTGCTTTTTGTAACTCTGCTTGGGCTGTATATTAGATTATTTTTGTTCTGATTTTTTAATACATTAATACCGCCCTTTTAAAGCTATTTCAAATTCAACAGTTTATATTGCGCTTATGGCTGATTCGGTTACGACAGATAAAACACATATTGATTCCGGCAACTCGGAAAATGGCAAAAACAATTCCGGCGCTATTTCCGGTAACCCTAAAAATAACGCCGACACAGCCGTTATAAACGGCATAATAAAAAAAATTATATTTCAAAACCCGGAAAACGGTTTTACTATATTAAATATTTTTTCGTCCGGAAGATTTATAACAGCTTCAGGAAATATATTCGATAAACCTATAACGGATTCAAAAATCAAGCTTAAAGGCGAATTTATCCATCATAAAAAATACGGATACCAGTTTAGCTTCAGCGAATACGAAATATCGCTCTCAAACAGCAAAACGGCCGTAATAGATTATCTTTCTTCAAATATATTTAAAGGCATAGGCAAGGTTTTGGCAAATCAAATTTATGAAAAATTTAAGGAAAAAACATTAGAAATAATAGACAACGATCCTGAAAGATTAAGGGAGGTAGGAGGAATTGGCAGAGTAAAACTTTCAACTATCATAGAAGGCTTGAAAGAAAGTTACGGATTAAGAAAAGCTATAATGTTTTTTAAGCCCTATCAGTTCAGCGATTATCAAATTAAGTCTATTTATAATCAGTTTCAGGAAAAATCTATTGCCGTAGCAAAAGAAAATCCTTATTTATTTACAGAAATAAAAGGCATAGGTTTTAAAAAAGCCGATATTATGGCAGAAAAATTAGGCATTAAAAAAGACGACCCCAACAGAATAAAAGAAGCTGTAAAATATGTTATAGGACAATTATGCGAACAGTCGGGAAACTGTTTCGTTTATTATAAAGATATTAAAAAAGGGATAAACGAGATAATAATAGAAAACGACGGCATTAATTCGGATAAACCCGATAATTTTAACGGCGCCGATAATAATAATAGGGATGCGGATAAACGGGATATATCTCTTAGCGGCGAGATTCTCGAGTCTTATATTAACGATTTGGTTAAAGAAAAAAAATTAATTATCGACTTATCGCCCGAAGACGATAATAATAAAAAAAATAATAGCCATGTTAATAGCGGCAATGATTACAATTTCCATTATGACCAAATAAACCAATATGACCAATATGATTATAATATTAATAAAGCAAAAATATATCTGCCGGTTTATTATTACAGCGAAATAGGCGCGGCTAAAGAACTTAAAAGAATATCAGGCTCCTCGTCTGAGGTAAAATTTAACAAAGAAACAACATATAAACTTTCCGAAAAAGATTCCGTCTCTTTGACAGACGAACAAAAAAACGCAGTGCAGAATGCATTAAATTATAAAATTTCCGTAATATCCGGCGGACCGGGTACCGGGAAATCTACGGTTATAAAAACGATAGCGGGTTTGTACGGAGATAAAAAAATTGCTTTAACTTCATTGTCCGGAAAAGCGGCGCAAAGGCTTTCGGATATCATAGAATCCGGTAATTTAAACAGGGAAAATATAACTATTTCCACAATACACAGACTTCTTAAAGCTCAATTCGACAGAAATACGAACGAGTCCGTATTTTTATACAACGAAACCAATAAACTTCCCCACGATTTAATAGTAATAGACGAAATGAGCATGGTCGATATAATGATTTTTTATAAACTTTTAAAAGCCGTGAAAGACGATGCCGTCCTTGTTTTGGTCGGAGACGTTAACCAGATACCTTCCGTCAGCCCGGGCGACGTATTAAGGGATATAATTAAAACCGAAAAATTTTTTCCCGCAACGTTTTTAAACAAAGTTTTCAGGCAGAATGAAGGCGGCTTGATAAACTTGAATGCGCACAATCTGTTGAATAACAAAAAATTTATAACCGGAAAACGAGAGGACGGGAAAAAAGAATTTATAATAAAGTACAGAAAAGAATACGATACCGCTCAATCCGGCAAAGACGAACTATTAAAAGACTTTGAAGAATTTATAAAAAAAATAGCATACAAAAGGCTGCCGGCAAAGAATAAAATAAAATCTTTCGATTTCGACGACATTCAGGTTTTAACCCCTATGAGAAAAGGAATATTAGGATACAACAATTTAAATAAGATAATTCAGGAAACGTTTAATCCTAGTCCGTTAGAGACATCGGAAGCGAAAGCAGTGTCGGTACTTCCGCCCGATTCAAATTCGTCCGCCGGAAACGAAAATATAAAAGAGCGCAATCCGAACGGCGGTATAAATGACGACCTTAACCAACTTAACCAACTTAACCAAAGCAATTCTTTCATATATAACGGAATTCAATTTAAATTATACGATAAGGTCATACAAAAAAAGAACAATTACGATCTTGAAGTGTTTAACGGGGACACCGGCTATATTATAAATATAGACCATGAAGAAAAAACCGTTTCGGTCGATTTTTCCAATTATTTTGCGGGAAAAACTGGAATTAAAAATGAAATTTTAGATGATATAAATTATGATAGCGATAAAAACAGAATAGTAAAATATGATTTTTTAGACGTTTACGAAAATATAATGCCGGCATATGCCCTGTCTATCCACAAAGCGCAAGGAAGCGAATTCAATAACGTCATAGTGCTGTTTCATCAGTCGCACTTTATGATGCTGAAAAAAAATCTATTATATACCGCAATTACCAGAGGGAAGAAAAACGTAGTTATCTTCGGAACGTATAAAGCTTTCGGCATAGCGATGAATTCCAAAGAAGAAATAAGGAATTCGGGTTTGAAAGAAAGAATAATGGAAGTATTCAACGCGTAGCTTTGGAAATATCGTTGTTAAATGGCGGAGAGAGAGGGATGAACTTTTCTTTGAAAAGTTTAAATACCTACAAACCCTCTTGCGCGCTTCGCGCTCCGAGGGTTCGAATCCTGTTAACTGTATAGAATTAATTAAACGTCTTTGGAAAAATCGTTGTTAAATGGCGGAGAGAGAGGGATTCGAACCCTCGGTACATCTTTTAGGACATACATTCGCTTAGCAGGCGAACGCCTTCGACCTACTCGGCCATCTCTCCTTTAAAATAAAACTAAACTTTAATCGGATGATTATTAATTTATTAATAATATAACATTATAAAAATTTTTATTCAAGCGGTAACTATACTATAGCCTTAATCCTGAATTAGAAAAAGGTGTCAGATTAATTTTACGCAATATCTTTTATAGCTAATGATTTCTTTTCGTATGCGTAAAATAAAATCTGACACCTTTTTCTCACATTTTTCTAAGTATTATGACATATTCGGAATATTTTTTATTGTTCTTTGGAAAGACTAAAGTATTATTACAATAACCGTCTTTATCCTGCAATATAATTCTCAATCCGCGCACAACTTGACTATTTTAACAAAATCCGTAGAACCAGGCTCGCCTATTGGAACGCCTCCGGTGATTACGGCATAATCTGGGCATTTATGCCCCGACTTCTTAATTTCATTTTTAATTAAATCTATTACGTCCTGCAAGTCTATATTTTTATCGGTTATATTTTTCATAGTTATGCAGGAAACTCCGTAGTTTAACGACAGCCTTCTTTTTGCGGAATCATCCGGCACTACCGCCACAATGGGAACCGGAGGTTTAAATGAGGATATTAAATTGGCGGTGTAACCCGACCTGGTTATTGCCGCTATAATGCAATTATCTAATAACCCCGATGCCGTCGATGCCGTTTCTGCTATTATATCGGAAATATCGTCGGCGTTTTTTTTAATTTTAACCTTATCGTCACACTCTATACTGCGGCGTTCTAAATATCCGATGCCTATGCCGCCGTCATGCCTCAAGTACGACGCACGCGATTTATAACCGCTATAACCGCCTCCGGAAAACATCCTGCTTTTTTCGGTAGCCTTTATAATCTTAGACATATAAGCAACCGTTTCGTCGGGATTTTTTCCTATAGCCGTTTCTTCGGAAAGCATTACGGCGTCCGTTCCGTCAAAAATAGCGTTGGAAATATCGGTAACCTCGGCTCTCGTAGGCGTCTCGTTTTCAACCATGGACAAAAGCATCTGCGTTGCCGTTATAACCGGTTTTTTATAGAGATTGGCGACGTATATAATCCTCTTTTGTTCTATAGGTATATTTTCTATGGGTGCTTCTACTCCAAGGTCTCCCCTTGCAACCATTAAAGCATCTGCGGCGGCTGCTATTTTATCGATATTTTTAACGGCTTCCATTTTTTCTATTTTGGCTATTATTAAAAATTTTTTTGACGGATATTCGTCTTTGAGCAATTTCTTTACCGACGTTATATCTTCGGAACTTCTTACGAAAGATATTGCAAACATATCTGCGCCGTATTCGGCTCCGAATTTTAAAAATTTTTTATCGTTTTCCGTAACGGACGGAATGCTGAGTTTTGAATCGGGAAAATTTATTCCCTTTTCAGCTTTTAAAACGCCTTTTGTCAGAATTTCGGCTTCAAGTTCGTTAAGATTTAACTTTTTTACTATTTTCAGCTTTATTTTGCCGTCGTCTATATACACCAAATTTTTAGGTTTTATATCGTCGCAGAGATAAGGATAATCTATATAAATTTTTCGTTCGTCGGAAACCGTATATTTATTCGTTAAAATTATAGTACCGCCTTTTTTCAGAT
>JAKAKF010000271.1 GCA_021813595.1 bacterium
TAAAAAAGGCCGGGATTATCGCGGCCGGTTATCATAACCACGGGAACAGGCACGCTTGGGCGAACAATAAATACGAAAACGAGTGGAAAGAAAGAACCGGCGCGGCAACAGAGGGAACCGCAAAAAGCGGGTTATTCGGCAAGGATTGGCTACGATATGTTGAAATGAAAACGGGATTATCCTCAGAAGAAATTAGAAAAATTGATACCGAAATACGGCTTGATATATCTCAACAGCTTGGGCACGAAAGGCTCTCCATAACGTCAACGTATCTCGGCAGAAAAGCTTAACATAATTTTTAGCCCGCCTCGAGCGGGCTTTTTTTATTGCCGAAATACGGGAATTTATATAAAATGAAGAAAAAGTCCCTTTGGCAATATAAAACCCTTAACCTTTTTACCCTGCCGTTAAATTACTACTAAATTCTTCCGGCCAGCGAGGTAAATCGAGATAACTCATGCAAAATAGAAAAAGACACAGCCCCCTATTTTTTCCCCCACACGTCGTCCACTGCTTTCTTTAGGGTCTCCGGTACTAAATGGCTATACTTTTTCGTCATCTGAGTCGTTCGGTGACCCAACAACTCCCCTGTTATATAAAGCGATGTACCGTTCATAACCATTTTACTTGCAAAGACGTGGCGCAAATCATGAATTCTTAAATCCTTTAATCCAGCATTTCGACAGGCGGTCATAAACGATTTTCTGAAATTGCCTATTTTTGCCCCACTATTATTAAATACATATTGACAATCTTGATTTTTCTCTATTGCCGTTAATAACTCTTTGAGCGGCTTGCTTATCGGAATATATCTATCGTACTTTGTTTTGGTTCCCTTAATTGCTATTACATCGTTCTGCAAGTCCACGTCGTCCCATTTGAGATTTAAAGCCTCGCCTTTACGGGAGCCCGTTAAAATCAAAAATGTAATTAAATTTCTTGTAAGTTTATTAGTCGCTCCGTTAATTAATTTTTGAATATCATCTTCCGATAAAGTTTTAATTCTTGATAGCGTATTTAATTTCTTAATCCGTTGGGCTGGATTTTTATCTGCATAGCCTTTTTCTACGCAGAAATTAAAGAAGTTAGATAACGTTCCTAATTCATTATTTATGCTTTTAAATGTTATATCCTGCTCTCTTTTGCCCGCATTTTTGGGTAAATTCATTATTTCAAGCTTGCGCTGCAACTGATAACTTTTAATATCTGCAGGCGTAATATTTATAATTTCTTTATTTCCGAAAAATGGCAAAAAATGTTTAGATTCAACAGTTTTATTAATAACAGTTCTTGGCGAATTTATAAGGCTATCAATATAATTCTTAAAAAAATTTGAAAATAAAATTTTGCTTTTATTTTTTACCGGCAAATTAAATCGGTTGCGGATTGTATCCGCATAAATAGCCGAAGCTATCTCTTGCGCTATTTCTTTTTGCTTTGTTTTGCAGGAATATTGATAATGATTATTGTCAAGCCTGAATTCGCACCAGTAAACCTGTCCGCGTTTATAAATTCTCATATTATTTTAACTAAAAACTGTATGCGTTTTTGTATGCAAAATTCGTCAAAATTGATTAAATTTTATCAAAATTAGGAAGTTATGTCAAGTAGGATTATTTGTCTGGAAAGGCTTATTTACTGCAGTTTTAAGTGGTGGCGGTGCAGGGACTTGAACCCCGGACACTACGGATATGAGCCGTATGCTCTAACCGGCTGAGCTACACCGCCTTTAAGAATTTATTATTATAGCAAATAAATTTTTAATTTTCAATGTTTTTTCAGTTGCGGGCAACCTTATAAATCGCTATATAGCTTTTCGGATTAGTGAGGGGCGAGCCCGGATTTTCGACTATTCCGTCGGCAAGGTAAACGTTGCCGCCGACTTTAAAAATAGAAAATCCAGCGCTGTAACCAGCCATGGGTTTTATTTCCCATACCGGATAAAATCCTATTTTGTTCCATACGAGGCTGAATACGGAAGTCTTAACGTAATAATTAAGATTATGGAGAAAAGCCGCCTGCCTGTAATTTTTTAAAGCGATAATTCCTAATTTGCCTTTATGGGTAAATTCTTCAAGCTGAGCCGGAACATTGTAAATCAATCCGCCGGTATAACTAGAGCTTCTGACCCCGCTAAAAGAAGGAACCCTTATCTGAAGAGGAGAGCCGCCGTAAGTTTTTGAACCGGTATAGACGGTTTTCCCCTTGCCGTTTATAATCATTAAATTACCGGATTTTGAAAGCGCTACAAGATAATTTTTACCGTTATCCTTAAAATTTCCGTAAACGGTGCCGTAAAGGGTTATATCGTTAAAAAAGGCAAGCCTCCGTCCTCTTACAAAAGAACCCGTATTTTTATTAAATTCGTATATATAAGTATTACCGCCGAACTGGCCTATCGGATAATAATTCTGTCCGATAGCGAAATCATTAAAATATCTTCCGGACGGAATGACAGAAATAGGTTTCTGCCCGACTATAACTCTTCCAAGACCCGGTAAATGCATAATCCTTAAAAACAAGCTGTAATTTTTGGTAATCTTAATAAGGTTTCCGTTCTTATAAATCAGCAGATATGATATAATCATACCGAGTTTTGCTTTAGTTAAAACTATAGCGTTATAACCTTTTGAGATTTTATAAAATCCTAAATATACAACGTTAGACATGGCGGACAGTTTATACTGAGCCAGTTTTTTAAGCCTTCCGCTAAGCGACAGGTTGTATAAAATTACCCTGTGCCTTGTAGCCACGGCTGTCTGAATCCCTCTGCGCAAAAATCTGCCGGTGCCTATTGCTTGAATTACGTATTTTTTAGACGCAGTTCTTATAAGCCCGCCGCTGTTCTGAGCAAACCGTTTTATAAAAATAGAGCTTTTAATCTCTTTAGGCGCAGGCGCGGCATACGCGGTCGAAGGCGCCTTAACTGCAGCGTTCTTAGTATTAATTTCTTTTTTAAGTACGGCGGATAGGCGGTTAATATCGTCTATAATAAAGTTTGTGCCTAGAGCCTGAATATGGTTCCTGTAAACGACCTTATTTTGGGCGGCATCGAAAACGTTGGACTGTATAACGAATATCCTCCCTATTTTAACGATTCTTCCGTAAATAAGATAATCCGCCTTAAAATGTTTGGAGAGTTTTAAGAGGCTTTGCGAAGAAAAACTAATACTCTTGTTTTTAAGATAAGAAACGATATCGGAATTTCTAACGATATCTATATTTTCAGACGCCAAATCAGAGCCTAAAATCAAGGGAATACTGTTTCCTATGTATGAGTATTTTTCGTAATGCGTAGAAATAATTTTGTAGGGCAAAATTCCAACGGCGGTTTCGGCAAAAGCTTTTTTCTGAATCTGCAAAGCCGGCAGTAGAAAAATAAGAGCAAAAACAAAAACTCTTTTAAGTCCTATTATTTTAAGCAATTCAGCCCCCTTATTAAGCGTTTAACGTTTTTAACATTATGGTTTATAAGATATTGTTGCGATTTATGTTTAATTTTTACATAATTAAATAAATTTGTCAATCACTCAAATAATAAGCCGTAATGTCTAAATTTAACGGTATGTTATAAAATTCATGTAGATTTTTATTAAAAAATCGCCGTAAAAAATATAAAAAATCGATGCAAGCGAGAGGAAAGGGCCGAACGGAATTTTAAAATCGGAATCAATGGGTCTCATTTTTATTAATTTGCGGAATAGAAAAAACAGGATAAAACCGGACAGCGCAAAAACGGCGCCTCCGAAAATTGTAAATATAACCCCTCTGAGTCCAAGAAATGCGCCTATTCCCGCGATTAATTTTATATCGCCGCCGCCGAGCCCTTCCTTTTTTTTAATAATTTCGTAAAAAAGGGCTATAAAATAAAAAAATAATCCGGCCGTTAAAAACCCCGTCAGCGGAAACATGAAAGACTTTTTAAGAAGAAAAATATTTACGATAAACCCGAAGATTATCAATAAAACATTTAAAACGTCCGGTATTATTTTATTGAATAAATCTATAAAGGAGACAGAGATTATAAGAGGAATAAATATTAAGCAGGCAAGAAAATAATTAAATTGCCCGGACAGATAATTTTTAAAATAGCCCATATCCGATGCATTAATTTTATAAAAAAAATAGGCATTGTAAAAATATTTTAAAAATAATAAATAAATTAATAAAGCGGTTAATATTTCTACGGCTGGATATACGGGGGAAATCTTCACGCCGCAGTTTCGGCATCTGCCGCGTAAAATTATATAGCTTAATACAGGGATATTATCGTAAAACTTTATTTTTGCGCCGCATTTCGGACAGGACGACGGCGGGTAAACAACTGAAGAATTTTTGGGAAGCCTGAATATAACGACGTTTAAAAAACTTCCGAGCGACAGTCCTATAAGAAAGATATATACCGAAATTAAAATAAAACCGCTATCGGAAAATAAAAAATTTACCATAAATAAATTTACGATTTCTTATGCGATAATGGTTAAAAAAAATACCCCGAAT
>JAKAKF010000260.1 GCA_021813595.1 bacterium
GAATCATAGCCGGAATAGATTTATACGATGAAAAAATAGCAATTTCCGGCTGGAGAGAATACGTCGAAACGCCGTTCGGCGAAGCGGTGGAAAACTTAAGAGACCGCCACGGAATACGAACTTTTATATTCACCGATATTAAAAAAGACGGGATGCTAGCAGGTGTTAATTTAGAACTTATGTCGAGGCTTGCAAAATTAGGCGTTAATGTCATAGCGTCCGGAGGGGTTTCAGGGCAGGGCGATATCGTTAAACTGAAAGAACTTAATCTTCCGTCTCTCGAAGGCGTAATAGTCGGAAAGGCTCTATACGACGGCAGACTTGATTTGGAAAAGGCAAACGCATTGTTATAATTCAACTAAAAATAAATGGATTCCTGCTTTCGCAGGAATGAAACCCTTTTGGTTAAATGATAAAATAACTAAAGTCATTCCTGCAAAAGCAGGAATCCAGAATGACTCAGTATTGAATACTTAAGCAGTTTTCTATTATAGGATTAAGGTAAATCTATGCTTGCAAAAAGAATAATACCGTGCTTAGATATTAGAAACAATGAAGTCGTTAAGGGTATAAATTTTGAAGATTTACGGAGCGCGGGCGACCCGGTGGAGCTTGCAAAAAGATACGACGGAGAACTTGCCGACGAGCTTATGTTTTTAGACATAACGGCTTCGCACGAAAAAAGAAAAACACTCCTGAAACTCGTCGATAAGATTTCAGAAAATATTTTTATCCCGTTCAGCGTAGGCGGCGGCGTTTCCGAAATAGAAGATATAAGGGATTTGCTTAACAGCGGGGCGGACAAGGTTTCTATTAATACCGCGGCGGTGCAGAAACCCGACCTTATAGACGGCGCAGCAAAAAAATTCGGTTCATCTACTATAGTAATAGCGATAGACGCAAAAAAAATAGGGAATGAATATATCGTTTTCACGCACGGCGGAAGAAAAAATTCTGGAATCAACGCTATAGATTGGGCGAAAGAGGCTTATAACAGGGGCGCCGGAGAAATACTGCTGACAAGTATGGACAGGGACGGGACGAAAAACGGCTATGAAATAGAACTTACCTCGTCCGTCGTTAAGAGCGTAAGAATTCCGGTGATTGCATCCGGAGGTGCAAGAGACGCCAAGGATATGGAAGAGGTCTTCG
Source organism: bacterium (assembly GCA_021813595.1). Next base: position 1,153 of record JAKAKF010000260.1, read on the forward strand.
TTATAGCTGATGCAAGCGCCGCCCTTGCCGCCTCGATATTTCATTATGAAAATTCGGGCATTATTCCTATTAAAAAATATTTAAGATCTAAAGGGATTAACGTTAGATTATAAAAACTGGACAATGGATAAGAAAGAAAATGATTTTAACCCTATAACCGTTGACGTCTTCGACGAGAACGCTCTTGGCTTATTTTTAAAAAAAATTGATTTTGCCAAGCTTAACGGGCTTATTCCGGCGGTTGCGCAGGACTATTTCTCCAAGGAGATATTAATGCTTGCTTTTATGAATGAAGAAGCGTTGAAAAAAACCGTCGAAACCGGCTATGCCCATTATTTTTCCAGGTCTAGAAACAGATTATGGAAAAAAGGGGAGACCTCGGGCCATACTCAGCATATAAAAGAAATTTTTTTTGATTGCGATAACGACAGTATTTTGTTAAAAGTTCTTCAGAAAGGTCCGGCTTGCCATACCGGACATAAAACCTGTTTTTATTCTAAAATAAATAACCGCCTTCCCGCCTCGGACAGCGCCGGCGTGAACGAAAGCCAAACAGGCGGTAAAAATGGCGGCGCTGGTGAAGAAAAATTTTATTCGCTTAAACTGTTATACGACTTTATCTCCGGACGGAAAGATTCGGATCCGGAAAAATCTTATGTCGCAAAGCTTTTAAAAGGGGGGCCTGAAAAAATAGGCAAAAAACTTCAGGAGGAATCCCTTGAGGTTATTTTATCGGCTATAGAGGGCGACAGAAATAAATTAATTTACGAATGCGCTGATTTGATGTTTTTTTATATCGTTATGTTAATTTATTCGGATATCGATTTTTTTAACGTCATAGACGAGTTAAAAAGAAGGGAAGGGATTTCAGGACTAGACGAAAAAAGAGCGCGTTAAAATTTATAGGTTGACAAATTAATAGAAAATATACGATACTATATAAAGGTCAAATTTAAGATGGCGACAGAATTGAATTATGTCCCCATAATATATTAGGAAAAAGGAGGCGAATTTAGGTTTTGTCTATCGTAAAAATTAAAGAAAACGAATCTTTCGAAAATGCTTTAAGGAGATTTAAAAAATCCTGTGAAAGAGCCGGAATCCTTTCCGAAATCAGGAAAAGGGAGCATTACGAAAAGCCGAGCGTTAAGAAAAAGAAAAAAGCGGCGGCTTCCAGAAAAAGAAATTCCAAAAAGAATTATTTCAATTATTAATACTATTGATAAAAACTTTATGAGCTATATAGATATAGCCTTTTTAGTTTTATTTATCGCAATGATGATAAGGGGCTTTTTCAGGGGCTTTATAAAAGAGGCTATATCTCTGCTCGGAATTTTTGCCGCCTATTTAGGCGCGATATATGCAAGTTCGCATTATATCGCTAAACCGTTTCATAGCGAAGAGATAGGGAAAATTATTATCTTTTCCGGAGTTTTTATCGCCGTCGTAATTGTTTTCGCATTAATTTCGCTGATAATTACCAAAATTATAAATCTGCTTCAATTAGGATTTTGCAACAGGTTAGGCGGTTTTTTTTTGCCGGAATTAAAACCTTTTTATTGTTAAGTTTAGTGTTATATTTTATTTTTTCGCTCAATACAGTTAATAAGCGCTTTGGATATTACAAATCTCAGAGTTTTATACCTTATTTTCTCAAAACAGGCAAATTTTTATCCCCCTATCTCGGCAGGTTTTATTAAAATTTTTCTTTCCGAAAAACGATTAATATTTATAAATTATGGACAGAAATATAGAAACCGTATTGTCTTATGTAAATATAGTCGATGAAGTGTCCGGGTTCGTCAAACTAAAAAAAGTCGGCCAAAATTATTCGGGATTATGCCCTTTCCACTCGGAAAAGACTCCTTCGTTCAACGTCAACGGAACAAAAGGCCTTTATTATTGTTTTGGATGCGGCAAGGGCGGCAATGTTATAGGATTTCTTAAGGATATAAAAGGGGACTCTTTCAAAGAGGTTATAGATTATCTTAAGAAAAAATATAATATCCCGCTCGAAGATACAAAGCTTTATAAATCCACTCAAACAGCCGTAGACGATGCTCCTCTTAAAAGAATTCTAAATCTCGCTTTAAATTTTTATTACGAAAATCTTTTCGTCTATATGTCAAGCAGCGGACATATAATTAAATACCTTAATGACAGGGGGATAGAGGAAAATACCGCAAGGGATTTTAAATTGGGATATGCGGGGTTCGGAAACGGGCTAACGGCACTTTTGCTCAATAATAAAGCAGATTTAGACATTGCCGTAAATGCCGGACTGTTAATTAAGAAACAGGAGCACAACAGGGGATATTCTGACAGGTTCGTCAATAAGCTTATTATTCCCGTAATGGATAGGTCGGGAGAGCCTATTGCGCTGGCATCCAGAATAATTTTAAAAGAGGGCGAGGCATCCCAGCTTAATTTTCCTAAATATATAAATACCAATAATTCCGAAATTTTCGTAAAAAATAATACCCTGTACGGTTTAGACAAGGCCCTGCCTTTTATTAAAAAAGAAAACGCCGTTTTTGTGGTAGAGGGCTATTTCGATATGATAACGCTTTATTCCAAGGGCGTTAAGAACGCGGTCGCGACTATGGGCACGGCCCTTTCCAAAAACCATATAGTTAATTTATCGAGATTATGCGACGAGATTATTCTTCTTTACGACGGCGATAAGGCAGGCATAAATGCAATAAATAGAGGAATGGAATTATTCGGGAGTTTTATGGAGAGCCCCGAAAAAAATATATATGCGGTATGTTTGAACGACGGCAGCGACCCAGACAGCTATGTCAGGAAATACGGACGGGACAGCCTTATAAAATTAATACGGGACGGCAAAAAAACGCCCATAGAGTTTGCTCTAGATTATTATATTGAAAAAATCGAAAACAGCGGTATAATCAAAAATAGGGGCGATGAAAGAAGCGAAAAGAATCTTAAAGATAAAATATCGGCGATTCGCGAAATATCTCCTTTTTTGAAGAAAATAAATAATAATATTATCTTTTCCCATTACCTGAATATACTGGCTAACAGGCTAGGATTAAAGGAAGAGGCGGTAAGAGAATATATAGATTCTAATGAAACGCGGGGCGCCGATATTAATGCCGACGGTAATGAAGTTAATGCGGGTACACGGTTTGCAGACAATTCAGCTGTAGGGTATGTAAAAGAAGATTCAAATATAGAAGACATAATAGTAAGTAAAATATTCTGCAATTTGCTATTGACAGAATATATAAGCGATGATATAATAAATGAATTTTCCGATAAAAATGCCGTTTTTATAATTAAAGAGATAAAAAATGCATTAAAAAACG
>JAKAKF010000207.1 GCA_021813595.1 bacterium
CCCCCATGAAAAAACGGTTCCGTCGTTTCTTATAATCCTGACTTCTTTGTCGTAAAAAAACTTTTTTTCCGACTTCTTCGCATAGGAAAAATACCCTCCGAAAAAATGTATGTAATCGAAGACAAAGCCTTTTATATCTATGTTATTAATATTATCCTCGAGCACGCGGGTTATTTTATCGTAGTCTTTTTCGTGAATGCCTTCGTCGCACTGAACGTAAAGTCCGTAATCTCCCGTAATTTCTTTTATTGCTATATTCGTCTTTTCCGACATTATGCTGCCGCTCTTTTTTATAACATTCCAATCGGAATCTATTAACTTGATTTTCGGGTTTTCGTCTCTTAATCTTTCGAGCTCTTTTTTAGTATCGTCTGTGCTTTCGCATGCCACGACCACAAACTCTTCTACTAAAGGAAGGGCAGACATTATAGACTCCTTAAAGGGATATCCCATTAAAATGCCGTTCCTGATAAAAGTAAAACCTGAAATTTTCATTTTTTATAATTATGTTTATTTATTTAGAATTTTCACCTGAATTTAATAAAAACTCGAATCCGGCGGTTAAATCTTCTAGCATAATATTCCCCATGCAGTCCGGATAACCGCGCATATAAAAACCGTCTTTCGGACAATCCCTATAAAAACAGTGATAACATTCCGCTTTTTTATCTATTATGTAAACATTGCCGGCCGAAGGAGCGCAGACGGCGGGGTCGGTAGAGCCGAAAAGAGCTATTACCGGAGTATTTATCGCGGAAGACAAATGCATTGTTCCGTTATCTACGCAGACCGACAAAAACGACTTTTTAATCAACCCGCCGAGGGTATAAATATCGGTTAAACCGGTTAAATCCGCGTTTAAACGTTTATTTTCTATTTTATCGTAAATTTTTTTAGAAGTCTGCTTGTCGTTACTGCTTCCAGTAATTACGGTATAAAAACCTTTTTTATTTAAATAATCCGCAAAGAGTGAAAACAAATCCGGGTCTGCTTCTTTAGATTTCCTTGTGGAGCCTGGAGAAAATAAGACAAATTTAAAATTTTGCGCATCTATGTTTATCCCGTAACCGTTAAACGAATTCTTTAAAATATTTTCTGCATTTTTAATATCGCCGTCTTCGACGTTATAAACGCAGTTCCTGTCGAAATATTTTTCTCCGGCGTTTATATAAAACGGTTCGATAAATTTTAAAGATTTATCTGTATTATTTAAATTTTTATCGAATATTATACGGTCGCGCAAAAAAAAATTATTTAAAAACTTTTTCTGCCCAACCTGTTTTTTAGTAAACAAAAATCCTAAAAGAGCAAATTTAAAAGACGTTAAAAAATTAATGCAGGCGTAAAATCTATGCCCGTTCTTTTTTTTGATGCCGCTAAGCGTTACCAACAGCTTAAAAATACCGGCAATGCCCCCGATCCCGTTAATTTTCTCCGTCTCTATAATCCTGAATATATCCGGATTTCTTCGCAAAACATACGAGGCGCTTTTAGAAACTACGGCGGTAATCCTGCTTTCCGGAAACTTCATTTTTAACGCCCGGATGGCCGGGGTCAGCGTCAGAACGTCGCCTATATAGTTATGTCCGAATATCAAGAAATCTTTTATATTATCCGAATCCTTCATATGCAAAAGGTAATATTTCAAGGTTGTTTTATTATTTTTTATTTTTCTATACTGTTTTATTTATTTCCAAATCCCGCTTTATTATATTAAAAATGTCATCGGGTAAAATTCTTTTCATGCATAAAACGCATTCCGTCAAATTATTATTTTCTATTTTATTTAACGGACATTCTTTTTTAAAACACGGTATGCATATAAGATTGTCTCTTAAAACGGTAAAATTTTTTCCGACCGGACCGGTCAGCGCCGGGTCGGTAGGTCCGAACAGCGCTAACGTTTTAAGCCCGCCGAGCGAAGATGCGATATGCATAAGTCCGGAATCGGGAGTTATAAAATAATCCATTCCCGCAAGGAGTTCCTTGGCCTGCTTCAAAGTCGTCCTGCCGACCGCGCTTGCAATTTTAGGGCTGTTTATAGCTTTTAAGATTTCGTCCGCCAGATAATCTTCGCCTTTGCCTCCAAATATTACTATATTGGCGTTAAAAGAATTTATCAATCTTTTAGAAATCTCAATAAAATATCTAAGGGGCCATCTTTTGGTCTTCCATGCTCCGGTAGGATTTATTCCTATAAATATTTCTTTTTTTGCCGGTTTTGGAAAATTGCTTTCCAAAAAATTAGAAGCGAATTTTTTATCTTCTTCGGACGTTACGAGCGTAGGCTCAGGTTCTTTTATTTTTTCGCCGCCCACGCCGGAGGCTAAAAAAAGATAAAATTGAACGGCATGTTCCGGCGGCCTTCCTTTCCTTGCAATCTTTTTATTGCTTAAAAACCCGAGGTCCGCATATTCTTCGGTATATCTCAACGGCGCTCCGCTTAGAAAAGCAAAAATAGACGTTCTGTCAACCCCCTGCAAATCTATCGATAAATCATAACGGCGCTTCCTTAATTTCTTAACTAACGATAAATAGTCCTTGATTTTGAATTTTTTTTTATCGATAATTAAGACTTCATCTACATGTGGGTTTAAAAGAGCGATATCTCCGGCTTTATCTTCTACGAGCCACGTAATAAAACTGTCGGGATACCCCTTTCTAATAGATTCTATTGCCGGAGTAGCAAGAAGGCAGTCGCCTATAGAGCTTAATTTTATTATTAATATGTTCATATTTATACCTATATAGGGAGCAGGTATTAATTTAATAAAAGAGCCTTACTTTCCATATTTTTCTTTTGAATTTAAAAAAATCCGTATTATGTCTTACCGCAACTCTTTTTAACGCGAAAAAATCCGCCCCTTTTTTTACTATGCCGGTTTTAGTAATACATGCGCCGTAAAAACCCGCTTTTTCAACCAGCTTTTCCGTTTCTTCGGTATAATCTCCGTAGGGGTAGGCAAAAAAATTTACGCTTGCTCCCAATAAATCTTCCAGATTTTTTTTTGAAAGAGAAATTTCGTTAAAAGCTTCCTCAGGCGAAATTTTAGTAAGACGGGGATGGGTCATGGTATGGGCGCCTATTTCTATGCCCCATCCAAACATTTCTTTAAGCTCGGATAAGTCAAGCATTTCGTCCCTATTTTCCCCGTTTTTCATATCCCATTCGTTAAGCCCGCCTATGAGTCCGGGAACCATAAAAACGGTAGCTTTGACCCCGTTATTCCTCATGACCTTTAATCCGCCCGAATAAACGGACTTTGAGCCGTCGTCAAATGTAATAGCCGCATACTTTTTCTTTTCGAGGACAGGGGTTAAATTAATAAGTTGCGGCGAATCCGGCGAACCGGCTTCCTTTGCTTTGTAATAATAATCGTATAAAGTTTTAAGTTCGGAAAGCGTCAAAAAAGTATATCCCTTATTTTTTAAATATTTGATTTGCCTGTCGAAATCGTACTCCGTAACATAAAGCCCCGGGAATTTTGCGTTTTGAGGATATTTTCCTATTTTATGATATAAAAGAATCGTGAATTTCGGATTTTTAGCCATATTAAATATATATTATACTATAAATATAAATTTTTTAAATTGTATATTGCTTCAAAACATTATAATATATTTATTAAGGAATAAAAAATATGACCGAAAATTTAGATTACAAAAAATATAAAAACGCCAAGACTTCATTATCCATAATAATTCCGGCTTACAACGAAGAAAAAAGAATCAAACAGACTATAATCGCATTAAGGTCGTATCTGAAGCCTAAAAAATATATTTACGAAATTATAGTCGTGGACGACGGAAGCACGGACGGAACTTTAAGCGTGCTTAAAGATACCCTTTCGGCCGACTTAAGAGTCATTACTATAACTAAAAGCGGTAAAGGCGCCGCGGTCAAAGAAGGCGTTATGTCCGCGGATAAAGAAAACGAATATGTTTTTTTTATGGACGCGGATTTATCGACCGACCCATCTGAAATCGGGGCTTTTATAGACATATTCAAAGAAGAACCGGAAACGAACGCTATAATAGGTTCCCGCTATCTGCCGGAAGGCTCGGTTATAATTCAACCGCCTTTCAGAAATCTGGTAGGCAGAACATTCAGCCTGATTAAATCAAAACTTCTAGGAATAAATTTCTTCGACTCGCAGTGCGGATTCAAGGCGTTCAGGATGCAGACCGCAAAAAAGCTTTTTGCAAAATCCGAAATAAAAGGCTTTTCGTTTGACGTCGAAATACTTTATATAGCGCTTTTGAACGGCATAAAGGTAAAAGAAAAGAGTGTGAACTGGCATCATAAGCCTGGAGGACACGTAAATTTAATTGCCGATTCGATACCTATGTTAATAGAACTTTTTCAAGTATTCTTAAATAGAAACAAGTATTTTTTATAAATTTTTCCGGATAGAGATGGCTTTTAAGAAATTGGACAAATCTTTTTACGTCAGGGAAGACACGGTAAAAATCGCAAAG
>JAKAKF010000071.1 GCA_021813595.1 bacterium
CTAAGTTCCGGAACTGCTGATATGGTGGCTCTCGGCAGGGAACTGCTTCGCAATCCTTATTGGCCTCTTACGGCGGCACGCAAACTTGGCGTAGATATCGAATGGCCTAAACAATATCTAAGGGCTAAGTTTTGATTTAAATTAAAAATATCGTCGCCTCTTCTTTTTTTATCGGTCTTTTTAGGATAAAGTCTTAGGTTTCTTTTACCGCGAATAATACGCTTTGAGTTGTGTTAATTTATCGGGACGTTATAATTTGGTGCCGAAGGGGGGGGGAAATCGAACCCCTATGGGATTGCTACCGCCTGATTTTGAGTCCGGTTATGATTTTTTATAAGTTATTAATTTTAATATGTATTTATGCTTGTAAAAAATATGCCTACTTGTAGATGTCGTTCCAGTTTTTAAGGAAGGTAGGGGGTATTTTGGTTTAAAAAAGTTAAATGTAGTACAATTTTTCAAAACCTGGCTCTATTAAAAAATTATAGAGCCAGGTAAATAAGTTATTATTAACTTTGAACAATCCTTTTAATCTTTTGTTTTGCCCTGGATATTAATTTATTGATAAAAGTTAAATCCATTGTGCTTGAGTTGGATTTAACTTTTATTGGCAATATAACATGAACTTCAGCTATAGAACCATTTTGATATGGATAAACAGAAACAAATAGCTCTGCTTGATATTGATTATTCATTAAAGGAAGTATATAGGCTGTTGTTTGTTAAGAGATTTGACCCCCATGCGCATTTAAATTTGACCCCCTTATATTTAATCTCTTGAACAAAAATATTTTTCACCTCCTTTTTCTTTTCATTTTATGCTCATCGTTAATATTAGTAAGGAGCAGTTTACATTAAAGCTGCTATTTTAATTTTTTAATTACAGTCAATTAGGGGATTTTGGAAGAAAAGTAGTTGATAATATTTTCGTATGATGCGATAATAGATTTATTTATAATATAAAATGACTCTATTTTGAATCATAAATGGAGGTAATATCGATGAAGCAACTTACTATAAGAGGAATACCTGACGAACTTGAAAATATTATAAGAAAAGAGGCCGCGGAAAAGGGTGTTAGCCTTAACAAGGCGCTTGTTTCGCTGGCGGTAAAATCTATAGGCATTAATAAAAATAAAAGCAAAAAAGAAAAGCTATATCACGACTTAGACTGTTTTTCCGGTTTATGGTCGGAAAGCGAAGCCGAAGCGTTTAAAAAAAATCTCTCGGATATAAGAAAGATTGATAAAGAGTTATGGACAGCAGAAAAATAATGCTTGATACTTCCGCTTACTCTTCTTTCTTGAGAGGACACGATAAGATAAAATTTGCAATACAAATTTCGGATGAGATATTTATAAATCCGGTTGTTATAGGTGAATTATTATCCGGATTCGTTATGGGGAAAAACGAGGAGCGGAACAGGGAAATTCTCAGGAAATTCTTAAAATCTTCAAGGGTAAATGTTGCCGCTATCGGCGAAGAAACCTCCGAAAGATATGCGGCTATAATAAATTACCTGCGGAAAAACGGTACGCCGATACCATCCAACGATATATGGATAGCCGCCTCGGCTATGGAATACGGGCTTAAAGTCATTACGACCGACAAACACTATCTTAATATCCCGCTAATTATAACAGAATTTTACGATTGATGGCCGTAAAACGCCATGCCTTTTCCCTGATTTCTTCTTTAGAAAATTTTATAGAAAATTTTTTAAAGGTATGCTAAATACCTTATGCCTTGCTCGGTTTCTTAATTCCGAACTTTTTTGCAGGAAGCTGATATATACAAAACCTATGTGAAAATCTCGCCATAAAAAAGACAAAAATGGGTAAAAAATGATATTATTTGATTAAATATGAAAAGGGCTTGAAACAGGAGAACCTTATAAAATCAGTGGTGCCGAAGGGGGGAATCGAACCCCCATGGGATTGCTCCCGCCGGATTTTGAGTCCGGTGCGTCTACCAATTCCACCACTTCGGCTTATATATGCTAAAAAAATATTTTATTGCGGTTGGTCTATAATGCAACTTGGCTGAATTTATTTTTTCATTATACAAAATTATTAATACAATGACAATTAAAAAAAGCTAATTAAAAAAGACTATTTTTAAATGCCTGTTGATAAATCGAAAACCCGTATAAAATACTATAATTTTTTACAATGTTCAGCCGAAATAATTATGTTCACCATGCTTCTATTGACAAAATGCCAACTTAGTTGCCATTTTGTCAACTAAGTTATAAATAGTTTTTAATAATAAGTTGCAATTTAATATATTACTGCAATTCTTAAAGATAATATCTATATAAAAAGGCTAATTAAAGTATATATTTCTTTTAATTTATATTGATGTTATCAATGGCATAATAATTGCATTATATTAATCTAAATACTAAATATTTATTTATAAAAATATTTAAAATGGAGATGCAATCATGGCATTCAAGAAAGTTTCTTACGATATAGCGGCTAAGTTCGCCGCCGTATATTTATTTACGCTAATTATATTTGCCGTGCCGTTTTTTTTCTTTCCGCGTCATTTTTCTCCAGAATCAGCATCCGTTTTAATTATAGCCGGTATTATAATCTCCGCCGTTTATATATATTATTTTTTGATTAAACCTATTGAAAGGCTTCAAATTATTATAGAAAGCATAGATAAAGGCAATTTTTCCGGCGGAAACTTAAAAACAGGCGTTTTTACAAAAAACGGTATTAATGAAATTATCGGCAAATTATATAAGATATCCGGCGAAATAAATATGTTCGTCGGTTCGTTGAATTCCTGCGCTAAATTGATGACAAGCAGAAATTTAAGCTTTGAAGATATAAACAAAGCGGGCCGCTTGGCCGGCGGCGATAAAGCCTTATTAACCGCAGACCTTTATTCGGAATCTAATTCCGCACTAACGGAAGCTATGGGAATTGTGGCTCAGGATATAGCCGAAACAAAGAAGGAACTGATAAATGTATCGGTCGAATTTGGAACGCTTCTAAGTCAGATAAGCGACCTTAATAATGCGGGAGCGGAACAGTCCGAAGAATTGTCGAGGACGGTTGCAACCATAGAAGAAAATACGAGAACAATCAGCAGCATAGCAGAATTAAGCGCAAAATCCAGAGAGAAAGTGGACGGCATAGTGGGGCTTATGAATACGAATGCTGGGCATGTTTCGGATTTATACGATTCTATTCAGAGAATCAACGAAAGCACGAAAAAAATTACGAATATTATTACGGTAATAAGAGAGATAGCCGACCAGACTAACCTTCTTTCGCTTAACGCAGCTATAGAGGCGGCGCGTGCGGGAGAGCAGGGCAGAGGGTTTGCCGTGGTTGCCGACGAGGTAAGGAAATTAGCGGATAAAGTAACCAAAGCGACCCGCGACGTAGAGGCTTTGATTAAGGAAACCGAAAACACAGTTTCATACGGCGTGGAAACCGTAAATAGGCTTGTGGATTCCAACAGTTTCGTAAACAGCGAAGCGGGTTCAATAAAAGACTATACCGACAATCTCGCTTCGGCGATAGAGGAGCAGAACGCTTCTATGAAGGAACTCGGCATGTCGGCGAAGAAAATATCGACGGAATCAAAGCATATTGCGGACTCAACGTCAAGTATAACAGATTCTGTAATACAGATGGTTGACGATATGGATAAGGCATCGGGAATAGTAAATCTGTATAATCTATAAATTATAAAATAAAAATAATAAATAGGATAAATTGTCATACCGTTAATGCCAAATTGTCATATAAATTTGAATTAAATCAAAAATTAATTTTCATATTTATTTATTTAGCTGATTTTATAAATTAATAAATTTAAAATTTTAATTAACGCTAATAAAGGAGGTTAAGTATATATTATGACAGGTAAACCTAAAATAGCAATGTACTGGGCGGCTTCATGCGGCGGGTGCGAAATCGCGCTTGTGAATATTAACGAAAAGATAATAGATTTGGATGCCAACTTTGATTTTATGTTCTGTCCATGCCTCTTAGACACGAAGAAAGAAGATATAAAAGAACTGCCGGACGAAAGCATTTTTATAACTTTTTTTAACGGAGGAATTAGAACCGAAGAAAACGAAGAGATGGCGCATCTTTTAAGAAAAAAATCCAAGGTGCTGATTGCATTCGGCTCTTGCGCTTACGAAGGATGTATTCCCGGCCTTGCGAATCTGTCTTCCAGAGACGAACTTTTTAAAACGGTTTATCTCGATAATCCTACGATAGACAATCCTCTCGGGATTTTACCGGTTCCGGAGACTGACGTTCCCGAAGGCAGGCTCGAAATTCCCCGTTTTTACGATACGCTCAGAACGCTTTCGCAGGTCGTCGACGTCGATTACTTTATACCGGGATGTCCGCCCGAGCCTAAGCAGATTTGGAACGTTATCGAACTCGTCGTTTCGGGCGCCGCTCTGCCACCAAAAAAATCCGTAATAGGAGCCGGGA
>JAKAKF010000152.1 GCA_021813595.1 bacterium
GGAAAGACCGTTCAATATAGACATTAAGGGAGCCCAAAACGTCAGCCACATAAGCATGGACATAATATAGCCGAACGCTTTTTTGGAAAAGCCCGGAATTAAAGTCATTAAAAATATTAAAGGGAAAGAACCGAATATGATAGCTTCCATAATGAAATGGAGTATGGGCAAAAATATTCTTGCCATAAAAGCCGTCTGCGTCCAAACGGTTTGCTGCTGGTATTCCGTTTGCGCTACGCCGAACGAAAGATTGTTGTCCGGCACTCCGTATCTTGCCGAAAACTGCTGAAAAGCGGGAGAAAGCGAATTTGCAAGAGCCATCTGCGAAATTAACTGCTGGGAGTCAAGACCTGTGTTTAAAAGAAAGTCCGCCGCAGGATCTAAATTGTTTGTTACTTGAGCCAAAGTCAAGCCGTGCGCCTGCGTCTTTCCGTCAAGGATTGCGGCGTAAGACTGAGCGACGGAACCGGTAGACCGTCGCAATCCCTTATAAATCAGGAAAATATTCTTACTTAATAATACTGCAATTTAATATATTTGCGCGTTTTAAAAGATGTTCTTTTATTTCTTCTGGATGATCTTTATTGTCTATTATATTATTTGGAGCGATACTTGATAGAAAGCTTTTTGTTGTTAAGCACGTTTAATTCGTTAAAACAAAAACGCTCAAGCCAGCCGCCGGTTAAAAACTCGAACTGGTGTTTTTTGATTTCGCCTTTTAGTAGAATTCGGCGATTTGGATATTTTCTTTAAACCGCTAAGAATGAATTCTATCTTAGTTTCATTCTCTCGGTAGCAACCATAAGTAATGCATCCGGCTTATAATAATCTATGCATAATACATTTGGAATCGTTTGGTCGCTGATTAAGGAGATTAGAATGTTCGTATTTATAAATATTAGTAAATTAATTATATTTTATATTAAGTCTATTTTTGCATACATTTATAAGTTTTTTTATTTTTAAAATCAGAAACAATTTCATTGTACGATTTTAAATAACATTTATTTTTTCGTATATTTGCAAAGTCTTCCAGTCTCATATACTTTAAAAACTTATCGATATTAATATCATTTTCTCCATATTCTTTAGCCATAGAGACAAGCTCTTTATATTGCAGCGTTTCTTTTAAAGGTTTGCCGATTTTATCTTTAATATAATTATTGAATTCCAATATATATTTTTTATAATCGGCGCTTTCAAATTTTAACTCGTCATAATTTACGATATTTAAAGTTTCTATATATATTTTAGATTTCCCGAAACCGAAAGGTTTTCCTCCGCCAAGAGTATGAAAACATTTTTCTTCGTCGTTAAAAGTTAAAGCGCTTAATAAAGCCCCTAATTCTACCGGTTTTAAATTATGGAATGAAATAGATCCTTCAAAAACAGTACCTGTCGGTAAAGGTCTCATTCTCGACAAAAGTTTTTTATTCTCTATAGATTCGGCAATAGATTCTATATTAGCATTTAAATGAACAGGATACCTTTTAAAACCGGCAAGTTTGGCATTTTCATTGTCGTAAGTCAATAAATCTTTAGAATAATTATATTGCTGAATAAGATAAAACGGAAAAAAAGTGGCCTTAGGACTCGACAATATTTTATTTATATCGGCGGATTCTTTTGTTCCTGAATTATTCTTAGATATAAATGCATGCCCGAATTGAATTCTTCCTTTTAATCCAGCTTCATCGACATTTTTATCGCTATTATTTATAAAACCGAATAAACACTGCGCAAAATCTAATTCACCATTGTTTTTATGTTCTTTTGGTATAAAATCCGAAATTTTAAACTTATAAGGTAGTTTGTATAACTGCGACAACCCAAAGTGCAAAACTTTATTATTGCTTTTTACAAAAAAAACTGGGATTTTAAAATCTTTATTTTTTTTTGATAAAGATTTCCAATATCCCCAATCTTCAGACTCATCAGGTTGATTATTAAAATATGCCGATTTAAAATTTTTTATCTGCTCTTCATTAACATCATAATTCCTTCCCGTTTTTTCAAAAAAAATAAACTCCAACCATTTTCCAGAATTTTTACCCGGAATTTCTTTCCTTAATCCTGGCTGCCCAGTAAATACTATAGTACCTGTGATACCTGTAGTAGTACTATTAGCCTCATCAGTTTTATCTTTTATATTGTAAATTTTTCTATATTTTTCACTTTTTTGCGATTCAATAAATTCGCATTTTAATAAATCAAAAGTAAATCCGGAATTTTGTTTTTTGAAAAAACTTTCGTATTTATATTTAGCTGATTTTTGTTGAAGGTCAAGTTTTTTATTATCTGAAGATAAAAATTCATTTTTAAAGTTAGTGCCAAAATGCTTATCTATTTCTTGCTGGCTTATTCTTCCTGGTAAACCGCAATCCTCAATAACCCATTTCTTGTCGCTTTCCATTTTTAACCAACCGCAATGAATTAAATCAGCCCTCAGCGCTTCTTTATATTTATCGTTATATAAATCCCTGTAAGAGTAAGTATAATCATCATAAATAGATAATTTTGAAAAAGATAAAATTTCAAGCAAACTTCTTAATGCTCCTTTTAACGACGTACCTGGTATAAAATAATTTCCGTAAGGATCTTTGCAGAATAAATTTAAGGAAGGTATAGTTAAAGATTTATTAGATTCGTAATCTAAAAAATCTTCCTTATGATTATGATTCTTGAAATCGTTTTCTTTATGCTCTTTATCCTCTTTGTTTTTACCTGAGCTTATTAATATAGGACTTTTAGCAGTTATAGAATATTTTATCTCGCCGCTCAAGCCGTCTTCGAAAGGTATATCGTGATAAATATTATCCGACCATTCGGGAAAAACTACTTTTTCGTTTAAAGGCACGAAATTATATGGGCAGGTTATATCGAAAGGCGGTACAATTTTTTTATTGTTTTGTCCGTTTTTTTTATTATCAGCCATAATTATATTAACTACCTCCGTAAATCCATATAAACAGATAAAAACATTATTCAAATCCGTTAAAATAAAAAAGGAAAGGTTTTACATTATAAATTCCAGTTTTATCTTTTACTTTTTTATATAATTTATTTATTTTAATAAATTTTATACCGTTATTTTTTTTTATTAAATTATCGGCATTAAATTTGTATTCCTGAATAAAGGCCGTATTTTCATCTTTAAGCAAAACATCCGCATTAAATTCTTTAATTACATATTTATCGTTTTCCCTATATATAAAAATTGAAATTGTATCGCTTTCTTTTTTATATAAAATCCAGCCTTCAACTATAAAAGATTCAGGCGAATCAAGTACGGAAACCAAAGAGGGTAAACTTTCATTTATAAAGATATCCTCTTTTTTAATCTGCCTGTGAGATGGTTGAAGATACCCGGATGCTTTAATATTTTCAAGTCTATTCCACAATTCTTCGAGCTGTTTTTTCATATTTTATTCTTATCTTATTTTTATATTATACTGCTATTTATTTTAAATTTATTAAGCCTTAAGAAAAACGCCGTGCCCCCTGTTGACTCCTCCTCCAAGAGGTAAAAGTCCGTTTTCAATGTCGAATACGGTTCTTAGAACGGCTTTTTCTATATCTCCGTCTTCTTTTAAGGTTTCTTTTTTTATTATAAATCTTATATTTATTTCATAATCTTCCGAAAGACTAAGAACTTCTTCGCTAAACAAAGCGCCGTCTATAGATTTACCGGTAAATCTGTCGATACTGACATGCTGAAGCGGAACTAATTTGCATTTGCATTCTTCGATAAATATATCTTCAAAAAAAGTGTTTCCGGCATAATTATCTTCTTCATTGCCGCTTTTTTCTTTTTTGCTTCCAAATAATAGTTTACATCCTGTATTATGAGGAGATGTATAAGATTCTATCTCTTCTTTATTTATTTTTTCTATAAATTTTCCTTTAATAGCGTTGTAATGGTATGCTATTCTATGAGAAATAGCCCCTTTGATACTTGATGCCGGTATAACGTAATACATCTTGCCGGCTTTATCTTCACCGTAACTTATCGCAATTTCTTTAAGCGGCGACATATCGGCGCCTGTATTTTCAGAATCAAAACCTGAAGAAAAAATAAAAAAATCTCTCGGTTTTAATTTTAAACTGTATTCAACTATCCCTGTCTCTTTTTTAAGTAAAATTTCATTACTATTTTTTAGATTATTTTCGTAATCGTCAAATAGTTCTTTTGCTGAAGATAGAAAATTATATTCTAAGTATTCTTTAAGTTCGTTTTGATCGTTCAATCCGTATATTTTTTCTTTATTATTAATCAATTTAAACAATCCATATCCGTGCTTAGTTCCACCGCCAAGCCTGAAATTATCGGATTTTATAAAATTTAATACTATATCCCACGCTTTTAAATCGTTTTCGTCATCCCTGCTGCCTTTAAATTCTATTTCAAATGCAAACCTTAACCCCTTTGGAGCTATCTGCTCGTCAAACTTTGAACGTTTTCTTGTTACTCCCCTGCCGTTAACGGCATTTCTTTCTCTAACGGGTAAACTATTCGCAACGAAAAGATTCAAAAAGTCGTTTAAATTGTCTATTATACCGGTAACAGGAGATCCGTCTTGATTTATAACTACCGCGTGAGAAAAAATTATTCTTGAGCCTTTCCCGTTATCGCCTTCGGCATAACCGAAAATTTCTTCCGTCAAATCTTTCATTTCGTTATTTGCATCTTCTTTACAATAATCCGACATAGTTTTTCTTAATACTCCTGCGATAGACGTGCCGGGAATTAAAGGTAATCCGTTTAAGTCCGTTAATATAGGACTATCTATAACGACGGAATAATCATCCGAACATATTTTAAACGGAGTTGCCGCTTCAATTAAAAAGACGCCTAAAAATCTGTCTTTATAAACAAGAGATTCTTGTTTCATCAAATATATCCTCTATATTTTTTTAACATCAGACGAACATAATTTTGCTAAATATTCTACGATAACAGTAAAATTATAAGACGTATCATCCTTATAGTCTTTTAAAGTTTTAATTAAAATTTCCCTTGCGCCGGTGCTTTCCCATATATCGTATGCCACTCCGTGCCCGGTATATTCGGATATTTTTTCTATTAGCGCTTTTTTATCGTTACCGTAGCGCTTTGCGATGTTTCTTATCGTTCCCCATTGACTCCTGGTAATTTTGCTAAATTTATTTTTGTTATTATTATGTATTGACTCTGCAAGCTCTAATGATTTATCTATATTGTATTTTTCGCTTATTTTAAAATTAAGATATTTTAAAACTTTGCTTTCTTGAATATTAATTTCTTGAGAAATTTTATCGTCATATATTTGAACGCTTTTATTTTTTGATTCATTTAAGCATGCATCCGTATATTTATTAAGTCCGTTATATTCTTTCTTAAATAAAAAAGGCGGATTAACATAGATTTCTCCGAATCCTTCGCTAATGTAATTTCCGGCATATATTACTCTTTTAGAAATTAAAAAGTCTCTTTCAGCTTTATCGATTCCTTCTATACATATAACGCTGCCGGCAATTATCGCCGTCCTTATAGGCATTCTTCTTTTAACGGCCGAATTAAACATATTAAACTTTCTATAATCTACATATGTTTTTTTATGTAAAATTTTACCGGTATTTATCCCTAAAACTGCAGGCGATTCTAAATTTACTATATTAAAGCCATATTCGTTATTCAAAATTATATCACTTTTAGCATATAAAAATATTTGCTCATCGCTTAAAGCCAGGTCTTTATCTTTAGTATCTCCAAATGCCGAAAACACAAAGTCCGATATAGAGTTAAAAGATTTATCGGCTATTGTTAAATTATAAGGAACGACGTCAATATTGCCGAACTGCGCTGTTTTTGATTTGCCGATAAAATGTCTGCCGATTAAAATTTCTTCTACTGCTTTAATATCCGAATCGGCAATTGAAGAATCAAAAAAAATTTCAAAAATATATTCCGTTCCTTCTTTTAAAGTTTCATAGGCAAACATTGATGCGTCTAAACTTCTACCGGACTTGGAATCAAATGCCGATTTAAGCTGAAAATTATAATCGGGCGTATAAATACTTTTAAATTCAACGTCTATATAATCTTCCCTTATCTGTTTGGGCTGTTTATCGCTTAAAAGTTTTTCTAATTCGTCGTATCCGTTTACAATATGGGCGCCGACTATTTTTTTGCTTTTCTCTTCGTCTTTTGGATAATGCCAGCTCAAAGGCGCTTTTAAAGACGGCTTTCCGTCTATAAAAATTAAAGCATTGCCGAATTTTACCTTTCCGCTATGAAATAAATCGAAAGGATTACTAAAATCATTATATTTCTGAGCAATTATGCCGAGTATTAAAGAGCCCGGTATAAAACTTAAAGATTCAGGGACACCTTCATTTGCAGAAATTGACTTTAATATGCAGTCTGAATTTAATTTAATTTTAAAAAATTTATTCATAATAGTAATAAATATAAGTATCTCAATTTACTGATTTACATTTTTTACCGACTCGGCGCATGTACATTCGCATCTTCCAAAACCTCTATTCCTGTTAAAACCCAACCTTTTTATGCCTTTAGCGCATATTTTCAGCATATTAATTTCTTCAATAGATATATCGCCGCAACAATTCCATTCTGATATCATAATAAGCGGAATAACGAATTCTATACTTCTAAGAGTTTTATCTTCGGCAATACCGGTTTTTTCGTCTATTTTTGTAAACGTCCTTCTTTTATAAATATGTTGAATGACGAATTTATTTTCTTCCTTGCTAATTTTTAATATATTTTCTTTTAAACTTTTTGAAACAACGGCATTAGAAAAGAATACTTTACCTTGATTATTTCCGCCCATTCCAAATACATTTTCTATAAATTTACCCCATTCCTCATTATTTGAAGATTCGTATATGCTTTGGGCAAAATCCCGCAATAAGCCTTTTATAGTTCTCCCTGGAATATAAGGAAATCCGAAATCGTCTTTAACAGGCGTTAAATCTATTTCCGAAGTTCCGGTTAAGCCGCTGCTACAGTGCCATTCGCTAAAAAATTTAAAAATCAAATTACCTTTCATAATATTCATATTTTTATTTTTATTTATTCCATTTTACGTCTAATGAATTTTCTATGGAAATAATATCGTATATCGAAGATTTTTTTGTTTTTTCGTTGTTATTTAATTTATTATTTTCTAAAGACTGTTTGTAATAATCGGTTTCATTAAGTTTTTTAATATTTCCAATCGGCAATGCCATACTAACCTTATTTACCTCATTAGCTCTCTTTAAAAAATTAATTCCTAATTTTTCGTTATTTATGTTTATTACGGATAAAGTTTCCCTGAAAGCGCTCCTTAATCCTTTCTCGCCCTTAATGTATTTTGCCGTTTCTATAATAAGTCCTATATCCGGATAAGTAAAGCCGTATGAATATCCGCCTTTAATAGTATATGGCCCGAATAAGAAATCTACCGATTTATCATGCGATTTTCTTTCATAGTTTATTACATGCTCTAAGTCGTTAAAATAACTTGACTGCATAAAATGAAATAATAATGCGGCAGGCACTTTATATTGTTTACCGTCTTTAATATTTTCCTTTGTAATTTTTTTAGCTCTTCCGCATAAACTTTCGGCAAGTTCAAAAGACATATAAAAAGGAAAATGGCTTTTTGAAAAAGCAATACCTGCCGTAGTAGTCATTGTATCGATTCCAATTTTTTTAAGAAATTTTTTTAAATATTTTGACGTCAACTCTTCGTATTTAAGCATA
Source organism: bacterium (assembly GCA_021813595.1). The sequence goes on from JAKAKF010000152.1 coordinate 7,754, forward strand.
TAATTCTTTAAAAGTTCAAATACGTAATCCGGTTGACATACGAAATTAAAATCCTCTCCGCTTAACGTGAATATCCTAAAAGGTAATTTGCGCTTATTTTCTTTTATTAAATCCTTGAATGTGTTTATTATCGCGTAAAATGCCGACTCTTTAACTGTTTTATTTAAATTATCGGAAAATTCTTTATACTCATTCTTATTGTCAAAATTTTTTTCCGCATTACCATCCTTACTGAAAATATCTTTTTTAAGAAACCCGGTGCCGTTCCCGTCCGAATGTACTACGGCGATAAGACTTTTTGCATTTTTAATTTTATCGAATTCTAATTCAAAATAAATATTGTCAAAATTTAAATTAATTAAATCTTTTTCATTATCGCTGAAAATATCGGCTATATTAATGTTACCAAAAAAAGATTTAAACGACCTGTTGCCCGATTTTTTAAAAAGATATAATTTTGCGCATTTTTCAAAATCAGCAGATTCATTTCCGTCATCTAAAATATCATTAGAATCTATTATGTCGTCATCTATCTTAACGGATTTTATCGAAGAAAAACCTGATGATGCGTCTATATCCGAAATCATCGGTGAATAATCTAAAGTATCGGGAAAATTGCGTTTTATCGACAGTTGTTCATCTATTTCCTGCAGTACGGAAGTAAAGTTATTGTTTATATCGGATTCTTCTTTTTGTAAAATTACCTGAGTAATAAGGAGGTTTGGCGCATTTATAGCAAGCTTTTTATTAAAATCTATTATAAATTGATTTAAAGATTCTGTGTCGGAAAATACCGCTTTAAAACTTCCCGTAGTGTTTTGAATTATTTCAAAGTTATACTTATTTGAGTTTTGATTTGCATTTAATAAGCCGAAAGCTCCGCTCAATTCTTCGACAATTTTGCTTGCGCCGACTATTTCTTTAAATTTATTTGAGTTAAATACGTATTTTTGAATTTTATTAGCATTAACACCGTATAAATATTTAACCGCCACTTTTAACTCCGTCGATTATCTATTTTTTTTCTTATATTAAATAATTTAAAGAATAAAATTATAATATTAAATATTAATTTTTAAGTCAACCAAAAAACTACTTGCTCCAAATTCTCGTGTTTAAATTTAATTCATTTACTATACCGCTGTATTCCGCTATAAGCTCCCGATTTTTTAAAATTATTGAATACTTATTAATTATTACATCAACAATATTAATTTTAAAATATTTATAATCTTTTATCAAAAAAACAATGTTATTTTTAAAAATAAATTTATTTACCTTGCGAAATGTTTTTACGATATTTCGTCAATTAATTTTTCGGCGAGGCTTACTTTGTTTTCCCTTTTGAAATTTTTTATTTCGCCCGACTTGTTTATTAAAAAGCCTTCGTTCTCGTCGCTTCCGATAATATCTTTTGATACGTCGTTGACGAAAATGTAGTCTAAGGATTTTTCGGAAAGTTTTTTTCGTCCGTTTTCTATTGCGGAATCGGTTTCGGCGGCAAAACCGAAAACCGTCTGTCCGTCTTTTTTGATTTTTGAAACGGCTTTTAATAAATCTTCGTTTTGGATAAGTTCTATTTTAAGGGTTGGAGGGGTTGAATTACCGGTATCGTAATTTTTCTCGTCCGATGTTTCTATATTATCGCTTATGCGTTTCATATCGCTTTTTTTAATCTTTACGGGGCTTTTTTCTTTAAAACTATAATCCGAAACCGCCGCCGCCATAAAAAGAATATCCGTATTTTTAAATTCGGCGAGCAATGCCTCTTTAAGCCCGGCAAGGTCTGAGCGGTTTATAACCTTTATACGGTGATTTATGTATTGAGCGTTACCGTTGACGCTAACGTTAACGATACCTTCGTTTCCTATATTAAGGGCGATAAGCGTTACTTCCGCTCCGGCTTTAAGCGCCGCGTTCGCCAGGCTTATGCCCATTTTTCCGCTTGAACCGTTGGACATAAACCTTACGGGATCCAAATATTCCCTCGTGGCGCCGGCAGTAACCAGCACTTTTTTGCCTTTCAGCTTTTTTTCTTTAAGAACGGATTCGACGTCGAAAATAATATCGTCTATTTCGGGAAACCTGCCTTCGCCGAAATCGCCGCAGGCGGCGGAGCCGGTCGCGGGAGAAATTAAATAAAAATTTAATGCGCAGAGTTTTTCAAGGTTTTCTTTAAATATTTTATTGGCGTACATATTTGGATTCATAGCAGGAACGAGAAGTTTCGGCTTATCAGGCGCCGCCGCAACCGTTAACGTAATAAGCGTATCGGCTATGCCGGCGGCTATTTTGTTTATCGTATTATAAGTCGCGGGGGCTATAAGTATAATATCGGCAAATTTCGACAAATCGATATGCGAAAGCGGGCTTTTAAACGCATCGTCTTCAAAAACCTCTTCGCCGAAAGATTCAAAAATATAAGGCGAGATAAATTTTGCAGCCGCGTCGCTGACGACAATTTTTACTTTTGCGCCGGCTTTTTTAAGTCTCCTATAAAGATCTACGCTTTTATAACAGGCTATGGAACCGGTAACGCACAGCAGTATGTTTTTTTTATTTAGACTCATCGTTTAGGAAAAGGTGTCAGATTAATTTTCCTAATAAACTTTTCATATTAATTCACCTTTGCATATGCGGAAAATAAAATTTGACACCTTTTCCTCCTATATTAAATACGGATTAAATTTTCTTTCGTATCCTATGGTAGTGGGTTCGCCGTGACCCGGATAAACTTTTAAAGTATCGTCTAAGACCATAAGTTTATTTTTAATCGAACCTATTAACTGTTCCGAAGAACCGCCCAAAATATCGGTTCTTCCCACGGTATTTCTAAAAAGCGTATCGCCGCTGAAAAGATGCGTATCGTTTATCAAAAACGAGACGCCGCCGGGGGAATGTCCCGGGGTAAAAATAGGAAGGATTTTAATGCCTTCGATTTCTATAATTTCGCCGTCTTTTAAATACCTGTCTATTACGACGTCTCCCGTATATTCAAAACCGAGATATTCCGCCTGCTCTTCCAAATTTTGAAGTATATACTCTTCTTCTTTCGCCGCTATTATATCGATTCCGTATTTTTCCTTAAAATAATTATCCATTAAAACATGGTCTATATGGCAGTGGGTATTAAGTATAAATTTTAAATCGATATTTTCGTCTTTGATTATTTTTTCTATTTTCTTTTCCTGTCCGCCCGGGTCTATTATAAATCCTTCTCTTTTTTTGTTTGCGGCTTCTCCTGCGTTATCGTCGAATACAATATAAGTATTTACTTCAAAAGGTCCAGCAGGTATCGTATAAAATTTCATTAAATTTAATCCTTTTTCGTTTTGTGTTTCCATTTTGTGATGGCGCCAGAATTGAATTCTGGCGCCATAGCTATATAAGGTACTCCTGAAAGGCGCTTATTAGGACGTCGAGATTCTCTTCGGTGTCCGCTTCTCCGTATATGCGCATCAGGTCTTCCGTTCCGGAGAGCCTTGCCAAGAGCCATGAATCGTCGTCGAAGAATACTTTATATCCGTCGGTAACGTTTTTTCCGGTAACTTTCCTGCCTTTAAAAACGTTCGGAAATTTTTCCATTTTTTCGTCTATTTCGGCTTTGAACTTTTCTTTATTAACCGGTACGTTAATTCTTTTAGTAAATATCGGCCCAAATTTTTCAAGAAGTTCTTTTACCAATACTTTAAGGGGTTTTTTGTAGTAAGCAAGCATTTCCAAAACCAAAAGGCAGGTATAAATTCCGTCTTTATCCGGCGTATGCCCGATTACCGTAAGTCCCGAAGATTCTTCGCCCGCTATTATTACCTTTTCTTCCGATATAAGTTTGCCGAGATATTTAAAACCGACCGGAGTTTCTATGACTTTAAAACCGTAACGTTTTGCTACCCTGTCCACCAAAGCAGTCGTGGCCACGCTTCTTGCGGCATCCCCTTTTATCCCTTTGCCTTCGATGTAATAATTGTAAAGAAGAGGAAAAATAATATTAGGCTCGATAAACTCGCCGTCTTCGTCAAGTACGCCGTATCTGTCGGCATCGCCGTCCGTTGCAAGCCCTATAGCGATTTTTTTAGATTTGCCCTCGTCTTTGCCTTTATTATATTCCTTAATCATATTTCCCATATCTTTTAAATTCTTCGCGGAAGGGTCCGGGGCAAATCCGGGGGCAAAAAAAGCGTCCCTTCCCTCGTATATTTCTTTAAATTCATAACCCTCATCCCCGATAATTTTTCCTATTATGCCCTTGGAAGTTCCGTGCAGTGACGTAATAAAAGGATATAAATTGCCTGCGTTTTCTTTAATAAGTTTTAAATTTAACTTTGATTTTACGAGTTCTATATAATAGCCTATAAAATCCTCTTCTTTTAATTGTCCGCTTTTCTTTGCATCGTTAAAATCCATAAAATTATATCTTGGATTTTTAAGAAGTTCGTTGGATTTTTTAGTTAAAACTTCCGTATCTTCAGGTAGAGCGGGGCCTCCCCAGTCCGGAGAGAATTTTATGCCGTTATAATTGTAAGGATTATGGCTTGCCGTAATGTTTATTGCGCCGAGAGCCTTTTCTTTTAAAATCTTAATCGCTATAACGGGAGTAGGGGTAAAAGTATCGGCGAAAATTACGTTAAAACCGTTGGCGCAAAATACGCAGGCGCTTATTTTAGCAAATTCTTCGGATAAAAAACGCGTATCGTAACCTATTACTATTTGTTTCGACGGAAAAGATCCTATATATTTTTCGTTTAAAAAATCGCATACGGCCTGCGAAACGAGTTTTACGGATTCGCAAGTAAAGTCGTCTGCTATTTTTCCCCTGTAGCCGGAAGTTCCAAATTCTATTTCGAAAGAACTGCTCATTCGTTCTCCTTTTTTTGAAAATTTATATGCTTATATAATTATGTGCTTATATCATTATAATATGCTATCGGAAAAGGTGTCAGATTAATTTTCCGCAACGCCTTGATAGTTAATTGCTGCTTTCCGTATGCGGAAAATAAAATCTGACACCTTTTCCTGTAAATAAATCTGACACCTTTTCCTCTTACGCATGCCGAAAATAAATCTGCCACATTTTCCTTTTCCTGACTCTACGACAGTGCGCTAATATCCCGTTCCGCTTTCCAAGACTCGATATCCCGGCTGAATTCGTTTATTAAAACTCCGGCGGCATCCTTATCCTTGCTTTCCGAAAAAATTTCAAAATGAGCCCCTTCGGAAGCGGGGTACGCAAGAACCCAGCCTTGAGGTTTTATAAGTTTTATTCCGTCTATCAACAAAACATTTTCGTCCGAATATTTTTCAAAAAACTTCCTCATAATAAAACCTTTCAGCTCCGTAGGACAAGGAACTTTTTTGTATTCAAAATACGTCGGTTCTATAAACCTCATCTCATTTTTTATAGAACTGTCAAGTTTTGCAAGCATTTCCAGCAGTTTTATAGCCGAATACATTCCGTCAAAAGCCGGCATAAAGCCGGGGTAGATATAGCCGCCTTCATTGTCGCCCGCAAAATATATTTTTGAATTTCCGGCTTTTTCCATTAGACAGCTAGACGAATTTTTTGCGTAAATTATCTCGTAGTCGTGTTCTTTAGCCATCTTAGATATATTAAAAGATGAATTAACGGGAACTGAAATAGATTGAAACTTTTTCTCGGTCTTCATAACCAGCATGGCCATTAATGTCAAAGCGGTGTTGCCGTCTATATTATCGCCGTTTTCATCGCATAAATATATCTTTTCCCCGCCGTTGTCTATAAAAATTCCCAGGTCGGCGTTAATAGACCTTACTATGCTCGACAATTCCTTGAGGGATTTTTTGAATTCCCTTTCGTTTTTCGTTATTTTAGTCTGGTCTAAATTAGCGTTTAAGTGAACGGAATCTATGCCGAGTTTTCCTATTACGGCGGGAAAAATTTTACTGGAACTGCCGTAAGAATAATCTATTACTATTTTAAATTTTCTTTTTATAATCTTTTCTGCATCTATAGTTTTAAGAAATCCGTCGGTATAATATTCGGTACCGTGGGTAGGATAAAATATCTCACCTGTTTCTTCAGAACCAACCCTCGTATAATCTTCCCTGAAAAACAGTCTTTCTATTTTCTGCTCACCAAGCGAAGAAAAATCCAAACCGTTAGAATCAAAAAATTTTATATTTAAAAGTTTTTTATCGAAAGGATGTTTTCTTACATGTATTCCGCCCGAACTTTTAAACTGTTTTGCCTGATAGCGGACTATTGAAATTGGGGTATCGCTGAAATCGTTAACGTTAACGCCAACGGAAAGAACGCCCGACATCATAGCCCTCGAAAAAAGACGCGAAGTTTTATGACTGTCCCTTGATACCGATATCGTCCTGTTTTTGCCGACGGTTGCTCCGAACGCCGCTCCGAGCTTAGAAGCAAACTCGGGCGTTATTTCTAAATTAGCAAGACCGGTTATTCCATATTGACCGAATATTTTGGCACTCCATTTGTCAGACCATATAAGGCTTTCGGATAATATTGCCCCGTCTTCCACGTTTTTAAACGGCCAAATCTTAACGTTAGGATTAATCACTGCGCCGTTTCCTATATGGCATACGTCGGAAACTACAGCTCCTGCCCCTATAAATACGTTGTTTCCGGCATAAGTTTTATATCCGAGGATAGATTCCTGTATATCGCAGTTTGCGCCTATCTTTGACGCCTTGCCAATTACCGACCCGCTGATTGATGTGTTTTCCCCAATAGTACAGTTGTCTCCGATAACGCAATTTTTAATTTTGCAGTTTTGAAGAATATGGACGTCTTTACCCAGAATAGAATTTTCTATATCGCAGGTAATATCCACTATGCTTTTTGCGCCTACGGTTATATTTTTATCTCCTAACTTTTCGCCGTCTATATTAAGATTTATTTTACCGGCGATAATGTCTAAATGGCTCTGCCTGTATTCCGAAAGCGTTCCTACGTCTTTCCAGTATCCGTTAGATATATGCCCAAAAAGTTTTTTGCCGTCTTTTAGTAAAAGCGGGAAAAGGTCTTTGGAAAAATCGAATTCGCTTTTTTCCGGAATCATTTTTAATACTGAACGGTTTAATATGTAAATGCCGGTATTTATGGTATCGCTAAAAACTTCGGACCATGTCGGCTTTTCTAAAAATTTAGTTATTTTGCCTTCGGCATCTGTTATGACTATGCCAAACGACAGAGGGTTTTCTACGTGCGTAAGGACTATTGTAGCGTCGCTTTTTTTGCCTATATGAAAATCTATCGGTTTTGAAATATTAATATCGGTAATTATATCGGCGCTTATCACCATAAAATCGTCGTCTTTAATTATTTTTTCGACGTTTTTTACGGCCCCCGCAGTCCCGTAATCTTCTTCGGCAAGAACGTATTCAATTTTTACGCCGAAATCGGAACCGTCTTTAAAATAATTTTTAATAAGGTCCGGCTGAACGTAAAGAAGCACTATAAGGTCGTTTATTCCGTGCGATTTAAGAAGGTTAACGACATGCTCCATCATGGGTTTGTTTGCTATGTGTATCATCGGTTTTGGAGCATTATTCGTTAAAGGTTTAAGTCTTGTTCCAAAACCTCCTGCCATAATAACGGCCTGCATACTTTGTTCTCCGATAGTTTTAAACTTTGAATACGATTTTAAATTTTAACAAAACAACTTTTAATGTTGCAATATAGCAATTATTCTAATAAAATTATATCTTATTAAATAATAAAATCAAAATAAAAATTATGCTTTCTTACATTCTGCATTTAGATACGGCACTTTTTTTACTCATCAATAACAATTTCCACTTTTCTTTACTAAACGACAATATGAGGGCGGTTACCAATCTCGGCAACGGCTGGGTCGTTTACTGGCTCGTACTTTTGTATGTTTATTATTTTAACCGTCAAAAATTCAAAGAATCGTTTTTTTTGCTTTTTTTAACTCAAATAGTTCCGGGTATTATAGACATTATAATAAAAAAAGCCGTCCACAGGCCGAGACCCATCGTAGCGCTTCACTCTCTTATCGAAGAAGGAAAGGTTCACGTAAATATTTTAGGCAGACACTTAACAGAAAATTCTTTTCCTTCCGGACATACGGTAACGGCTTTTTCCCTTGCAGTCGCCCTATCTTATATGTTTCCCAAACATAAAAAAGCATTTTATATACTGGCTTATGTAGTGGCGTTTTCAAGGGTTTACGACGGCGAGCATTATCCTTTGGACGTTATCGCGGGCGGTATAATCGGGTATTTATTCGCTAAGATAACGCTCGTCTTATACAAAAGAATAAAAAATTATAAAAATTATAATTTTGAACGATAAAACTATATTAATTAAACCGTCAAGAAGTTAATTTTTTAGATTCTATATATATTACTATTTTTCTTGCAATTCTCCTGGAAACTCTTATTATAGCCCCTTTCTCTTGTTTATGGGCTATAAGGGGGTTTATATAGTTATAGTACGTTGCGCTTGACGAAAAATTTACGTTCCTGAAAATTATCTTTCCGCCGGTATTATACATGCTGACGGTTACGCTGACGGTAATATCGTAATCAACCGCCGCCGCTACGCCCGTATAAGACATTACGTTATTTTGTATAGAAGTTATTTTTCCGGACAGATAATAAAAAGCGCCGCTTTCGTTTGAAGTAAACATATACGTCTGCATATTAAGAAACTTTGCTATATTATTTGAAAAATATACTCCCAACCCGCTTTTATAAGTTTGATTTTTAAAAGGTTTTACGTAAATTTCGGATATGTTATTGTAATTTTTTGATTTTTTACTTATGCTGCTTACCGGCAAGCCCGACGTAACGGAACCCTCGCTGCCGTTTAATACTTTAAAACCGCACCCCGTCGAAAAACCGGCGGCAAGAATAATTATAATCGATAATAATAATGACTTTTTTTTAAAATTCATACGATTTAATATAACCTTTGTATTTTACGCAGTATCCTTTATCGTTAACTATTTCTTTTCGTATGCATAAAATAAATTTTATCTGACACCTTTTTCAAACTATAATGTTTAACAGTTTATTTTTTACATATATAACTTTTTTAATTGCGCTCTTATCTTCTGCGTATTTTTTGATTTTTGGGCTTTCCATAGCAGCTTTTAAGACGGACTCTTCATCCGAATCAATGGCCGCAGTTACGACGTCTCTCATCTTTCCGTTTACCTGCACCGCTATGTTGCAATTTTCTTTCAAATATCCGGCATCTATTTTTTCAGGCCAGTTTTCGCTTTCTATGAAAGAGCCGTTTAAAATTTCAAATATTTCGGAACAGACATGCGGTATGAAAGGATATAATATCAAAATGACTGAATTTAAAAAATGTTTCAGCAGATATTTATCGGATTTATTTAATAATGCAAGTTTTTCCCCGTCTAAAGCTCCGGTAAAATCGTTAAAAGCGTTAATTAATTCCATCGACGAACTGATAACCGTGTTAAAATGATAGCGTCCGTTCATTTCGGTTTCGGTTTTTTCTATTACGCCGTTTAATCTGTAAATTAATTCTTTAATCGACGGATTTACGACGGCTTTATTTATTTCGTACGCCGAAACGCTTAAACTTGCCGTATTGGGCGAAGATTGCGAAATATTTGATTCTTCTATATAAAATTTGCCATTCGTATCTTTTAATATTTCGAAAAAATCGACTACGGTTTTATAGAATTTATTTATAAATCTATATGCCCCCTCAACTCCAGAATCGCTCCATTCCAAATCTTTTTCGGGGGGAGCCGCAAAAAGTACGAATAATCTTACCGTATCGGCGCCGAATTTTTTAATAAGTCCGTCCGGATCGACGACGTTGCCTTTGGATTTAGACATTTTAGCGCCGTTTTTTATGACCATCCCCTGCGTAAGAAGATTTTTGAAGGGTTCGTCTAATTTTATATAATTTAAATCCCTCAGCGCCTTCACGAAAAATCTTGAGTACAGAAGATGCATAACTGCATGTTCTACACCGCCGATATACTGATCGACCGGCAGCCAGTATCTAACGTCTTCGCTTTTAAACGGATTTTTTTCTTTTTCTTCGGAAAGAGTATATCTTAAAAAATACCAGGAAGACTCCACGAAAGTATCCATAGTATCGGTTTCCCGCTCGGCTTTTCCTCCGCATTTAGGGCATTTTGTATTTATAAACGATTTATGCTTTTTAAGAGGAGAGGCTCCTTCTCCCGTAAACACGACGTCGTCGGGCAGTATTAAAGGCAGGTCGTCTTCGTTCAGCGGGACTATTCCGCATTTTTCGCAATACACGACGGGTATAGGACACCCCCAGTATCTCTGCCTCGATATTCCCCAATCTCTCAGCCTGTAGTTGGTAACTTTTTTTCCTATATTTTTATTTTCGGCAAAATCGGCTATTTTTTCTTTTGCCTCTTCGGATTTAAGCCCGTTAAACTCTCCGGAATTTACAAGTATTCCGCCGTCAGTATAAGGCAGTCCCGCTAAGTCTTCCAAAGTATTTTTCGCTCCTTCTTTTGTCGGTTCTATAACTTGCATTATTTCTATTCCGTATTTTTTTGCGAATTCATAATCTCTTGCATCGTGCGCGGGAACCGACATAATAGCGCCTGTTCCGTAATCCATCAATACAAAATTTGCTATAAATACTGGTATCGTTTTATTAGTAAACGGATTAACGGCATAAGAACCGGTAAAAAATCCTTCTTTTTCGGAAACGTCTTTAGATACCAAAGAATTATGCTTCATTGTTTCTAATTTTTCTAAATCTTTTGAATTTTTTATTAAACTTTTAGCGGCGGGATGAAGCGGAGACATAGCAATATAGGTTGCGCCGAATATGGTATCGGGACGCGTAGTAAATATCTCTATGAAATTTTCGCCTGAACCGGCGATTTTAAAAATTACCGTTAAACCTGAACTTTTGCCTATCCAGTTTTTTTGCATAGTTTTTACTTTATCCGGCCAGCCTTCCAAAGTATCTATATCTTTAAGCAGTTCTTCCGCATAGTCCGTAATTTTCAAAAACCACTGGTCCATATTTTTGACCGTTACGTCCTTGCCGCACCTCCAGCACTTTCCGTCTTCGACTTGTTCGTTGGCAAGGGTAGTATTGCATGATTCGCACCAGTTAACTAAGGAATTCTTCTTGTAAGCTAAACCTTTTTTATACATACGCAAAAAAAACAGCTGCTCCCATCCATAATATTCAGGTTCCGAAGTAATTACGAGCCTGCTCCAATCGTAAGAAAAACCCAATTCTTTAAGCTGTTTTATCATATATTCTATATTGCTTTTAGTCCATTCGGCAGGATTAGTCTTATGCTTTATCGCTGCGTTTTCGGCGGGAAGTCCAAAACTGTCGAAACCTATGGGGTGAAGGACGTTATAACCCTTTATACGTTTAAACCTGGCTATCGCGTCGCCTATAGCATAGTTTCTGACATGCCCCATGTGTATTCTTCCGGAAGGATAAGGAAACATTTCTAAACAGTAAAATTTAGGAACGTTTAAAGAATTTTTTTCATTTTTAACAAAAAAAACTTCATCGTTTTCCCATATATTTTGCCATTTTTTTTCTATTTCTTTAAAATTATACATATAAAAACCGTAATTAAATTAAATATAGAAGATATATAAAAGATTTAAATATATTTCATGATAGATATAAAAAACAATATAGTTCCGACTACTACGCAGCTGTCGGCAACATTAAAACTGGGCCAGTGATAGGCATAAATATGAAAGTCGAGAAAATCTACTACATATCCCTGAAATATTCTGCTCAAAAGATTTGAAAAAGCTCCGGAAATAATTAACGAGGAAGATATAAACAGTAAATTGGAATTTATTTTTGTTTTAAATAAAAAATATATTAACGCCGCAATTATTAAAGCAGTAAGAAGTATAATCAGGATATTCGAATATCCGCTCATAAGCCCGAAAGCGACGCCGGTATTATCGACATGCACTATATTAAAATAATGCTTTATTACCGTAATTTTTCCGATTAACGATATTTTATTATTGATTATATATTTTAATAATTGGTCTAAAATTAAGACAGGAAAGAAAACAGATATTAAAATTATTATTTTTTTCTTCATTAAGATTAAATTTAATTTTTAAATTTGCGGTTTTAAGTTATTTTTCTTTGAACATTCGATTAATGCTTCGATACCTGGAAGTTTTTTTCCTTCTAAAAGTTCAAGAAAAGCGCCTCCTCCGGTAGAAACATAAGACATTTTTGCAAATTCTCCGGCTCTGTGAAGCGCAACGTCCGTATCGCCGCCTCCGACTATAGTCATGGCATAAGCGTTTGCAACGCTTGAAACTAAAGCAAACGTACCTCTGCTGAAAGCATCCATTTCAAATACTCCCATGGGACCGTTCCATACTATAGTTTTGGCATTTTGAATAGCTTCCGTGAAAAGCGTTACGGTAGCAGGACCTATATCTAAAGCCAGCCAGCCCTTAGGAATTTCCTGAATAGTCGTAACCTTGGTTTCCGCATCGGGCGCTAATCTGTCGGCAACAACCACATCGACCGGAAGATAAAGTTTAATTTTTTTATCGCTTATTTTTTCTAATGTTTTTTTTGCGTATTCAAGCATTTCGTCTTCGACTAAAGAAGCTCCGACGTCGTGCCCTAAGGCTTTAAGGAAAGTATTGGACATAGCTCCGCCTATGATAAGTTTATCCACCTTATCGGCTAAATTTGAAAGCACTTCTATCTTTCCGGATACTTTGGCTCCTCCGACTATAGCGACGAACGGTTTCATCGGATTTTCAATAGCCCTGTTGAAATAGTTCAGTTCTTTTCTTATAAGAAAACCTGCGGCGCATTTACCTACGAATTTCGTAACCGCTACATTTGAAGCATGGGATCTATGAGCAGTCGCAAATGCGTCGTTAACGTATATATCGCAGAGGGATGCTAATTTTTTGCCGAATTCTTCATCGTTTTTAGTTTCTTCGTCGTAAAATCTTAAATTTTCAAGCAGTACTATATCGCCCAAACCTGCCGATTTAACGGTGCTTTCCGCCAGCTCGCCTACGCATTCGCCGACGAATTTTACATCCTTATCCAACAGCCTGCTTAATCTCTTAGCAACGACTAAAAGGGACAATTCGGGAACTTTTTTGCCTTTCGGCCGTCCCATATGAGACATTAAGATAATTTTTGCGTTTTCGTCGAGACAATAATTAATAGTCGGCAGGACCGCCCTTATGCGCGTATCGTCTGTAATATTGCCGTTTTGGTCAAGAGGGACGTTAAAATCGACTCTTATAAGAAGCGTTTTGTTTTTTATGTCGATTTCGTCTATATAAACTATATTATTCATCATCAAATTCCTTATTGCTTATTATATATAATCATTACTAAATTATAAAATATATTTATTCCATCATGAAGACGGCCATTTCGGCAAGCCGGGTAGAATAACCCCATTCGTTATCGTACCACGCCAGAACTTTAACTAAGTCGTCGCCGATAACTTTAGTGCTAAGAGAATCGACTATTGAAGAATGGGAATCGCCCCTGTAGTCTATAGAAACAAGCGGCTCTTTACTGAACCCTAAAATTCCTTTCAAATATGTATCGGCAGCCTCCTCCAATTTTGAATTAACTTCCAAAACCGTGGTTTTTTTAGAAACTTTACAGACTAGATCGTTAATAGAAACATCGGGCGTTGGCACTCTTAAAGACATTCCGTCAAGCTTGTCTTTAAGTTCGGGAAGAACTTCGCACAGAGCTTTCGCCGCACCGGTAGTCGTGGGGATTATGGAAACGGCGGCGGCTCTTGCCCTTCTTAGATCCTTATGCGGCAAATCTAATATTCTCTGGTCATTGGTATAAGAATGGGCAGTGGTCATATTGCCTTTTTCTATGGTAAAATTTTCATTAAGCACTTTTGCTACCGGAGCAAGACAGTTTGTAGTGCATGATGCCATAGAAACTATAAAATGTTTACTTTTATCGTAATTTTTATCGTTAACGCCGAGAACGATAGTGGCATCAGGATCATGGGCAGGGGCAGAAATTAAAACCTTTTTAGCGCCAGCCTTTAAATGTTTTTCCGCATCGTCTCTTTTAGTAAAAAGTCCGGTAGATTCGATTACTAAATCTACACTTAGATGCTTCCATAAAAGTTCCGATGGATCTTTTATAGCGGTTATCAATGTTTCTCTGTCGTCCGCAATTATATGGTCTATATCGTAACCTACGTAAAAAGGAGCTTTGCCGTGCACTGAATCGTACTTTAAAAGATGGGCAAGCACCTGCGGATTGGTAATATCGTTAATCGCGACGATTTCAACATGCTCTCCTTTGGCAATCATATCCTGAAAAACCCTAAAAACGTTTCTGCCTATTCTTCCGAACCCGTTAATCGCAATTCTTAAATTTGCCATAATTTTCTCCTTACCTTTATTTTTGTATAATTTTAATTATTTAACCTTAAACACAAAATTATTAAATTATTATATATGACAAATGTACATAATTACAATAAATATTTTATTTAGCTTTATTTCAATCAGGCAAATTTTTTAAAATTTTAATAAATCTTTAAAAATATATGATAAAATTAAAAAAGATAATTAAATTTGCTTATTTAATTGCTTATTTATTATAATATATCACATTAATTTGGAGGTTATTATGTTTAACTATAAAGGATTAAAAATTAAAAGATTCTGCCACGACAGTTTTTTAGTCAGCGACGGTAATAAATACTTATATTTTGACCCTTTCAAATTACACGGAGACGAGCCTAAAGCGGATTACATTTTTGTATCCCATGAACATTTCGACCATTTCTCCCCCGACGATATCCATAAAATACTTAAAGATTCTACGGTAATGTTTATGAACGAGATGACTAACGACGAAATAGACGGATTATACGATAATGAAGTCGTAATTATAAAACCGGGGGATTCTTTAGATTTTAAAGATTTGCATATTAAAGGCGTACCGGCTTATAATATTAATAAATTCAGGGAACCGGGGAAGGTTTATCATCCTAAAGAAGACAAAAAATTAGGTTTTATAGTTACGTTTAAAGGAGTTAAAATATACCACACCGGCGATACCGACCTAATACCGGAAATGAACGACCTATCAAAAGAAAAAATAGATCTTCTATTTATTCCGGTAAGCGGAACTTACGTTATGACTCCAAGCGAAGCAGTTGAAGCGGCTGAAGTTATAAAAGC
>JAKAKF010000020.1 GCA_021813595.1 bacterium
CTGTACCTTTTTCGGGGGTGTTATGTCCGCTTTTTTTACCGTTCCCTTTTTTTAAAGGAGCCGCCAAGGCTTTGCTTGTTTCCGACAAGCCCGCGGCTCCGCCGACCGCCGCCGCCAATCCTCCTAACCCGAGCATTTTAATAAAATTTCTTCTTGCGCTCCCGCCTTTTTTTGCATCTTCTTTGCCGTCTAATTTTACGTTTTTACTTTCCGGAACGTTTTCCTTTTTCATTAATTTACCCCCTACTTGTATTAAAATTATCGTGAATAATAAAGTATAGTTTTATTTTTATCACGTAAATTTGTTGAATGAAATAATACAAAGTAGGATTTTTGTAGGAAAAAATCTGAAATGAAGTGAAGAAAAAATATTACGAAAACTTAAACTGCGGGTTTATTCTAAATTAATTTGAGGAGATTTGATTTTTATTATTTTTTAAGGAGATTAAGTTTAAAGAAAACAAGATCTACAAGGTCGGATTTGTTTATAAATCCTAATTTTTCCATTCCCCTTAAGCGGTGAGTAGCAACGGTTTTATCGTTGATAAAAAGTTTTTCTCCTATTTCTTTGTTTGAAAAACCTTCTGCGACAAATATTAGCACCTCCTGCTCTCTCGGGCTTAAATTACTCCATAAATTCCGCAGAGCGCTTTCGCTTCCGGCGGCTTTAGGTCCCCCGCCGTCATATTCCCGATATTCTTTTTCCTTTTTGTCTTTATCTTTGCCTATTAAATCTTTCACTAAAGACGGGTGAATGTATAATTCGCCTTCGGCTACGGTCTTAATTGCATAAATCAAATCATGTTCGACGGCTTTTTTTGGCAGATAACCTAATGCGCCGTTATCAAGCGCCTTTTGAACATACTGCCTGTCTTCGTACATAGTTAAAATCAATATCTTGGAATCGGGAGAAGCATCCTTTAGACCGGCTATCAAATCAAGTCCGTTAGTTTTAGGCATGGAAATGTCTAGGACTATGACATCAGGCTTTTTTGTTTTAACGATTTCCATAGCGGATACGGCATCATTTGCCGTTCCGACAACCCGCAAATCTTCTTGTCCCGCTATTATCATTTTTAAGCCGGAAACCATAAGGAAGTGGTCATCCACTAAAACTATATTTATCATTGCTTTTTCTCCGATATTTCAGCCCAATTCCTGAGGAACCCAGAAATTTACGAGAGTTCCTATACCGGCTTTAGATTCGACTTTCAAATCTCCGCCTAAAAGTTTTGCCCTTTCTATCATTCCGAATATTCCGAGGCTGTCCTTGCTAATAAGGCCGTAATTAAAACCGGTTCCGTAATCTTCTATGCCGCCGTTAATTTTTCCTTCTCTAAGTTCCAAAGTTATTTTAGCATAATTTGAATGCGAGTGCAGTATGACGTTGGACAGCGACTCCTGAATTATTCTGTAAACGTTAATTTCTATATTCGGATTGAATCTTTTATTTTTTATATCGTCGGCATCAATATCTACTTTAAAATTCGGGCTCTTTTTATTAATATCGTCTATATAACTGGAAACTGCGCAAACCAGACCCATTTCTTCAAGTATTCCGGGCATAAGGCTTCGGGCAATATTGCGCACTACGTCAAGCGCGTTCGTCAATTCTTCGCTGATTTGCGTAACGCTTTCCCTCGCCTCCTCAATGTTATTCAGATTTTTAAAGAGTCCGATTCTTATTTTTATGTATGCAAGCATCTGCGCAAACTGGTCGTGCAGATCTTTTGCTATTCTTTTTCTCTCTTCTTCCTGAGCATTTATTACATTATTGATAAAATTTTTCCTTAAGTTGTCGTTTTCTATTCTTTCTTCGTTCGCCTTTTTTAAACTCTCCGCCATTTTATTAAAATCTCTCGTAAGCATCCCTATTTCATCGTCTCTTTTAATATCGAGATTTACGTCGTAACTGCCGCTTTTGACTTTATTAAAAGCTTCCGATAGTTTTACTATCGGCGTCATAACCCACCATGCAATCGAACTTGAAAGTATAATAGCTAAAACGGCGGCAAAAATCATAATAAAAATTATGGACTTTATTAACGAATAAAGGAGCATATTAGACCTTTTAGTCGAAATTCCGACTCTTATTATGCCGAGCCTTCCATTTAAGATAGGAACGGATGTGTCATATGCTATACCTTCGTTGGTTTTAATTTTAACGGTAGATATACTTTTCAGATTAAAACCGTTAACTTTCAATAAACCGGCGGGGAATCCGCCGTCAAAAGTCGAAGTAATAACCTCGCCTTTTTTATTTTGAATAAAGGCATAAATTACATCGGGGTCGTTTTTAACCGAGCTTTTTAATAATTTTGCCAGAGCGTAAAAATTGTCCTCGAGAATATAATTTACGGATTGGGACGATAATTGTTTACCTATAGCCCTGCTCATCAATTTTAACTGCATGTTATTTTGCCGGGAAAAATCTATATTTACAAAATATATAACCGGCAGTCCGAGTAATAATGTGGCAAATATGACAAGACCTATAACTTTTATCCTCAAAGAAACGTTATAGAATTTTTTAAGAATTAAAGCGATTGCGGGAAATAAAGAAAATCTCATATTTATTTGTATTGACTTATATCGGGTGAGGCAAAACCGTCGATATTAAGTTTTTTTAAAATTATCCTTCCTTTTGGATTTCTTGACATATCTAAAAGAATTTCTTTAACCTTACTCCTTAATCTTTTATTTACCCTATCGGGCATAACTATCGGCGGAATAGGAAATAAGGGGGATTTTAAAATAATTTTGGTGTGCAGCCTGACGCTTTTATATTTATCATATGTATAGGAGTAAACAATAGAATCGATAGATGCGCCGTCGGCTAAACCGGATGCAACGGCTTTAATCGAATCGGTATGATTATAAGTAAACATTACCCGTTTAAAATATATTTTTGGATTTATACCTTTATTTTTAAAAAAATGCATCGGGTATTCATAGCCCGTATTAGATAAAGGCTCGGTGAAGGCAAATACTTTTCCTTTCAAATCCTTAATCGATTTAATCTTGGAAGGCTTATGAGCAATTATATAAGCCTGATAAGTCTTTCTTCCGTCTATAACCGGAACGGCTATTATTTTTACTTTGTTCTTTAATCCTCCGTAAACGTATGCTCCGGTACAGATAAAAGCTAAATCTATTTTATTATTTATAAGCAGGTTATTAACCGCTAAATAGGTTCGTTTCTGAACAATCTTAACGGGCATATGCAGCGCGCGGCCGATATATCTTGCAAAAGGCTTATATGCATCTATATTTGCAACGGGCGACATCATGGAAGCTACGGCAAGTTTAAAGGATGGCGGATGCGAAGGCTTTTCAGACAGGCGCAAACGTGAAGCTTGTTTATTTATTTGCCCTATAGGGGACAACTTATTAAGATTTATCGTATCTTTTGCTGAATTATTTTTATGTATGCCGTAGATTAAAAATATGAATCCGAAAATTATTATCCCCGCAAATAAAATAAAAAATACCGTTTTGTTTTTCATAACGATATTTTACCATATTTTTGAGGGCAGGGGACAGGGTCAACTCTGTCCCCATAAAAAACGCCGCTTTATTTATTTTCTTACCTTTTATTCTTCTACGGATTTTTTAACCTGTAAAAGTTTTTTCGTTATATCTATGAAAAGAACCAGAACGCCTATGCTGAAAATTATATCTCCGGGCACTCTCAACCATAGCCACAGGTCCGTCTTGTCGTAAAAATAAATACTTCTCGAATACCAGTAGCCGTGCTTAATCGAAGCGGCAAACTGCATAAAACCTTCCGGCAGGAAATTTAGAACGACCCATAAAATCATACCTACGTTAAAGCACCACAGTGCTGCCCTGCCTGCGCCTTCCGTCCATTTGGAAGGTTCCACTATCATCCTCAGAACATAATAGGATAAGGCGATACCCAGAAGACCGAACACGCCGAACAAAGCCGTATGCCCATGGTTTATCGTTAAATACTGACCGTGTTCGTAATAGTTCATTAACGGAGTATTGATTAATGCGCCGAAGACGCCCGCTCCTATAAAATTCCAGAACGTCGAAGCCTCTAAATATTTAAACGATAAATCCTGCGGAAATTCTTTGCCCGCCTTTACAAGGATATTTTTCTCGTAAACCGCCTGCATAGTTAAAAGCAGAAGAGGAATGACCTCTAGGAACGAGAACATAGAGCCGAGCGCAATCCAGATAGATGCGTCGCCGATAAAGTAAAAATGATGCCCCGTCCCGAGGATACCGCCCAAAAATATAAGGATTATCTCGAGGAGCAGAGTGTTCTCTATCGTCGTCCTTTTTACGAGACCCTGCGAAAGAAAGAAATAACCTATAACGGCAACCGCAAAGAATTCAAACGTTCCTTCGACCAGATC
>JAKAKF010000135.1 GCA_021813595.1 bacterium
AACCCGCAATTAGACTACGGTCTTTCTTTTCCGCTGATTTCATTTATTTTTATCTTGATAATAGCCGTTCTTCTATTTAGTTTGGATTTATGATTTTCGACCATTTCTTCCGTTAATCCAATATACCCGCCTTCGGGAACATATTTTTTAAGAATAGCTTCCAATGCGTCTCTTTTTTCGCTTATATCATCAACGATAGCGACTTCGCCCGTTATCATAACGCTTTTAAACGACTGGCCTATTTTGCACGGAATTTTATTTGGAAGAATACCTCTGTCTATAAAAACTAAAAAGCTGACATTCGGATTTTGTTTTAAAATATTTATCTTGGTTCCGGATTCCGCGGAATGGAAATAGATATGCTTTTCATGATAGACAAAGTTAACCGGAACGGTATACGGCGACGTTCCGTTAAACAGTCCAAGCACTCCTATGCTTGAACGGTTGAGGATTTCTTCTAGTATTTTATAGTCGTTAATAATCATTGTTTACAAAAGAAAATTTAAGATAAGGATATTTTTTACGGTTTAGGCTCTATTACCGTTATCTCTTTTACTTCGTCCGTCGCACCGGTGCATATTACGAGAGCTGCGGTTTCAATATTAACCAGATTGGCATGAGGATGGCCTTCTGGATTTAATACGTAATCTCCGGGAAATAATCTCTGCTCTCCGTTTCTGAAACAGTGTCCGCCTTTAAGTATATAAACATGCTCGTCGGAACGGGCAACCGCTACCGTTCTTATCATCTTGCCTTCCGGAGGAACGAATTTAATTAAATAGGCTACCCCTTTTCCGTTTTCAAGCCTGTTAGTTAGCTGCTTAACGAATACTATTTCTTTGCCTTCATGCAATACGCTTTCACCGTAAATAGAGCTTGCGGGTATCCAGTCTATTTCCGGCGTCCTGATAAATATAGCGTCTGTTTCCAATTTTAGTCCTCCAAAATTATTTATTTAATTCAACCGGCTGTATGAGTAATTATAGCATGGCATAAATCAACAAGCAAACCTGCAATTTTGCCCTCTTATCTCATTTATCATTTTATCTATAAAGTCTGTAGTAAGAGCTTGCGGCAAAATCAAACTACGGCAAACAAACATAAAAAGCATCGCATCGGGCTTCCGCCCGAACCTGACAAGAGCGTATGCGCTTGACCGCAGGGGTTGGATTGATTAAAATTTATCATATATTCAGCCTTTTAAGCCGCAGAGCCATTCATCCGTTCCTATTACCCTGCCGAACCGCACCTGAGTTACTAATATAGCCCTGTGCAGTTCTTCGGCGGTAACGGAACCGGCGTAATTTGTCATGGAAAGAGTTCCGGTAGCATCGGACAAAAACTCAACGCCGTAATCGCGATGAAATGCGCTCCTTGCCGTAGAATCGCAGCAATTCTGGGTCATATATCCGATTATCGTAACGGTATCCGCGTTAATGTCCTTAAGCCATTTATCTAATTGCGTGTCTTTAAAGCTATCGGGAAAGTTCTTTTCAATCAAAATATCACTGTGCCGCTTTAAAATTTCAGGGTGAAGTTCCCATTCATGGCTTCCCTTCCTGAAAACGGGCGATTCGGGCGATATTGCCGAATTTTGGATAACCGCCGTAGCTATTTTATTTTCCATTGCTCCGTCCATAATCCTAAGGATATTGTTAAAACTGCCTGAGGGATGAGATACCGGCAGTTTACCGGTAAAATATTCATTCTGGACATCTATAACTAGTAGAGCGCGTTTCATAATTCCTCCTATTCTCAAAATATTAATTAAAGTAAATATCCATAATTAAAAAGGTTGTGCGTTTACAGTTAATTTCTTTAATATATTTACCGCTTTCGGCAAACGTATTTTCCTATCTTCATTAAGATTAAGCAAAACTTTGCCGTTTGTTATTTATAAATTCATTTTTATTAAAATATTATTTACGAGCAAGCTTCGCATATCCAATAACAGCCCTTCTTCTCTGGAGCTTAGATTTATAATTTTCGACCGTCTCTTCCTTAATTAAATGTATCAGCCTTCATATTGAACAGCAAAATAAGCGCTACCGTTAATACAATAACGGCAGCTATCATCATGTATTTGAAGTTTCCAAAATACTTTGCCGCGTAGCCTCCCGAAACGGGGCCTATAATCTGCCCTAAACCGAAAAAAGCAGTGAGATAGCCAACCAATTTTGTGCTGTGTCCTTTGTACAGCTGCTTCCCTAAGCTAATCGCAAGCGTTACTATACCCATAAAGGTTAAACCGAAAAAGAAAGCGCCGGCATAAAGCATTATTAAATTCTTGGAAGTAAGGCTTATGATTAATCCGGCTATCTGCAAACTAAAAGCAAGCTTGAGAGCTGTTAGATTGCCGCGACTTTTGCCGAATATAGTCCAAAAAACTGTTGAAGGCGTTGCGGCAATGCCGACCACAAGCCATGCCGTTATGCCGAAATAAAAATTATGCGTTATTTCCTGCATCATCTCTACCATAAATGTTCCCATTATAATATAGCCCGTTCCGAAAAGTCCGTACGCAATCATAAGTTTTATAGTATTATTATCGAATTTGACTGAATTAATTTTTTTAAAGCCCGTATTTTGCATTATTTTTTCGCCGCTGTTTTTTACGATTTCCGGTAAAATTTCGTCTGATGCGGCATAATCATGGATGGAAGTATCTTTTTTCAGCCACATAAGCGGAAAAATACAGAGAAATAAAGACAGTATTCCAAGTCCTATCCATGATGCCTGGACGCCGCCAATATAATTAAAAACAGGTATCGCAACGGCAGTCATAACAATCCCTATTCCTACCCCGCCGTATATATATCCGAACGGATGAATATTCTTCATTTCTATAAGCTTATCTAAAACGATAGCCGATGCAGCGACAAAAATAAATGCAGAAGAGAAACCGGAACAGAACCTCAAGATAAACCATAATAAATGGCTGGAAGTTAAACCCATCGCTAAAGTCGTTAAAACATTTATCGACAAATTTGCCAGTAACATTTTATATCCAATGTGTCTTGCAAGAATAACGGATAAAACCGCACCCGCAAAATATCCGGCATAATTGACCGAAGCAAGATTTCCTTCCAGAATGTTCGTAATATGAAAATCGGACTTCATCAAAGGCAGCATAGGAGTATAAGCAAACCTGCTTATACCTAAAGCTATCATTAAACTTGCGATTCCGGCGGCTAATATTTTATACATAATATATCCTTTGTATAGTTTTTAATAATTCATAATCTTAAATTAGAAACAAAACCTAATTCCCGATTTGGAATGTTGCAATCTGGACTTAATATAGAATATACTATTGACTTTATTATTACAAACGATTATTATTGATACTATTAATCATTTTTAGCGATGATAATTAAATTAAATATAATTAAACCTGTACTTTTAATGAACAATAATTTTATATGGATTTAAATATTTTAAAAATATTTTACACGGTTGCAAAAGAAGAAAGCATTACAAAAGCTGCGATTAAGCTCAATTATGTCCAGTCGAACGTTTCGGCAAGAATAAAACAGTTGGAAGGAGAGCTTGGTATCTCTCTTTTTTATAGAACAGGAAGGAGGATTGTTTTAACACCTGCGGGTCAAATATTGCTCTCATTTGCAGAAAAGATAGTTAATATCGAAAAAGAGGCGGAAAAAGCGGTAAAAGAAACTTCAGGCGACAATGCCGGCATTGCCGTCGGTTTTATGGAAACCGTCGCCGCCGTGAGATTGCCGCCTATTCTTATAGCCTACAATAAAAACTTCCCTGGGTCCGCTTTAAAACTTGTAAGCGGTTCAACGGAAGAATTGCTTTTAAAAGTCTTAAATTATGAACTTGAAGGAGCTTTTGTCGGAGGCCCGGTAGAACATCCCGATATAGAAGAGCATTCCGTATTCGAAGAAGAACTTGTAATACTTTCAAATGAACAGGTTGTTAATTTAACGGATAAAAATATAGTAGTTTTTAAAAAAGGATGCGCTTACAGAAAAAGGCTTGAAAAATTTTACGAAAGCCACGGTATATTTTCTTATAAGATATTTGAATTCGGCTCTATCGAAGCCATACTTGCCTGTGTTTCCGCCGGAATGGGCGTAACCATGCTGCCGCGGTCAGTCGTAAAAGAAAAGGGGGATAAAAACTTAAAAATAATACCGCTTTCGGACGACAGAGGTAAAATGACGACGGTATTTATAAAAAGAAGGGATACGCTGACTACAAAAGCCTTATCCAATTTTTTAAAACTTGCGGAAGAACTTAAATAAATAATTAAACCATATTTTTATTATCTTTTGCGATAACAAATACAAGCTAATATTCTCGCTTGGTTACATATACGCTTCGATGCCTGCATAACCCGCAATTAGACTA
>JAKAKF010000243.1 GCA_021813595.1 bacterium
TTGTCAAAGGAAGGCGTCCTTACCACAAGATTAGGCGCTATTGAAGATTCCGCTGCAATGGAGATTCTATGTTCCGATAAAACGGGAACATTAACGATGAATGAACTTACGCTTTCCACGATTCGCCCTTATGGAAATTTTAACGGGAACGATTTGTTAAAAATGGCGTCGATTGCTTCGGAAGAAGCGGCTATGGATGCGATAGATAAAGTTATCCTCGACAAGGCTAAGGGTTTGAATATAAGTATCCCCCAAAAAACAAAATTTATTCCGTTCGACCCAGATACAAAACGGTCGGAAGCTTTTTACCTTGATAACGGAAAATCTTATAAAGCAATAAAAGGTTCGCCTTTAATTATAAAAGAATTTGATACAAGCATCGATTGGGAAAAGGAATCCGTGGAGTTTTCAAACCGCGGAGAAAGAACCCTGGCTGTTCTAGGGGGCGAGGAGGGAACCGCTCCAAAATTTTATGGATTATTAGGCTTATCGGATCCGCCCCGTCCCGATTCCAAAGACGTTATAACCTTACTGAGAAAGGATTTAAATATAAAGGTTAAAATGCTGACGGGCGATAACTCGGCAACGGCGGTTAACATAGCCGAAAAATTGGGTATAAACGAAAAAATTTGCGATTACGATAATTTGAAAAAAGAAGGTAAAATCGAATTAAATTACGAAGCATTAAACTGCGGCGTGTACGCCGGTATTTTTCCCGAAGACAAATATAATCTCGTTAAGGCTTTGCAAAAAAACGGAAAAGAAGTTATAGGTATGACTGGAGACGGAGTAAACGATGCTCCCGCTCTTAAACAGGCTCAAGTAGGCATTGCGGTATCAAGCGCGACGGACGTGGCAAAAGCCTCCGCAAGCCTTGTCCTGACAAGTCCCGGATTATCGGGGATGGTAAGCGCGGTTAAAACCGGAAGGCGCGTTTACCAGAGGTTATTTTCTTACATATCGAATAAAATAGTAAAGACTATACAAACAGGCTTATTTTTGGCCTTAGGCCTATTAATATTCGGGATTAAAAACTTCGATGTCCAAGCCATGCCGCTTATAATACTTCTGCTGATTTTCACAAACGACTTTGTAACGATGTCTTTATCTACGGATAACGTCAAATACTCAAAGAAACCCAATAAATGGAATATAAGGGAACTAATGGAAATTTCTTTAGCATTTTCGCTCGGCTGGCTCGTATATATATTCGGTATCTACCTTTGGGGTTTGAAGCTGCTTGATTTATCTAAGCCGGTATTAGATTCTTTTGTATTTTTAGGACTCGTATATTCCGGCCACGCCAATATATTTTTAGTTCGCGAAAAATCCCATTTATGGAATTCAATGCCGTCAAAACCTCTTTTAATAACAGAATTAGGCGGCATTCTTTTGGCTACGCTTATGGCTATATATGGATGGCTTATTGCTTCAGTCCCGTTAAACTATATACTGCACCTTATAATTTTTACATTAATCTTTATGGCGTTATTAGATTTTATAAAAGTGCCGCTTTTAAAAAAATATACATAACAAAAACTCGCCTTAAATTTGCTAATCGAATTTTATAGCCGAAGCATAATTCAGATACTTTATAAATTCTTCTTTAGTCGGAGGATTTTTAATTCCCGTATTGAAAATTTTCCTTTTCTTTTCGTACCATTTTGCGAAATCCGCTTCGGGGATATTTTTTGCTTCGGCAAGCAGTTCTCCTATTAATACGTTCAATGCCGTTTCGGGCGAATCTTTTTCGCTTATTCCGTTATTATTCATAATCTAACGCCAGTTAGTCCTTGAGAATTCGGGCAGGTCCTCAAAATCCCCTCTTACGGCATACCCTTCGTTTATGTTATATATCTCAAATTCGCTATCGATAACGAACGAATATATATTTCCGTTTAAAAATTCGTCTTTGTATTTAAAGCATTTTAATCCCTGTCTTATAACGGCGGATAAGATCCCGCTGCCGGCAATATCGCCCAGTAAAATTGCCCCGACCAATACTTCGCCGTCATAAACGAGTTTTCTGTAAACGTTTTCGTCCTGAAACATATAAACCTTTTGCGACTCGTTTGCCGGATTCGTCAAACCGATAGTTACTATAGGCAGTCCGTAAATTTCAACGGAATTTAAACCCATTCCGCCCGGATATTCCCTGTAAACACCTGCCATATTAGTACCGGCAACCCTCCCTTCCTCGCATGCCAGAGGCACTATTGCAATAATATTCGGACGCTTGTTCAATATATCGTAAATTACGGCGGCGTCTCCTCCCGCATATACGTCTTTGACGCTAGTCATCATAGTTTTATCGACTATAATGCCCCTGTCTATTTTTATTCCGCTCCCCTCGAGAAATCCAACGTTAGGCCTCACACCTACCCCGACCACGACTATATCCGCTTTAAGGACTTTTCCGCTTTTTAATATAACGCTTTCCGGATTGCCGGATTCGTCTAAATTAATTTTAGTAACCGTTTCGCCGGTAGCCGTATCTATGCCGTTTTCATTCAGCCTTTTAGAAGTTATATTTCCCGATATTTCGTCGAGAGCCAGCCCTAAAACCCGCGGCAAAAGTTCTACGATGGTAACGTGCAATCCAAGCGCCCTTAATCCTTCGGAAGCCTTAAGTCCTATAAGTCCGCCCCCGACGACTATCGCTTCTTTGTTCTTTGCAAATTTAGCGGCTTTTTCCATCTTTTTAGCATCGTCAAATTTTGTAAAAGTCCCCATCATAGGGGAGTCGGGATTAAACCCCTCCGTGGGAGGCACGAAAGGAGTTCCGCCCGGACCGATAAACAGCTTGTCGTAATCTAATTTCGCCCCGTCTTCCAGAACGACTTTTTTTGAGACGGTATCGACGGAAACAACCTTTTTGCCGAGCATAACTTTGAAATTATTCTTTTCATAGTAATCGTCTTCTTTATACCATATGGTTTCGTCCGTGGTTTTTCCCTCGAGATAATATGATATTAAAGGCCTTGCGTATGCTCTGTAGTTCTCGTCCGATATAATAACAACGTCTCCCGACTTGTCGAAACGCCTTATTGCATCGGCGCAGGACAGACCTGCGTATGAATTTCCTATAATAACGTATTTCATAATCTAATCCCCTTTTTTATCGCTTTTCAACGGATTTAATATATGGACCGTAAATTTTTTTGGCAACCATAAGCCTTCTTTCATACGAATAGTTCTTAATGCCTATTCTTTTAAGCGCCCCTTTTTTACATGCCTCTACGCATTTCGGGGTGCCTTCGTCTATACAGCCGTCGCATTTGGACGCAAAATGGCCGCCGCCCATTCTTTCGATGGCGCCGAAAGGGCAGGACATAACGCACATCCAACAGCCGACGCATTTTTTATAATTTGTCACCGTCCAACCGGATTCCGTATCTTTATATCTCGCTCCGGGCATACAGGCATCTACGCATGGCGCTTCTTCGCAGTTATGGCATATTACCGGAAAAAATCTGCCCGATTTTTTCTTTATGTTAATTCTTGCCCCAGTATATTTAGACCCGTATTTTTTGCCCATATGTGCTTCGCAAGCCTTGACACAGGCCGCAAATCCTTCGGATTCGCAACCGTCGCATTTTGAAGGATAGAGCATTATTTCTATCTGATTTTTCTTTAAGTCTTCCTTTAAATTCGTAAGCTTATTTTTATTAAGATTCTTTTGCATAACGGCCCCTCGTTTATTTATTCTTTGCCCGCATTATCCCTAAGGTGTCGGGCAAAATATTTATAATTTTATCTCCCATAAAACGTAATCCGTTAACACGATAATTAAAAGCATCTTTTTTAAAATACTCAAAAGATTTCCTGAGGTATATAAAATTACCTGTTTTGGCATAAACCCACCAGCAATATAAAGCGTTTGCAAGTATGCCGTAAGGTTTATCAACAGGATTTTTTAAATCAAAAAATCTGTTCGCCTTTCTTATTTTAACACTTTTTGACCCGCTTTTATTAATTATTTTTTCGTTGCGGCCGCATTCCTCTAAATCTTTTTTTGAATTTATATTCATAAATAATTCCGCTTTCAATTCAGCATTATTTTTTACCATATCGAAAATATTATAATAATAGACGGATGATAAAAGCCGTGAAATATTTACCGAATCGGTAAATAAAAAATGTTCCTTTAAATTTAAAGCATAATCATTAAGAATCTCTAAAATACGCGCCGTCTCTTTTGTTTTATAGCATGCCAGAAGAGGTTCTACGGTAGAATCCGGCCATAGGGGGACGACGGCGTTAACTTTTTCCGATTCCAATTTTTTTATCAACTCCATTGCCGCGTCAAAATTAAAAAAAGGGGCATCGCACTCCATAATAAGCGTCAATCTTCCTTTTAATATTTTAA
>JAKAKF010000160.1 GCA_021813595.1 bacterium
ACTGAAGCGATTGAAATATTGCATAACTGGACTGTAAAAAATAAAAAAAATATCGCTAACGTTTAAAGTCCTTTTTAAGTATAAAAAAAGAACCAGATAAATTTAAAATCCCTGATTGACATTATATATTTATAGATTTATTATTAGCAATACGGTTAACCGTATTAAAAATTTAAACTTTATTAATTTAATTAAGGAGGTATTATGTCAAGAATAGTAAAGCACGAAAAGAAACTCCCGGCCGCGATAGAAGAAAAAGACGCAAAGTTTCCGATTTACGTCTGCGCATGCGGTCTTTCAAAGAATTTTCCTTTCTGCGACGGTTCGCACGACCATGCAAAAGACGAATCCGATGCCGGCGTTTATGTTTATGAGGGCGATAAGAGGGTTAAATTATAATTAAATTACGGAATTATGCGCTTGGCGAATTAATCGAATCAATTTATTATTTGCAATAATAACCTCAAGATTGCTTCGCTACGCTCGCAATGACAACATACAGTTATTGCGAGCGTAGCGAAGCAATCCTTTATTAGCTAAGTACATAATTCCGTTAAATTATTTCGGGGCAACCGTATATTTTGCTATAAGCCTGAAAGAATATTCCGTCTTATAAAATAATATTTTGTCTAATTGCATAAGTTTAGTTTCGTATTTAAAATGTCCAATTTTTTCCGCCTCTTCTAAATTAGACAAAAAAAGATATAAATTAATATTTTTTTTAAAGCCTAATTTTTCTATTAAATTTATAAGTTCGCTTGGGTTAAAAGCCGCCCTGGTAGTTATCGCGTCTAAACTGTCATCAAAATTAAAAGAAAAAATATTCATATTTATACAGTTAAAATTTCTAAGGTTTAATTTTCTGGAAATATTTTTCTGAAAATTACATTTTTTATAAATAGATTCTATTGAAACGATATTTAAAGCCGGATTCATTATGTTGAGGACTATTCCTGGAAATCCGGCTCCGGAGCCGATATCTACTATAGTTTTGTCCTCTTTATCCAGTATCTTAAATAGAAAAGCGCTGTCCAAAATATGCTTTTTTATAAATTCGTTTTCGCCGGTCACAGCGGTAATATTTATTTTTTTATTCCATTGAATAAGTTCCGTATATAAAACGTGGAACTTTTCAATCTTATCCCGGTCAATATCGCCGACGGCTGACATTATCCCGAAATTTTCGAAATATTCTACAATCTTATCTGCAAATATCTCCTTAGAGATTTTTTCGTTCATAATATCAACATGCATATGTTTCAAATGATTTTATTGAATAACGGATTTTATTTATGATATTCTATGGTAATTATAATATAATAATAGTAAATTTTAAAAATAAAATAAATCAGGGTTAAGTGGAAGAAAATTTGGCTAATCATTTAAGAGTACGTTTTGCGCCGAGTCCTACCGGCAATCTTCATATGGGCGGCGTTAGGACGGCATTGTTTAATTATATTTTTGCCTTAAAATACAAGGGCAGGTTTATTTTAAGAATAGACGATACGGACAGGGCCAGAAGCAAAAAAGAGTATGAAGATGCTATCGCAGATGATTTGCGGTGGTTTGAAATTAACTGGGACGAGTTTTACCGGCAATCCGAAAGAACGTTTATTTACGAAAAATATCTTAACAGCTTAAAAAAAAACGGTCTTGTTTATGAATGTTTTTGCACCGAAGAAGAAATTTTAAAATCAAAAGAAATTGCGGTTAGGTCTAAAAAACCCTATATATATAACGGAAGATGTGCCAATCTTTCCTCGGGAGAAAAAGAAAAATTAAGCCTTAGCTTCAAGGAAAAAGGCTTATACCCTTCCGTCCGTTTAAATATAGCCCAAGTTTTGAGAATGGCCCCAAGTTTCAACTCTATAGAATTTAACGATGCGGTTCACGGACACCTTTCTTTTAATCCAAAACTTATAGGCGATTTTATTTTAAAAACCGAAGATAACAGATTTGCCTATAATTTTGCTTCTATTATAGACGATTACGACCTAGGTATAACCCATGTCATAAGAGGCGAAGACCATATAAGCAATACGCCGAAACAGATTTTGATTCTTAAAGCGCTCGGCAAAGAGCCGCCCGCTTTTGCCCATATCTCTCTTTTATACGGAAAGGACGGAAAAATTATGTCGAAAAGGGATGCAGCCGCCAATATTCAATATTATAAAGAAAAAGGATATCTTCCGGAAGCGATATTAAATTATCTTGTCGTAACCGGCAATACTTTTACCATCCATGAATATAGAAACGGTAAAAAAGAAATATTTGAAAAAGAAATATTTTCCGATATTTCAGAAATGGCAGAACTTTTGGATATTAAGAAGGCAAAAGGTTCAGGGGCGATTTTTAATGAAGACAAATTAAGGCATATAAACGAAAGACTGCTTGCAGGCATGCCTGCGGGAAAATTAATAAAAATCTTAACGGAAAAATTTCAAGCCGGAGACGCATTAAAAAAACTTCAAGAAACATATGGAGAAAGTATATACGTAGAAATAATAGATTTTTTAAAAAATGAATTTAAAACGGTAAAGGAAATTTTAAAAGAGTTCGATATATTTTTCGACGGCTTTAATATAGAATTGGACGGAATTAAATATGACGCCGGATTAAAGACGGCTCTTTTAAATAATCTGCGGAATACGGAAGATTTCGGCGAAAAATCGACCAAAAATATTATAAAAGAAACGGCTTCGGAAAACGGCAAAACGGTTAAAGAATGTTATGAAACGTTAAGGCTTTTTGTGACCGGAAGGCTGGACGGACCGTCTATATTGAAAATAATTAAATTTCTCGGTAGAGACAGGGTGGTTAAAAGGCTTTCGGTTTGATTTTTATAAATAGGAGGGATATTTGGACCCTTTAAAAAGGTTTCACAACGAAAACTGGCATACGCCCGAAGGCAAACTTATAAGAGAGTTCGTATTCGGAATTAACGACGGATTGGTTACGACGGTCGGATTTATTGCAGGCGTGACCGGAGCATTGATAAACTTAAAAATAGTTCTTATGTCGGGTTCGGCTGAAATTATAGCCGGCACGGTTTCTATGTTTTTTGGAGCGTATCTTGCCTCAAAATCCCAGAATGAATTTTACCAAAAAGAGATTAACAGGGAAATGAGGGAGATTAAAGAAAATCCCCGCCATGAAATAGAAGAAATTTACGAAATATATCAGGATAAAGGTTTTACCGAAGCGGAAATAGACCCGATAGTTAAAAAGCTTATGTCTGACAAAAAAATGCTTCTTGATTTTATGGTTCAGGACGAACTCGGCATAAGCAGGGATTATTACGAGAATCCTTTAAAAATTGCATCTTATACGGGATTATCTTTTTTAGCCGGCGGCATTCCGCCGCTGCTGCCGTTTTTTTTTATTAAACATTCTATAACCGCCGTTGCGGCTTCAATTGTTTTATCTATAATCGTTCTTGTTGTTACTGGTCTTGCCAAAGCAAAAGTAACGAAAACTAGTAGATTTAAAAGCGCTTTGGAAATGGTTTTAATCGGCGGGACAGCCGCCGCCGCCGGATTTATTTGCGGAAGGCTTATAGCGTTAATGTGAGGTAAAAAAATAAATTATGATAGTTTTGACATTTTCTTGTCCCGATAAAAAAGGAATAGTGGCCGCAGTTTCGAAAATACTTTTCGAAAACGACGCCAACATAATAGAATCTAATCAGTATTCGACAAATTCGGCAGACAATCCTCACTTTTTTATGCGTATAGTTTTTGAAACGGAAAATCTTAATAGGTTAAGCGATATAAATAAAAAATTATCCGAATTTTCTTCGGCTTTTAATGCAGAATTTAAATTAACGGATACCTCGGTAAAGAAAAAAGCGGCGGTGTTCGTTTCTAAAGAAGACCACTGCTTATATGAACTACTATGGCAAAAAAGTTCTGGAGATTTATTTTTTGACGTTATCTGCATAGTATCTAATCATAATATATTGCTGTCCGTTGCGGAATCTTACGGCATACCGTTTATATATGCCCCTTATAGGGATAATCGGTCGCGGCAGGAAGAATTTATAAAAAAAGAATTCAAAAGATTAAATTTAGAAATAGATTTTGTAATATTAGCAAAATATATGAGAGTTTTGTCAGAAAATTTTATTAATTCTTTCTGTAAAAAAATAATTAACATACATCATTCTTTCCTGCCGTCGTTTCCTGGCGCAAAACCTTACGTTCAGGCTTATCAAAAAGGCGTAAAATTAGTAGGAGCTACGGCGCATTTCGTTAACGAAAAATTAGACGACGGACCTATCATAGAGCAGGATATTATAAGAATAAACCATGGAGACGATATAAACGAAATAAAAAGAAAAGGTAAAATTGTCGAAA
>JAKAKF010000199.1 GCA_021813595.1 bacterium
CAATATATATAATAAAAATGCCGCAACGGAACCGGCGGTACCCGGACCGTACGGAAAAAATCCGGTATAAAAAAAGGAAGTTATTAAAATAGGTATTTTTCGGATATCTAAATTTTTATATTTTTTCATTTTTTAAGACTGAAATTTGTATCTTCTCATAGATATATTTAAAAGTATAGCCGCCGCCGACATATCGACCACTAGCGAGGTCCCTCCGTAGCTGAAAAAAGGAAGCGGAACGCCCACGACCGGCAAAAGCCCTACCGTCATATACATATTTATTATAGCATGAAACGTAATAATACCAAGTGCGCCTCCGCCTAGAATAAATCCCTGCAACTTTTTTGCCCTGTAAACTATTTTAAAGCCCCTTATTATTAATATAAAATATAGCGCTATAAGAACCAGCCCGCCTAAAAAACCAAACTGCTGCATAAACGTGGAAAATATAAAATCGGTGTGTTTCGCCGGCAAAAAATCTAAAGTGCTCTGAGAACCGTTACCGAACCCGTCTCCGAAAAACCTGCCCGCCCCGACCGCAATTTCCGACTGGATAATGTTATATCCGGCTCCCAGATAATCTTTAGCGGGATGTAAAAATATAAGTATTCTGCTTTTTTGATATGGTTTTAACCTGAACCACAAAAGCGGACCGACGACCAGCGCAATTCCGGCAAGAACGGCCATAGAACTTTTTTTGATTCCGGCAAGAAAAACCATAATAAAACCGATAAATAAAACGATAAGCGCCGTACCTAAATCGGGCTCTTTTGCTATAAGCAGAACCGGTATGATAATTACTATAAAAGGAACGATAAGCCCTTTAAGGGAATAGCCTTTTTTATTTTCATACGACGTAAAGTACTTGGCAAGGGCAAATATTAAGCCTATTTTCATGAGTTCGGACGGCTGGAACGAAAACATGCCCAGAGAAATCCACCTTGAGGCTCCGTGGGTAATTCTGCCCTTTAACAGTACGACCGTAATAAATATTAAAATAAAGCCGTAAATATAATAGGCGGCTTCTATAAGCGTATTATAATCGATAGTTATTATTACGGACATTATAAAGAAAGATATTACAAACCATATAATCTGCTTTATTACGTAGGGGTCGAGGAAATCCTTGTGGTTTAAGCTCAAAGAACCGTAAAGATTTATAATGCCTATGACGGATATTAAAATAACCGTGAAAAACATTATAAAATCAAAATTTTTAGCGTACTGATTATCCAATATTTTCATATTAAAAACTCGTATATATAAAGCTCGGCAGTTTGCTTTTGTTTTTCCCGCCTTTTTTGCCTTTTTCGTTTTTTTTATGCAGAGGCGGCTTCCATAAGCCTTTTTGCTCTAAATATTTTTCGACGATTTTTTTAGCTATGACCGCCGCGTTCGCTCCGAGAAATCTTGCATGCATATCCAATACCACGACGGCTATTTTAGGGTCATTCAAAGGAGCAAATCCCACGAACCATGCATTATCGCGGTATTTTCTCGGTATATATTTTATATCGTAAATAGAATATGTTTTTGAAATAATCTGGGCTGTTCCGGTTTTACCGCAAAATTTTATGCCTTTTATTCTTGCGTTTATCGCCGTTCCGTAA
The DNA here is from genome assembly GCA_021813595.1 of bacterium. The sequence goes on from JAKAKF010000199.1 coordinate 1,611, forward strand.
TTCTTGCTTACGACGCCGCAAAGACCCTTTTTAACGGCGTTAAGATATTTTTGTTTTATATTTATGCGGCGGACGAATTTGGGCTTCATTTCTTTCAATATCTTTCCGTTCCAAGACACTATCTTTTGCAAAAGAAACGGCCTGTAAAGATTTCCGCCGTTGGCTATAGCACTGTATGCCATCAAAAGCTGTATGGGAGACACCAGGTCGTAACTCTGTCCTATGATTGCGGAAAGGGTTGAACCTTTATACCAACGGCTGTGATACCTTTTATAGACAAGCCGCTTGGTCGGTATGAATCCCGGATTTTCGTCTGGAAGGTCTATTCCGGTTTTCTCCCCCAAGCCTAACCTATGGGCGTAATCCGCAAGCTGATCTATGCCTATCCTGACCCCTATAGAATAAAAATATGTATCCACGGATTCCGCAATCGCCCTGTAAAGGTTTACTTTAGAATTTTGATAGGGATTCCAGTTATAAAATACGGCATTACCCAGTTTAAAAGTCGGACCGGAATAAATTTTTTCTTCGGGCGTGATGAGATGCAAAGACAAAGCAGCAAGAGAAGCAACCGCTTTAAAAGTCGAACCGGGGGCAAGAGCATTCTGAATACCTTTGTTCTGCAAAGGATGTTCGTCGTTGTTTATAATTGAATCCCAGTGCTTTCTGCTTATGCCCTCCGAAAAATAAAAAGGATTAAAAGACGGCGTAGATACCATAGCCAGAATTTTTCCGTTGTTAGGATTAACCGCGATTACAGCACCCTCTCTTTTTTTCATAAGCTTGTACGCAAGTTTTTGCAGGGAAAAATCGAGCGTGGTATATAAATTCGCACCCATAACCGGCTTTTTGACGACTATATTGCCTATGGGTTCGCCTTTGGAATTCACGACGATTCTTTTTTCGCCGTCTTTGCCGTGCAGATATTTTTGATAGTAATACTCCAGTCCGGTTTCTCCTATAATATCGGACGAGTTAAGATAACCGTACTTTTTTTCTTTTAACTCCGTCGAAGATACCGGCCCGACGTATCCGAAAATCTGGGCGCCCATTTTCCCAAATGGATAATGTCTTATAGGAATTTTTGCTATAAAAAAACCCTTCAGAAAGAGCTTGTTCACCTCAAACTTAGAAAGTTCTTTAATCGAAATATTGCGGATTAAAATAATAGGCTCGTAGGGAGGCAAAAATTCTTCTTTTTTTACTTTTTGTAAAATCTTTCTATAGTTTTTATGCATTAAACCCGCAAGGAACTTGAACTCCGTTTTCTTTTTTTTTACGCGCGATAAAATAACGGCGATATTAAACGAAGATTCGTTATCTACGAATATTTTACCGCTTTTAGAAAGTATATCGCCTCTAGGAGCGGTAAGATAAATTACTCTTGTAGCATTATCTTTCGCCAGTTTGTAATAGTAGCCGCCTTCGACAATCTGCAGATAAAAAAGCCGGACGATTAATATTGCAAGGAGTATCGTAACGATAACCGCAAGTAAATTAATCCTGTTTTTCTGCCCCTTTAATATTCCGTTTTCGTTATATTGAGACGACATATTTTATCTGCATAGAATTTCCGACATCCGGTCGTGAATCAAACCGTTAGATGCCAGTATCCTTTTTTTATAAATATCCAGAGGTTTTTTGCAAAAATCCGTAACCACGCCTCCGGCTTCTTTAATTATCAAACTTCCCGAAGCCATATCCCACGGGTTTAGATTAAGCTCCCAGTATCCGTCGAGAAATCCTGCGGCGACGTAACAGATATCTAAAACCGCCGAACCGAGCCGCCTTATGCCCCTCACGTCAACTGAAATATTCCTGAAATAGTCGAAATTATTATCGGGATTAATTTTTTTATCGTACGGAAAACCGGTTGACAGCAGGCATCTTTCGAATACGGCCGTTTTAGAAACGTTAATCTTTTTGCCGTTTAAATACGCTCCGCCGTTTTTAACGGCGGAAAACATCTCTTTTAAGACCGGATTATATGCGCATCCCATAATTATTTCCGAATCTTTTTCCAGCGCTGCAGAAAAACAAAAAATAGGAAGTCCGTGGGCATAATTCGTCGTGCCGTCCAACGGATCTATAATCCATTTAAATCCGGAATTATTAGAAATATTAAAGTTGTCTTCTTCGGCAAGAATAGAATGGGACGGAAACGCTTTTTTAATGCTGAGGACGGCATAACTCTGAGAGGCCGCGTCGGCTTCAGTAACTATATCGACAGGACCTTTATATTTTACGGTATGAGTTTTTCTAAAATTTTTAGAGATGATTTTTCCGCAATCTTTAGCAAGTTCGACCGCGAAATCTAAATAATTTTGTAAATCTTCCATATTAAACTTCTTTACCGTTCATTTTTTTATAATAGCGCCAGTCAAATTAAATTAAATCAATAGGGATGAAACGCCGATAACGCGCTTCTGTTAATTTTAACGTTCGATTTGGATTCTAAATAATCAACGTAATCATCAAGAAATTCCTGCTCTTTCTGAAAACCGTAAATCTCTTTTTCTTTTAACAATGCCTCTCCGCCGCCTTTAGTATTTGCATCGTAAACATATTCGGGAAAATAAACCTTTAATATTTTAATTGCGGCATACCCTGATTTCACCGGAAAAACCCCAGATACAACCTCGCCCTGCCCCGTAGAAAATATAGATTTAAGTATGCTTCCGCTTATGGAATATTTTTTGAAATAAGCCGATTTTACGAGGTCTATCTCCGAAAAAAGAGGAA
>JAKAKF010000224.1 GCA_021813595.1 bacterium
ATATGATGTAGGTTCTCTATACTTTCACGGCTATGGGGTTCAGCAAAGTTACCGTAAAACCTTTTATTGGCAGAAAAATCCGCTATGCAAGGAAATGCTTTAGCGCAATATGATGTAGGTTCTCTATACTTTCACGGTCAGGGAGTTTCAAAGAGCTACTCCAAAGCATTCTACTGGTGGAAAAAATCCGCTATGCAAGGAAATGCTTCAGCTGAATATGCTATAGGTTCTCTATACTTTCACGGTCACGGGATTCAGAAAAGTTACCGTAAAGCAGCCTACTGGCTTAAGAAAGCGGCGGTCCAGGGAAATTCCTTTAGCCTGGCTTTTTTGGGGAGTTTATACTATTTCGGTCAGGGAGTTCCGCAGAATTACCATAAAGCCGCTTATTGGTATAAGAAATCCCTATGCAGGGGAATGTAAAGGCGGAAGCCTCGTTAGGCGCATTATACTATAAAGGCTTCGGAGTTCCTAAGAGTTACTCTAATGCCTTTTTTTGGCTTAAAAGAGCAGCCGACCAGGGCGATTACATTGCAAAAAAATTCATAGAAAAGATAAAGCGACGGCAAATTGCAAAATAAACTCAAGCCGCCGTATTATGTTTAAGTATAAAACTACGATTAAAATATTTTAATAAATTTTAAAGGATAATTAGGCAATGAAAAAAATAACCGTATTTTCGTTTTTAATATTTTTCACGTTATGCTTAGGCGCAAACGCGGCTTCGGCTTCCGGAGGCAACAGTCTGGCAAATTTAAAAAATAAAGCCGCTGACGGTAACGCGGAAGCAGAACAAATTTTAGGCTCGCTATACTATCACGGAAGCGGAGTTCCTAAAAACTATTCCAAAGCTTTCTACTGGTATAAAAAATCCGCCGGACAGGGGAACTCTGCCGCTGAGAGCATGTTAGGGCTGTTTTATTTAAGAGGGTTCGGTACTTCTAAAAGTATTCCAAAATCCGCCTACTGGACAAAGAAATCCGCCGCACAGGGTAACCCGCAGGGAGAATTAGATTTAAGCATGCTGTATTACTTCGGGCTAGGAGTTCCGCGCGATTATAAATATGCCGCCTATTGGGCGAAAAAATCGGAAGAACATGGAAGTCCTTCCATAATTGCTTTCGCAAAGAAATTTTTGCATACGATAAAAGTTACGGAAAAAAATCCTACGCCGTTAGGCAGGTTAAAAAGCCGCGCATCGTTGGGAGACGCAAAAGCGCAGACCATCTTAGGCATTTTGTATTATTCCGGAGGAGGAGTCCGTCAAAGCTTTTCCAAGGCCTTTTACTGGTTAAGAAAGTCCGCTATGCAGGGTAACGCTCAGGGAGAAGCTGGATTAGCCGCTTTATACTTAAACGGCAGGGGAGTTCTTCAAAACTACCCAAAAGCATTCTACTGGTACAATAAATCAGCCGAACAAAACAATCCAGTCGGGGAGTTCGGATTGGGCTTATTGTATTACCGCGGTCTTGGCGTCCGCAAGGATTATTCAATGTCTTTATACTGGTTTAAAAAATCGGCGGAACAAGGATATTCGTACGGCGAATATTATATGGGCTTGTCGTATTTTTTCGGCCGCGGAGTAAAACCGGACCGTTCTATTGCGATATACTGGCTTAAAAAATCCGCAGCTCAAAGAAACTATAAGGCCATATCTTTTTTAAGAAGTATGGGCTTATAAAATATGCGGTTTTAAGTGGGGTGGATGACAGGTTTTGAACCTGCGACCACCGGAGTCACAATCCGGGGCTCTACCAGCTGAGCTACATCCACCGTGAATAAGAATAGAATATATTGTATTATTTTATCAAATTTTAGATTAAATTGAAATATATTTTTTTGATTTGATTTATTATGCTTAAAACAAAGCGTCGATACCGAGCGTTTTTCCCGAATCCGTAAATATAATAACTAATTCGCATACTATAAACGTCAGATTTATGCCTAATTCCGAGGGGCTGATCCAGTACATTGCAAGCAGATAGTTTAAATTCAGAAATATTGCTATAAGAGCGGCAAATCTTGTAAGAAAGCCCGCCGTTAAAAAAATGCCTGCGAATAATTCGCCCATAATTATTAAAATAGCGAATAAGAATGCATTTGGAACGGCGACCCTGCTTAAAAATATGCCGTAAAACCATAAAGGGTCGTGATTTGCAAAATATACTAGTTTAATATGAAAATTTGAAAAAAATTCAGGATTTACCTTAAAGTGCACCGCATAAAGAAAAAACAATCCTATGTATATTCTTAAAAAAGCATTCCAGATATTTGAATTTTTTGCCGCCATTTTTAATTTTTATATATATTAAAATATATTTTAATTGTTAATTTGTACCATTATAATATAAAATAATTAAAAATAAAATCGTAAAATCTTGGCAAATATTTTCCATTTTATATATTTTCGATATATTATAACGACTGTTTTATGATATAATTTAATCGTAACGATTTACTCAAATATTTTAATAAATATGATATTTGTAGTTCACGAACATCATGCAAGCCATCTTCACTGGGATTTAAGGATAGAAGAAAACGGTATGCTGACTTCTTTTGCTTTGCCTAAAGAACCGCCGTTAGAATCCGGCAAAAAAAATCTATCGATAAAAGTAGAAGAACATCCTCTTGCTTATGCAAACTTTGAAGGCACTATACCGGAAGGTCATTACGGAGCCGGAAGGGTAAAGATTTGGGACAAGGGTGAATATGCGCTTATTAAAAAAGATAAAAAGAAATATGTTCTGGATTTTAACGGAAATAAACTCAAAGGGGAATACACGCTATTAAAATTCGACAAAGCCGGTGAAAACGACTGGCTGTTTTTTAAAAATCACTAAAAAATTAAAAATTATTAAATTTTATATAAAACGTCAATATATCAATATAGGAGGATATCGCAATGAACGTCGATTTCGTCGTTTCTAATAACGGTAATTTTAAAAAAATGCTTTCATGCGGGCAAAGTCCATGGCTAGATAATATTTCAAGATGTATGATAGATTCGGGCGACCTTGAAAAATTAGTCAAAAACGGCGTTATTACAGGCATAACGTCAAATCCTTCAATATTTGAAAAATCGATTAATTCAGGAAAATGCGGATATCCCGAAAAGATTAAAAAGCTTGCGGCGGATAAATTAACTCCGTTTGAAATATACGATACCATAACAAGGGAAGATATAAAATCTGCGGCTCAAATACTTAAGCCGGTTTACGAAAAATCCGGCGGCAAGGACGGGTTCGTGAGCATAGAAGTTTCTCCGGATATAGCAACCGATGCCAAAACTTCGACGGAAGAAGCTCTTAGGATTTTTTCGCTTATCAACGAAAAAAACATCCTTATTAAAATACCGGCTACGAAAGAAGGGTTGGAAATTATACCCGTCCTTATAGCTAAAGGAATCAATATTAACGTTACTTTAATGTTTTCTTTAAATCATTATATAGACGTAGCAAATGCTTATATAAAAGGATTAAAGACGGCTTATGCCAACGGCTATAATCTATCAAGCATAAATTCCGTCGCAAGCATTTTTATCAGCAGGGTAGATACCATGGTCGATAAAACGATTAACGATTTAATTAGCGGCGAAGCGGCAAGCAATACCGCAAAAAAAGAGAAACTTGCCGGTTTAATCGGAAAAGCCGGAGTTGCAAATTCCAAAATAATTTTTAATAAATTTAACGAAATATTTAACGGCAGCGATTTTTCGGCATTAAAATCTAAAGGCGCAAATCCGCAAAGACTCTTATTTGCAAGCACGAGCACAAAAAACCCGTCATATTACGATTTGAAATACGTCGAGCCGTTCATAGGTAAAAATACCGTAAACACCCTGCCGGACGAGACTATAGAGCATATTGCCGACCACGGTAATATAATGCCGGATACAGCTTCATTAGAGTTTGACGAATCGTTGAAAACAGTTAACGAACTTATGGAATTAGGGATTGATTTAAATAAGGTCGGGGATAGACTTCAAAACGACGGAGTAAAATCTTTTGAAGATGCTTACGAAAAACTTTTGCAGTCGATAAAAAACACTGCGGAGATTTAAATATATACTGATTGGCATTTTTTTGTAATAATTTAAAATTTTTAATGTTAATATTTTAAAAAGAGGTAAATATAATGGATTTAAAAAGGAATTTTGGAGCGGAAAAACTAGGCGAAAACGAATTAAATTTTTTAAAAGATTTTACTAAAAAATGCCGCGGCGACATTTTAAAAATGACTACTATAGCATCTTCTGGACATCCGGGCGGTTCTATGTCGTCGATAGATATTTATGCAGTATTGTATGGTTTTTGCAATATAGACCCTAAAAATCCATTCAAACCTGAAAGAGACCGTATCGTAGTAAGCCATGGACATACTTCGCCGGGCGTTTATTCCGCTCTTGGAAATTACGGATTCTTCGACGTCGAAGATGCAATTATATCTTTTAGAACTGCAGGCTATCCGTTTGAAGGACATATAGAAAAAACCGTACCCGGCGTAGAATGGGATACCGGCAACCTGGGGCAGGGTCTTTCGGCCGCGTGTGCATTTGCTTTAAGTTCAAAACTGCATGAGTATAATAATCATGTTTATTGCGTTATGGGCGACGGAGAGCAGGCTAAAGGTCAAATAGGCGAAGCAAGAAGATTTGCCGTTAAATATAAATTGAATAACCTTACCGTAATCGTCGATAAAAACGGACTTCAAATAGGCGGTAAAACGGTTGACGTTATGCCCGATAATATCGAAGAAAATTTTAAAGCCGACGGATTTCACGTTATAACAATAAACGGGCATGATTTTAACGAAATATACACAGCTATAAAACAGTCGCATTCAATAAATTCTCCAGTTGCTATAATAGCTAACACCGTTATGGGGAAAGGCGTTTCCTTTATGGAAAACCAAGCTAAATTTCACGGAGCTACGCTAAATATCGAAGACTGCAAAAAAGCCCTTGCGGAATTAGGCGAAAAAGACAATTTAGACGAAATTATAGCTAAAAAGAAAGCAGGTTTTAGCATAAAACCTCTTCCTAAAAGAAATAATAATTTCTTAATCTTAAAAGACGAAGGAAAGAAAATAGTTTATACCCGCGAAAAGAACACTGATAACCGTTCAGCTTTCGGAAACGCTCTTGCCGATATTGCAAATACTTATAAAGAAAAAAACGGCGAACAAAAAAATCTTCCTTTTGCGGTATTCGACTGCGACTTAGAAGGATCGGTAAAAACCGGAGCATTTAGAAAAGCTTTTCCTGATAATTTTTTTGAATCCGGAATAGAAGAACACAATACGGCGGTAATTTCAGGGGCGCTTTCAACGGATAATATTCTGACTTTTTTTGCCGATTTTGGAGTTTTCGGAGTGGACGAAACATACAACCAGCAAAGATTAAACGATATTAATCATACAAATCTTAAAGTAGTCTGCACGCATTGCGGTATAGACGTCGGCGAAGACGGAAAAACTCATCAGTGCATCGACTACTTCGGGCTTCTTAACTCTACTTTCGGATTTAAAGTTATATTGCCGGCAGACCCAAACCAGACCGATAGAGCAACGCGCTATATAGCGAACAATGAAGGAAACTTTGGAATAATAATGGGAAGATCTATAATTCCGGTCATACTCGACGAAAACGACAGACCTTTTTTCGGCGAAAATTATGAATTTAAATACGGCAAAATGGACGTAATAAGAGACGGCAAAGATGCTGCGATAATATCTACGGGTAATATGCTGTCTCATGCTTTAAAAGGCTGGGAAATGCTTAAAAAAGACGGTATAAACGCGATGCTTTTAAACGTATCGTGTCCAAGCGACATAGACGTCCAAGACCTTAAACTTGCCTCAAAAACAGGCTTCATTGTAACGATAGAAGATCATAACGTCAAAACCGGAGTAGGGACTTCGATAGGTTCAATGCTAGCAGAAAACGGAATATCCGTAAAATTTAGAAAAATGGGAGCAAAGTTTTACAGCTCATCGGGTAAACCGGAAGATTTATACAAACTTGCAGGTTTATCCTCCGAAGACCTATATAATTTTATAAAAAAAGAATTATAATATATCATAAATCTTAAGCCGCGAAGAGAGGAGATTGCTTCGTCTAAAATCACGGTGCCGTAATTCAATTCCGACACCGTCACAATTTTGCATAAGCGGCTTTTACGCTACGTTATTCCATGCCCTGCCGTCCGCATTTATAAGTTCGTCTGCCTCTTTCGGACCCCATGAACCTGCATCGTAATTTGGAAAAACGGGCGGTTCCATTTTAGACCAGCCGTTCATTATGGACGTAATCAACTGCCATGCTATAAGCATATCGTCGTATCTTGCGAAAAGAGTCTGGTCTCCAAGTATAACGTCGTATATCAAACGTTCATAAGCATCCGGCGGCGAAAGCCTGAAAGAAGATTTGTAGTTAAAAACCATACAGACCGGTTCTATATCCATAACGAAACCCGGTTTTTTTGCACCTATATTTATTGATATCCCTTCATTAGGTTGAATCGTTATAATTATAGAGTTCTGCTTTATGTTTTCTATACCAGCCTTGGCAAATAAACTGTAAGGAAGTTTTTTAAAATAAACCGCTATTTCCGTTTTATGCGTCTTTAATCTTTTTCCGGCTCTTAAATAAAAAGGAACTCCAGCCCACCTATAATTATCGACGTATAGTTTCATAGCCGCATACGTATCGGTAATAGAATTTGCGTTTATCCCTTCTTCTTCCTTGTAGCCTACAACCTGCTTGCCGTCGATTACGCCCCTGTCGTACTGCCCTCTTACCGTATATTTCTTAACGTCGTTAAGGCTTAAAGGCCTTACGCTTTTTAATAACTTTACCTTTTCGTTCCTTATATCGTCGGCATCGAACAAAGCCGGCGGCTCTATCGCTACTAACGAAAGCAGCTGCATCATGTGATTTTGCATCATATCTCTTATAGTTCCGGATTTGTCGAAATACCCGGCCCTAAGTCCTACGCCGATAGATTCTAAGGCGGATATCTGCACGTGGTCTATATATTTATTGTTCCAAATAGGTTCGAATATTGCGTTCGAAAACCTGAACGCAAGAATATTTTGAACCGTTTCTTTGCCGAGATAATGATCTATCCTGTATATGTCTTCCTCTTTAAACACGGACAACAGATGTTCGTTGAGTTCCTTTGCGCTTTTATAGTCGTATCCGAAAGGTTTTTCGATAACTATCTTAGAAAAACCTTCCCCCTTAAAGTCTTCCGAAACCAAATCAGCATTTTTTATGCCTTCTATGGCATCGTTATAAACGCTCGGAGGAGTAGAAAGATAATATACTATGTTTTTTGGGATTTTATATTCGTTAGATTTAGAGGTTATAAATTTACCTAATTCAGTATAACTTTCAATCTTATCGTACATGGAAGGCAAATAATAAATGTGTTTTGAAAACTTTAAAAAATCTTCTTCGTAAATAGGTCTTTTCCTGCAATGGCTGTTTAATGAAGAAAATATAGATTTTCTAAATTCCTCGTCATTCATTTTTGTCCTTGCAAAACCTATTAACACGAACGATTCAGGAAAAAAACCTTCTTCCCATAAACTATAAAGAGCGGGAAAGATTTTTATATGCGCAAGATCTCCGCTTGCGCCGAAAATCACGATTATGGACGGTTTTAAATCTGCCATTTTTTCTCCATAAATATTATATATATAGTGCGGCTTACAATATGCTTTATATACCCAAAATTGCCGATAGAAAATTTTGGGATATACTTCCCTATATTATTTTTCCGTTATTTTTTATTTCTGCAAAATAACTCTTGCGGGAGCGCCGTTAGAATCTTTAATTTTTACGGGAAGAGCCATTAAATTATAATCGCCTGGTTCTACGCCATACAGATTAAGGCCTTCTATAATAACGACTCCGGCGCCGAGCAAAGTTTTGTGGGTATCGTGACCTATATGATAACCTTCTACGGAAAGGTAATCGACCCCCACTAGTACTACGCCTTTTTCAACCATATATTTTGACGCTTCCGGATTGACGCAAACATAATCGGCATGGAAGTTTTTATCCCCGCTGTTTATCCACTCCGAATTTTTTGTTTTAAAAATAAGCCTGTCGCCTTTTTTTATATTCAAAGGCTCTAAAAAATCCCTGTTAATAGGCGAAACGATAGGCGGCACTTCTATTACCCTGCAATTACCTATTAAATTATTTATGTCTAATCTGTCTATTCCGATTCCGTTATCGATAAAATGTTTTGGAGCATCTATATGCGTACCGGTATGAACCCCGCAGGTTATTTTACTGTTGTTTGCCGCAGCCCCTTTTTTTATCTGAGAATAATTATCTATCTCTATCTCGGGATCGCTCGGCCAGTGCAGCATACCGTCCGTTATTTCCATGCTTACGTCGATAAACATAATATGACCTCTTTAATTTTATTGTCATTACGATTTTTTACATTTTATTAATGTATAGGATGTCCGCCGAACTGGTGCCTTAAAGCGGCAAGCATTCTTGCGGCAAATGAATTTTCCTGCCTCGACCTGAAGCGCATAAAAACGGAATCTGCAAGGACTGGGGCGGGAACGGCTCTGTCTATAGCTTCTTGCAGAGTCCATCTTCCTTCACCTGAATCATCGACGATAGGTTTAAGTCCATTAAGTTCAGGATCTTCCTTAAGCGCGTTATGAGCAAGCTCTAATAGCCATGAGCGGACTACGGAAGCATGATTCCATAAATCGGAAACTTTAGTAAGGTCAATATCGAAATCGCTGGCCTTCATAATTTCAAAACCCTCGGCGTATGCTTCCATCATACCGTATTCTATGGCGTTATGAACCATCTTAACAAAATGTCCGGCGCCGTGCGGTCCGGTATGCATGTAACCGTTTTCGGGAGCAAGCGTTTTAAATATAGGCTCGCAGTGTTTAAATGTTTCTTCGTCGCCTCCTATCATAGAACAGTAACCGTTTTTTAAACCCCATATGCCGCCGCTAGTACCGCAATCCATAAACTTAATATTTTTATCGGCGCATACTTTTGCCCTTCTTATAGAATCTTTATAGTAGGAATTACCGCCGTCTATAACTATGTCTCCGTTTTGCGTGTATTGCAAAACTTCGTTAAGCATATCGTCCGTAGGCTGTCCTGCCGGAACCATAAGCCAAATTACTCTCGGAGATGTTAACTTAGAAACAAACTCCTTTATGGAATTTGAACCTATAGCGCCTTTGTTTATAGCTATTTCTTCTTTGGATAAGGTTCTGTTGAAAACTACTACTCTATGTCCGCCTTCAAGCAGTCTGAAAACCATATTCATCCCCATCTTTCCAAGGCCTATCATTCCTAATTCCATAATTAATACCTCCTTAAAATTTTTAAAAAATATGCATTGCTAAAGCAATGCGGCTATTAATTTGTCATTGCGAGCGTCAGCGGACGGAATCCAGCGCGGCTAAGGCTGGCTCCGGCGATGCTAACCAATCCCGCTTTGTCGTTAAACACGCAATTAGGTTAATCATTTAATATTTATTCGTTTATATATATATCATTATTTTTGAGCATTGCCGCTTAAACTTTTGCCTACTTCCCTTATAATATCTAATGGTATAGGCATTATCATGGTAGTATTATTGGTAGATGAAATTTCATTCAAAGTCTGCAAATATCTTAACTGAAGCGCCATCGGATTTTCCGCTATGATTTTAGCCGCGTCGCTTAATCTTTGCGCCGCCTGAAATTCTCCGTCGGCGTTAATTATCTTTGCCCTTCTGTCCCTTTCTGCTTCAGCCTGTCTTGCCATAGCTCTCTGCATATCCTGCGGCATATCTATCTGTTTAAGCTCTACAACAGTTACTTTAACACCCCATGGCCCAGTATGTTTATCAAGTATGTCCTGGATTTCCATATTAATCTTTTCTCTTTCCGATAAAAGTTTATCAAGTTCTCCTTCGCCGCATACGCTTCTTAAGGTAGTCTGCGCAAGCTGAGATACGGCATAGTTGTAATCGTAAACCTGCACTATTGCATTCAGAGGATCAACTACCTTGTAATAGACGACTGCGCTTATTTTTAAAGTTACGTTATCTTTAGTAATAACGTCCTGCGGCGGTACATCGAGAGTGATTATCCTTAAAGTGACTCTTACCATTCTGTCGATTACCGGCCAAAGAAGAATTAAACCGGGCCCTTTAACTTTTATAGCCCTGCCGAGCCTGAATATTACCGCCCTGTCATATTCGGCAATTATTCTTACCGCATTTAAAATAACGATAATTGCGACTATTATAACGACCGCAAAAAAAATTGCGCTGTCTCCCATTTTATTCTCCTTTTAAATTATAGTTATATAATATTAAATACCGGCTAAAATAGCCGAATTATTATTCTATTGATTATTGAGTTAAAGATTTATATTTAGGCTTCTTCAGGTTTAACTTTAAGTCTCAGCTTTCCGTCAACTTTTACGACGGTAACTTTGTTTCCTTTCAATATAGTATAATCCGAATAAGCAGTCCACAATTCGCCGTTAATTAAAATTTTACCGTCTTTATTAGGATTTACGTCCGAAACTACTTCGCCGGTTTGATTTAACAAAAGAGACTCTCCGGTTTTCACTTTCGATTTATAGGCTTTATATCCGAGATATGCAAAAATTGAGACGAAAACCGTAAGGGTAACATAAGTAGGAAGGACGATTCTTATGAAAAATATCGGTACGTTATGCACTATATAGAATAGGATTATAGTGCCGATAACGAAAAGTATCGCTCCGGCGCTTGTAAAAACGCCGTAACTCATAGCAAAAAAATCCGTTATAACAAGTATAAATGCTATGATTATTAGAAAATCCGCAAAATAAACCATTAGACCTTTTATTATTAATTTTTATTATATTTATATTATACTACATTTATTTAAAATACAATTCCCTGATTTTTTTCATATCTTCCCATGTCTCTTTTTTTGCCGAAGGGTTTCTAAGTAAATAAGAAGGGTGATAAGTAGGTATCACCGTTATTCCGTCATAATTATAAGTTTTTCCTCTAACCGAAGATATAGAGCCTTTGCCTTCTCCTATAATAAATTCGGTTGAAAATTTTCCCAGAGTGCAGATTATCTCGGGTCTTATGACGGCTATCTGCTCTTTAAGAAAGGGCGCGCATGAAGCTATTTCGTTTTCCATAGGATTTCTGTTTTCAGGAGGTCTGCATTTTATTATATTGGCAATATAAACTTCCTCTCTTTTTAGATTTATGGATTCTATTATTTTTGTAAGAAGCTGACCCGCTCTTCCGACAAAAGGCCTTCCGGTATTATCTTCTTCGGCGCCCGGAGCCTCCCCTATAAACATGAGTCTGCTTTCGGGATTTCCTTCGCCGAAAACTATATTTTTTCTTGTTTTGCTCAATGCGCATTTTATGCATTTATCGACTTTTACTTCCCGTAAAAATTCTAATGCTTCCCGCTTATCGGGATATACCGTCTCGTTATTCAAATTTGAACTCATAATATTATCCTGCGTTACAGAGGGAATTTTATTAAAAAAATCGGATATAGAGGAAATAAATACAAAACTTTCTTTATTGCCTGAAACAAAATAATTTATATCTTCAATCAGATTGCTTAATTCGTCTTTTTCTTTCATTTATAATTGCAGTCATTGATAAATAAATATACCGACGTTTAAATGACTTAAAGATTTAATCCTAATGCAAAGGCTTTTAAATTATTTTCGGCTCCTTTACCTTCGGCGAGAACGCTTTCCACGGCAGACCTTTCTATTGGAATATCTGCTTTTGCGAACAGTATGCCTAAAGCGATTATATTTTTTTGCGTTAAAGAATTAAATTTTTCTAACGAAATAGCGTCAATATCGTAATAATATATATGTTTTGTAACTTTTTGCAGTTCAGAAACTATAAAAGATATTTCGGGATATTCAGTCTTACCCATTCTTACGCTTATTGGAATATAAGGCGTTTTGTTAAAAATAACTATCGAATTTTTGTTTAAATATTTTATGCCTCTCAAAGTTTCTAACGGCTCTAAAGATATTAAAGCATTTGCGCCTCCGGATTCTATCATCGGCGAATGCATATTTTTCCGTGGATTATTCATTTCGGCCGCATTTTCGTAAAAAATATATTTTACGAAAGTTTCCACGTAGCCTTCTCTTTGCGCTCCGCCCCTTCTTTCGGAACCGGATACGTCTTGCAAATCCGAATTCAGGGCCGCATTTTTCATCACCGTTCCCATAGTGATAATGCCTTGTCCCCCTAAACCTACTATCGCTATATTAAATTTTTTCATATTTTATTATTTTATAAAGAAATCTATACTGTTGCTTCCGGCAATCCTTTTTTTAATTTAAACTCAGATTTTAAATCAAATTCTACTTTACGTATGGCGCTGTTAGGACATATTTCATAACAGACTCCGCATTTTACGCAAGACGCCGGATCTATATAGTAATAATCGCCGCCGTTATCTTCGTCTTTTTTTAGAATAATCGCCGGACAAGCAAGTTCTACAAAACATTCGTTGCATTTTACGCATCTCGACTTTTGAATCTCATATAAAGATTCTCCCGTTTCCGCTACTTTAGCGTCGTTTTTAAGCAAACTTTTATTTCTTCTGATTTCCTGCAAAATACATTCTCTTTTAGCTATTAAAACTTTTACGCCAGGTTCTTTAAGCGCGCTCTTAATTTGGGCGGAAAATCTTTTAACGCTGTTAGGGTCTAAGCTTTTAACGTAAGAAACTCCGAGAGATTTTACCAAATCTTTCAAGTTTAAAACATTTGCCGACGGTTTGCCGTCTATATCTTTTTGCGTTGAAGGCGTCTTCTGATGTCCGGTCATAGCCGTCCAACTGTTGTCCAGAATAATATAAAGAATATCCGCTCCGTTTTGAACCGCATTTAGCAGAACGGGGATTCCTGAATGATAAAAAGTGGAATCGCCGACTAAGGCTATTACTTTTTTGCTTTTGTCAAAATTACTTATAGCCTGACCTATACTTAGCCCTGCATTCATACAGGTTAAAAAATCCATCGCATTGTACGGCGGTAAAAGACCGAGGGTATAGCAGCCTATGTCGCCGGCTATTACGACGTCTCTTTCTTTTTCTTCGGTATTTGAAAATCCGACGGCTTTAAGGATAGAATAAAAAGTTGCGCGGTGCGGACATCCTATGCAGAACGTTCCCGACCTTTGGGGTAATTTATCGGACAGTTCCTTGTCTTTTTTGACGGCAAAATCAAAAGATACAGGCAGAGGTTTTTCAAGAAATCTGCTTACTCCGGAAATAACGTCGTCCAATGTAATCTCGCCGGTTCTGCTAAAAAATTCTTTGCCGTATATACTGCCTTTAAAGCCCGTTTCGTAAGCTATCTTTTTAATCTGAAATTCCAAAAAACCTTCTGCTTCTTCTACTATAACTACTTTTTCGAGACCTTCAAAAAATCTTTTAATCAGTTCGTTAGATATAGGAAAAGAAAACCCTAATTTTAATATTTTATGGTCATATACCCCCAATATATCAAAAGCTTCCATTAAATGTGCATAAATAACACCGGAAGATATAAAGCCTATTTTTGATTGTCCGTCATTAATGATTTTATTAAATTTTGATTCAATAAGATATTTTTTTAATAATTCGTTTCTTTCAAGATATTTGGCATGATTTTTAACCGCAAGGCTAAAAAGATTTAAATAATTTTCGGGGTCTTTTTTAAAATTACCTTTAATATTTTTTCTATCCCTTATATTGCCGAAACGGAGGACTCCCGCGTTATGGCACAAACGAGACGGCGCCATTAAAACTATTCCGAAAGAAAATTCTTCGGACACGTCAAAAGCGTCTTTCGTAAAATCTTTTGCTTCCTGTATATTTGAAGGCTCCATAATCGGCATATAAGTATGGAGGCTGTACCATCTGTCGTCCTGTTCGTTAGAACTGCTCGGCGCTCCGGGGTCTGATCCTATAGCAAGCACTAAGCCGGCTTTTACGCCGGTATAAGCCAAAAACTGCGCGGGCTCGCTTGCAACGTTTAATCCTACGTTTTTCATTGCGCAAAGCGACCTTATGCCCGACCATGAAGCTCCTATCGCGCCGTGTAATGATATATGCTCGTTGAGGCTGAATTCCGTATATAAATTTTCGACGTGTTTTTTATTCTTATCCAACACGGCTATTATTTCGGAAGCGGGGGTGCCTGGGTACATAGAAGCATATCCTATACCTGCTTCCAAAGCGCCGCGCGCAATCGCTTCATTTCCTAATACTATAGCCTTGTCGCCTTCAGAGCCGTTTACGAATAGATTGCTTTTCGCCATTTTTTATAATTCTTTCTTTATTTTCGGGTAAAAACATTTGAATTTTCATCCGCAATTTTAATTATAACGCCGTCTATACCTAAATTATCTACTGTTTTTATAAAATCGCTTAAAGAACCTTTTATGCTTAATTCTTTTACGTTTAAAAACAATTTTTTATTGTTCGACTTTATGTATTTTATTATATCTTCGTCCGGATTTATTCCGCTATAATTAATAAAAAAACTATCCGCACCTATTTCTATAAGTTTTTTTGCTTTTAAAAAATCGACCGCGGCGGACGCTCCGATTACCGCTCCAAAATTAAATAAATCAGGCTTAATATCATTCATCAATCCTCTTTTCAGCATTAAACCGAGTCCCAAAATATCGATATCGTAAACGGGTTTTGCCGATTTAAATTCGGTTTTTAGGGGATGAACTCCTTCAAAAACTATTATGTCTTTTAACCCGAGCTGTTTAAGCGTAATTAAATCGGACAGAAGGGATATTCTGTTTTTATCCCTCATGTTGAAAGCGTATGCCGTTTTTATTTTATGATTTTCTTTTAAATCCCTGCACAATAATAAAGCGTTAAAACCGAAATTTTGCTCTATAATTATCTGCGGTAAAGAATTATCCGTCCCTGAACCGTTTTGCGGATCATTTTCAACGGCATTTAATAATTTAATTAAATCTTCTTCAAAAACGGAGTAATTTTTGCTTACGGGAGTTTCGATTTGCGGTATAATCTGCATATGTATCGGTTATATTTCTGATAAATTATATTTTTGTTCTTGTAGTAGAATGGCCGTAATCTCTTGGTTCAAAAATTTTATTAAGATTGTCTTCTTCCGAATATTTTTTCAACAGCTCGTAAGATTTTACGAATACGCATTCTTTATCTTCGAATACTTCGCAATTATTGCCGTTATGTCCTTCGCAAGGACCGTTTAAAAGGCCTTTAGGGCATAAAGTAATAGTGCAAACTCCTCCGGTAAAATTCAGCCTGCATGAGTCGCATCCTCCGCAAAGAGCGTAATATTCCCCTATGTGTTCCGTCTGCGCTATATACTTGCTGTCCGTTCCGGAAACTACCTTCTTTTGTATGAAATCTCCTATAGTCTGCACGCCGGTTCCGCAGGATAAAACGACTACGGCTTCGGTTTCTTTCAGCTCGTCTTCTACGAAGCGGATATCTTCCTTTAATACCCTTTTATCGCATGGTTCGTCGATTGATATAGTAAACGTAACCTCTTTGCCTGACGCTTCCAAGTGCTTTTTCATTTCTTTCACTTCTCTGCTGCCGCCGGTAAGACATACAGAGGCGCAGGAAGCGCAACCTACGACGCCGATTTTTTTATATTTTTTTAAAGCTTCGTCTATTTCTTTTACATCTTTCTTTTCGGTCAAAAACATTAACTAAACCTCTATTTTATTTATATATCAGGATAAACCCGAAGGGACGCTCGCTAACCTGACTTTAACAAATTTCACTATTTTTCCTCTGTGAATTTTAAGCGTAATAATCTGCCCCGGTAAAAATGAGCTTATTAGTTTTTCAAGCCGTGAAAAAGAATAGACTTTTTCTCCGTTTAACCTTGTTATTATATCTCCGCCTATTATGTAATTAATATTTTTCATGGCTATAATTTTTTTGCCGGCAACTAAACCTGCCGTAAAAGCGGGGCTGTTGGGAAATACTTTTTCGATAAGCAAACCTTTATCGACATGTTTTATGCCGAGCAAAACTGCAACGCTCTTAGTTAATTTTATAGCTTCTATACCGAGCCATGGACGAATGACCCTTCCATACTTAATTAACTCAGGTATATCTCTTTTAGCAAGGTTAATAGGAATGGCGAAGCCAATATTCTGAGCGTTGTTAGCAAGTTTTGCCGTGTTTATGCCGATAACGCGGCCGTTATAATCGACGAGCGGACCTCCCGAATTTCCCGGATTAATCGCGGCGTCCGTCTGAATTATATTTCCGTAAAATCTAGCCGAAGGAAAAAACAAAGACCGTTTTAAACCGCTTACTATTCCGGTCGTAACGGTCTGATAAAGATTATACGGATTACCTACCGCAATTACTCTTTCGCCTACTCTAATGTCATTTGAATCGCCTAAAGTTAAAGGCTTTATAATTTTACCCGCAGGGTTTATATGTATAACGGCGATATCCGACATAGGGTCGGTTCCTACGACGCTTGCCCTTATATTTTTATATTTAAGAAAACTGATAAATATCTTGCCCGCGTTTCCTATAACGTGAAAATTAGTAAGTATATAACCGTTTTTGTTTATAAAAAATCCGGTGCCTATATCTTCTTCCGGCATAATAGCGCCGTTCTTAAGCCGTGCATAGCCTAAGACTTCTATATGAACGACTCCGGACTTAATTGTGTTAAAAATGCGCTCGACAGAAGAAGTGTCCGAATTATACGCAAATGAATATTTAACTAAAAAACCGCCGCTTATAAATAAATTCAGAACCAAGGATAATACGAAAACTAGCAATAATTTATTTAATTTACGCTGCTTCCTGAAATTCATTTTTGACCCCCTTCCATTGTCTTGCCTGATGCATAAATGCTTCAAGCCTGAGCATTAAATTAGTACTCTCCTGTCCGTCGAACCATAAATTTATCCATGGAAAATTATTAAGGTCTTCCCTGAATTTTTTTGATACTATCTGCACTATGGAACCGGGCATACAGTGAAAAGGATGAATGCTTATTACGCCCGAATACCCTTTTTTTGCAAAATCTACGGATTCGCCCACTGTAAGAATAGCTTCGCCTCCAAGCGACAAATCAAGATATTTTTTTGAATAAGAAAGTATATCCTTTATGCTGGTTTCTTTATGGTTTCTCAGCAGTTTTTTGAACGGTTTAAACATGCCCGTTTCGTCTTTTCTCTGGTAATAATTAACCAGAAAACTTAAAAAAATATCTTTGACTTTTCTGCTTCTTAAGGCGTTTACCGCGTATTCATAGGTAGTAAAGGTTATCCATTTATACGTAGGAACCACCGAAACTTCTCCTCCGAGAGCTTCGACTTTTTCTATTGTAAAATTATTGGTAAACTTGTTTAACCTTAAAAATATTTCGCCGACAATGCCTATTAGCGGTCTGTCTTCATCTTTTCTGGGAATTCTTTCAAATTTTTTGGCGCACGTCGCCATCGTATCGTAAATATCCCTTCCTTTCTCAGTTGCCTCGACGACTATATTTATGCATTCCCTATAAACGGAAACAGTATCGCCTTTTGTAGTTTCATACGGCCTTACCCTGTACAGAGCTTTTTCGAGAGTATCTACGGCAACGCAACCCTGCCATGCAACTCTTCTAAAAAGAGTGGCTTTGTCGCCTATAAAGTCTGTATATGATTTTTTAGCGCTCGGCACTAAGAATTCTACATCCGTATAACCGAGATTATCGAGAACCATTTCGTGAAGCCTGTTATATTGACCGAATTTACACGGTCCGGGTGAAGTCGGCATAAAAAAAGCCGATTTTTTTGCATCGAAATCCGGCTTCTCTATAACTTTGATAATATCTCCGGTAGTAACAAAACAGGGCATACATTCGTTTCCGTTGGTGAACTTAAGTCCGAAATCGAGCGTGGACTCGTCCGGCTCGTCCATAACCGCAGAATCGACTCCGCATCTTCTAAAAGCGGCGCTTAACGCATATGCCGCATCCGACATATACGGTATATACACTTTTTTATCAAAAATATTAGTGTTTGTATGGTGCATATAAACTCCGAATTAAATATATTTAACCGTTATATTTGGTTATATTTTTATTACTTTTACTCATTTACATTATAATAGAGCATATAGATAAAGTCAAATCTATTGATATGAGTTATTTAAACCGTTGCAAATAATCGATACATTTAATAAAATTAAACAATATGAATTTTAAAAAAGTATTAATTATTTATAATCCTAAATCGGGACGTTTTTCGGAAAAAAAACTATCTTACATATTAAGTTTTTTCAAACTTAAAAATATTTCTGCAGATACTCTTAATATACTGAAAAACTCAATAGAAAAAGAAAATATCGAAAATTCCTACGATGCAGTTTTAGTCGCCGGAGGCGACGGCAGTTTAAACTATGTCATAAATACTTTAGTATATTCGGAAATTCCAATCGCGCATTTACCTATGGGCACGGTTAATCTTTTCGCAATGGAAAATAAAACTCCTCATTCTTTAAAAAAAGCCCTTTCTGATATAATAAATTTATATAAACCCGTTAAAATAGGTTTAGGGCAGGCAAACGAAAGATTCTTTTTTGCCATGACAGGCGTAGGACTTGATGCTTTCGTAGTGAAAAACATGGAAGAAAAAATCAGGAGCAGCAAAAGGAGAATTTATAATAATTCGACGAAATATATAAGTTATATTTTAAATATAATAAAAATGACAAAAAAATACCGATTCTACGATTTATGTATGGAAAAAAATAATGAACAAATTACCTGCGCAAAAGAAATTATCGTTTCAAATATACGGTATTACGGCGGACCTTTTGAAATATTCCCCAATAATTCCCCTTTAGACGATAAATTTCATATAAGGACGGTAAAAAATGCAGCGGGAACTGCCGACGTAATTTTTTCTATCTTAAAATCCTTGATATTTTACAAAAAATATTCAAATAATCCCGATTTTTATATAAAAGATAACGAAGTGACTATAACTTCTACGGACGATTCGACTAATAAATTAATATATTATCAGTGCGACGGGGAACTTGCCGGAACGCTGCCGGTAAAGATAAAAAAGGTCGAAAATGCCTTGACTATGTTAATTAATCCGCGTTACTTTCCGTTGTCTCAGCCATAAAATCATTTTTCGCCTCGTAAACTGCGGGCATAAATACCGATTAAATGGTTTACGGGAATAACTTCGTTATGTTTTACAATTCCGCTCTGATCTTTTAACGAAAATATACATCCTGAGCATGACGTTAATATTTCCTGCGGAGCCGCTTCTTTAATTTCTTCAAATTTTCGTTTAGTAATTTTTTTGGACAAATCGTAATGCCTTACGTTAAACATACCGCCGTTACCGCAGCAATAGTTATATTTCAGCGGTTTTAATTTCAATCCGGCAATTTTATCAGCAATTAAGCCCGGCTCTCCTATTAATTTTTCATAAGCCGTAACCGGTTTAAAATCCGGCATATTTGAAAGATGGCACGGAATATGAAATACCGCTTCCGTTTCTTTATCCAATTTACCTTTTTTTATCTCGATACCGTGTTTTTTAAGTTCATTAAAAAAAGCCCAAATACTGATTAATTTTTTAGAAAAATCCAAAATTTCGGTATAATTTTCTTCGTTTTCATTAAAATACTTGGGATATAGTTTATTAATCGAATATGAACAAGAAGCGCATGACGTTACTATATAATCTAATTTTTTGCCTTTAAAAGCCAAAGCGTTATTGACGGCAAGCTCCTTAAAAGACTTTAAGTCGCCGCTTGATATAAAAGGCAGTCCGCAGCATCCTTGCATTTTGGGAACGAAAACTTCGACTCCGTTTTTGGTCAGAGAGGTTACGGTATCGATGGATATCTGCGAATATATGCCGTTAAAAACGCACCCGCTGAAATATCCGGCTTTAAAAATATTTTTACCGTCCTCATCGGCTGATTGCATTATAACTTGACCGTGCTTAAGAGGCGAAGACTGCGATTTTTCCAGCGAAGTATCGGCATTAAATATAAGGTCTCTCTTTCCGATAAAAGATTTACCTTCCGGTAAGGGCGAATTTCTGCCGGACAATTTTTTAAAAAAAGGAATATTTGCAATTTTTAAAGCGGATTTTAATAAAACTTTTCTTTTATTTTTAAGAATATTTAATGCTAATTTATCTGAAGAAAATCTTTTTCTCCCAAACTCTTCCAGTTTTATTTTTTCGTTCGCGACAAGTTCTGTTATATTAACGTCGTTAGGACACACTTTTTCGCATCTTCCGCATAAAAGACAGGTTGACATAGATTCCATAATCTTGCCGGGTCTTAAAAGAAGGCTGTCGGTATAATCCGTTAAAACTATGCGCACCCTTCCCCTCGGACTTAAAAACTCGTTGAAATCAATATTGTAAGAAGGGCAAACCGGCAGGCATTTTCCGCAGTGAACGCAATTAAGATAGCTTTTATTTTCGGATGGCAATGAAAAAAACCTCTTTTTATTTTTATATATTTTCGGAATTATACATTAGGATTTTAGAATATTTTCCCAGGATTAATTATATTATGCGGATCAAAAACTTTTTTAATGTTTTCAAGCAGACTTATATAATATTCGTCGTATTTCAGCTTCATAAATTCTTTTTTTTCAAGTCCTATTCCGTGTTCGCCGGACAAACTTCCGTCCAGTTCGACGGTCTTTTTTAATACGTCGTATTTTGCTTTTCCGCCTTTTTCGACCATTTCGGCGTTGTTTTTATCGAGCATAATATTTACGTGAATGTTGCCGTCTCCGAAATGCCCGAAGTTTATAACGGGAATTTTGTATTTTTTCGAAGTTTCTTCTAAAAAAGCAAGCATATCGGGGATTTTATTTATCGGAACCGCAATATCGTTATTTATTTTAAGGTCTCCGTATTTTCTTAAAGAAGGCGATATGGCTTTCCTTGCATCCATTATTGCTTTTTTATCTTCGCTTTTTTTCGACGCAAAAAGAAAAACCGGAGAAAATCTTTCTAATATGTCTTTATACTCTCCGATAGATTTATCGACTTCTTCCTTAGAACCGTCGGCTTCTATAATAAACAGAAAATTACCCGTTATTTTTATTATATCGCTTTTAAAAATACTTTTGACGGATTCGATGGAAGATTTGTCCATAAATTCCAGCATAGACGGTCTGTTTCTCAGCTTCAAAAGAGAAATTGCGGCGTTAAATCCGTCGTTAATATCGTTGAACGACACTAAAATCAGCGAATTTGCTTCCGGTTTCGATAAAATTTTAAGCGTAATTTTTGAAAAAAGCCCGAGCGTGCCTTCCGAACCGGTAAAAAGCTGAGTAAGATTGTATCCCGAAACGTTTTTGACCGTTTTTGAGCCGGTATAGATAATTTCGCCTTCTCCGGTTATAACCTCCAGCGCAGCGACGTAATCTTTGGTAACGCCATATTTTACGGCGGAAGGTCCTCCGGAACTCTCGGCGACGTTGCCGCCGATAGTCGAAAACTCGTAGCTTGCGGGGTCCGGCGGATAAAAGTATCCCTTTTCGGAAAGGTAAGACTTAAGGTCGGCATTTATAATGCCCGGTTCGACGGTAACGAACATATTCTCTTCGTCTAATTCCAAAATCCTATTCATTTTCGTAAACGAAACCACGACGCCGCCTTTTAAAGGCAGGCTCCCGCCCGAAAATCCGCTTCCCGAACCCCTTCCGACGATAGGAGTATTATTATATTTTAAACACAATTTAACTATTTTGGATATTTCTTCCCCGTTAAGCGGAAATACAACGACTTCCGGCATAAAATCCTTAGACGTAGCGTCATAGGAATAACACAAAAGTTCCTCGGTTTCCGACAGAACCCTATCCTTTCCCAGCAATATTTCAAATTCTTTTATAAGTTTTTTATCCATATAGTTCGATAAATATTATACCGCCTCTCATGCGAAGATTGTTTCGCTTTGCTCGCAATGACCGTTAATGTCATTGCGAGATATCTTTACAGGCAGTTAATAAAAGCCAACGGCTTTTATTCCGGTAAAGATGCATAGACGACGAAGCAATCTGTTCTCTTCATAGCTTCAGATTTGCGACTGTAACAGAATTGAATTCTGTCGCCGTATTTATTTTAATATTGCGAGCTTTTTATCGCATCGGCAACTTTTCCGAAAGCAACCGCCCTGTGCGATATTGAGTTTTTTTCCTCCGCGCCTATCTGCGCCGCCGTTTTATTAAACTGCGGCACGATAAAAACGGGGTCGTAGCCGAAACCCTTCGTCCCGTTTATTTCTTCCGCAATTAAACCCTTTAATTCTCCGTAAAAATACTCGAAATTATTTTTTTTAATATCATAAAGACAAGCATAACAGACAAATTTAGCGCGCCTGTTTTCCGTGCATTCCTTTTTAAACTTCATGCCGTTAAGAAGTTTCTCTATGTTCGCAATATCGGAGGCATTTTCGCCCGCATACCTTGCCGTAAAAAGCCCAGGAGCGCCCTCTAAGCACTCGACCTCAAGCCCCGAATCCTCGCTGACTATAAAATCGAGATTTAATTCTGCTCTTAATTCCGGATTTTCTTCCAAAAATTTCAAATATCCTTTGACCTTAACTTTTGCGTTTTCTTCGTAAGTTTCGCGGTCTTCGACTATCTCAACCCGATAACTTTTATCCAAATAAACTAAATTTAAACTTAAATCGGCAAATTTCCCCATTATAACTTCAATTTCTTGAAACTTATGGGCATTGCCCGTAGCTATAAGAACATTTGACATAAATTTATTATTCTGAACAATTAAATTATTTATAAACAGTGTATTTTTACTGCTATCAGTTTTACTTTATCAAATATTTAGAATTTATTCAATTTTTAGGAATTTATATTCCGGCTATGATATAATGGAATAAAGATTTTTAGATAAAGGTGGGTCATGCCTAAATCTCAAAGATTTGCCGCCTGAAATTAACCGAGACAATTTCTGGTCTTACAACGATATCTCTTTATGCGGCGTCTTTGCCGCCGTCCTTATTTCCGAAGAAATAAAAATAAAAAGATTTTGCGGACTGGAAGGTGTTTATTTTAAACTCCTGAAAGGAATAATGGTTGAAATGAGCGGTGGTTTTCTTTTCCTTTATCTGCGACCTTAAATCTAAGGCCGTTTTTCCGTAAAAACCGGTATAACCTTTGCCTATAAAATCGCTCCTGTGCGCGTCGCTCACGCCGAGCTGAGGAAGTCCTACGGATACGTTTGCAAGGGAAGCAGCCGCATTTGAAAAAATTGAAAACGTGCTGGAATTATTAATAACTTCTATTGCATCGAAATCTAACTCGTTTAAAAGTTTTCTTACCGGCTGATATCCTTTTTCCGCGTAAGAAACTAAATAATAAGGATGGGGGGCAATTGCCAGCCCCCCTTGCGAATGTATTTCGTCGATTGTTTCCTGAGCCGTCTTACCGGGTATTATCTTGTTTTCTAAAAAAAGACCTACTATATGTCCGTTTTTAGTAGATATCTCTTCGCCGATAATAACGTCGACTTCTAAAAAACTATTTTTTAACGCATATTCTTTTGCTTTAAAAGCTCCTTTAATCCTGTTGTGGTCTGTGACGGCGATTACGCCAAGCTTTCCCGCCGCCGCCTCGACGATATCTTCCGGAGAATTATTACCGTCGCTGTAACTTGTATGAATATGAGTATCCGCTTTTGAATATTTCATTGCATCAGTCGTTTAAGTTAAACGAAATTTTAATCATTTTTTTGCGATATATTTTTATTATATCATATAAAATTTAAAATTAAGCTTTATGCGTCGCCGCTGATGCCGCAACTGATATTTTGTCATCTTCTATGTATTTGTCTTCTTGTCCGACTTCTCTTAAAGACATTTCTTTAGTCTCAGGCAAAGCAAAGGTGGTAAGTATAGCGCCTAAAATCGAAATTACCGCAAGTATCAAGAATGTTCCTTTGACTTTAAAAGCGACCATTAAGAACGGAAACAAGAGCGTACCGAGGAATGCGCCGAATTTTCCGCTTCCTGCCGAAATGCCGTCGCCTAACCCTCTTATGGGAGTCGGAAATACTTCCGCCGGATAAACGAAGGTCGTTACGTTTGGTCCAAATTCGGTAAATATATAACTCATACCGAATACCAGCATAAACACTGCCGGAATAAGTTCATATCCGCCGAAACTCGTAAAAGAAATGATAAGATAGGCAACCGCCATACCGATAAATCCTACGGTCTGTATAAATTTCCTTCCTAATTTATCCATGCTGAATGCCGCTACCCAGTAAAACGGCGCCGCAAAAACTATAAAAACTATCGTGGATAAAGCAAGGCCTTGGATAAAACTGCCGTGAGGCATAATAGATTTCATAACGAGCGGCCAGCTTATAGAATTTCCGTAAAAAGCCCAGTCTAACAAAAACCATGAACCCGCTGTTCCTAGAAGCCTTAAATTATTTGGATAGGTAAACATATCCGTCCATTTTGTTTTTAATTTGACGCCGTTTCCATTTTCGGATTTTTTTGGTTCGGCGGCTACTATTTTAGAACCGGTTATATCGTTAATAGCAGCAACCGTTCCCGAAACATCCCCTTTTGCACTTAGGCTGTAATAAGGCGTCTCTTTAATCTTTCTTCTTAAATATATTACGCTTGCGGCAGGTATAGCGCCTAAGCCGAGCAATATTCTCCATGCCATATCGTGCGGTACTCCAAGCATTATAATAAGAATAGCCACCATAGGACCGACTACCAATCCTATTCCTTGAAGAGAAAAAACCATGGAGACTAATTTTCCCCTGTCTTTCCTGTTTGAATATTCGCTCATTATTATCGCGCTTATCGGATAGTCGCCGCCGATTCCGATACCTAAAACTATCCTCCATATTATAAGCTGGGTAATATCCTGTGAAAAAGCGGAACCTATAGCTCCTATCGTTAAGATTAAAACTTCCAAGCCGTAAATAGCTTTTCTGCCGAAAATATCCGAAACCCTTCCAAAAATATATGCTCCAAGCGCCGCAGCAATTAAAGACGAACTTCCCAGCAGCGCAATTTCCGGCGTCGTTAAGTGCCATATCGGAGTAAGCAGAGCAATAACGACCCCGATTATGAAAAGGTCGTAAGCATCCGTAAAAAAACCCATTCCGGCCGTAAACATCGTCCTGAAATGATGCCTTACAAGGTCGATGTCGTCAACCTTATTAAGCAGGTTATTCCTTAAATCTTTAGCAGATTCCATTAATAATTCCTCCTCTTAAATTAAACTGAATAAACAACCTTAATTTTATTATTAATTAAAATTCTATCAAACTAATGTTACAATTTTATGACGTTTCTGTTAAATTTTTGTAACATTTAAAAATGAGGACATATTTATTTAACTTTTCACGATATAATGTGGGGTGAGAACGAAAATATTTTTTACGAATCCGTAATGAACAGAGTTATGGGTGTTTGCTATGATTTAAGACACGCTTTAATGGGCGATAGAGACATTGAATTTGTCGATAACGGTATGGATTATGATAAAATGAAATGGTTTTTAAAGTATGTTCCGATAAAAACGTGTATTACAGGATAGAAATATTATGGCCAGAATTGTTATTCGTTATGATATCGCTTAACGATTTCGTAAAACTTTATGCCTTAAAAAAATCTAAAATGAGATACGATGCTATGCTTTATAAAGAAAATATTTGGGATTCGGCTATTGGTAAAACAGTAAGATGTGAAGCAATTTACTTAATACTAATCCGGCTCTTTGGCGGCATTAATTCCGAATAGGCTTTAGCAAAAATGTTGCCTGATTTATTGAAATAAATTTTGACATTTCCTAAAATATACTGTAAAATTTAAGATTATGAGCGAAAATTTACAGTATTTTAGAGCGATATACAATTTTCTGCCTTCCGAAAAAGAAAGAAAAATCGTCTTAATAACCGGCGCTCGTCAGACCGGAAAAACCACTCTTGCAAAAAATAAATACAATACGTTGCGTTATATCAATCTGGATTCTCCGGAAATACGGGACGGCATTTCGCAGATTACGGCCTCAAACTGGCATAAAGATATAGGCAAAGCTATACTTGACGAAGCGCAGAAAGAACCTTCGCTGTTCGAAAAGGTTAAATATGCCTATGACGGAGGAAATCTCAATTTTCAAGTAATTCTCGGTTCAAGCCAAATTCTTTTATTGAAAAAGATAAGGGAATCGCTTGCGGGAAGAATATCGCTTTATGAACTGTGGCCTTTAATGATGTCCGAGATATATGCCGGACCAGGAGCTAAAATTATTAAACCGCCTCTTATAGACCGCATCTTTGAGGAAGAAGATTTTCAAAAGCTTATGGAAAGTCTTCCATCTGTTTTAATAGGCGAAGAAGATATAAAATTAAAAGAAGCTCAGGAACACTTATTAAGATGGGGCGGAATGCCGTTCCTTTTAAGTATTAATAATGCATATGAAAGGCAAAAATGGCTCAGAGATTATACTTATACATATTTAGAAAGAGATCTTGCAGATTTATCAAGGATTGAAGATTTGGAACCTTTTAAAAAATTTCAAACAATATCGGCTTTAAGAAATGCAAAACTCCTCAATTATTCCGAACTGGCTCGAGATGTCGGTATAAGCGTAGATACATCAAAGAGATATTTAGAATATCTGAAAATATCTTATCAAACTATACTGCTTCAACCTTACGGAACTAATATAACGAGTTCGGCTGTAAAAACCCCGAAGATTTACTGGCTTGACATTGGTTTATTAAGGCAGATGACGGGCTTTTGGGGCGACGTGATTTCCGGTGATATATTTGAAACTTTGGTAATTTCCGAAATCTACAAATGGATAAAAACAATGCAGAAACCTGTCTCAATGTATTTTTATAGAACCCGCTCAGGATTAGAACTTGATATTCTTTTGAAAATAAATGAAAGAATAATAGGGATTGAAATCAAAAATCGCAGTACGGTAACCCCTTCCGATTTAAGACCTATGAAAGCCGTAGCTGACGGTCTCGGCAAATTATGGAGCGGCGGTATTTTAGTTTATAACGGCGACAGAATAGGCAAGATTGCAGAACCGGATATCTGGATGATACCGTCAAGGCGGCTGTTTTAAAAAAACATATTTGCTGATTCAGGGCAGTAAAATAACTCCGTTACAATATTTAGGTAAATTATTAACTACCTAAAGGATAAGCTGTTCTGCGTCATGCGCGTTGTCAGGATTTTGCTTTTGATAATTTAAAGCAGTTTGCTTTATTCAGCATGCTCATTAATGTTGAATTAACGTCCATTGCGTTTGCGCCTAAAACGCCGGATAATCTTTCTCTGATGCATAATCCTGCGATGTTGGTTAATTATTCTGCGGCGCTGAAATCTGTTTATCATTCTTTGACGAAATATCCGCCTCATTTTTTCTTTATAAAAGGGATGTGTCGCATAAAACCGGGGGGCGTAAGCGCGCCACGCTCTATAATGCCTGAGATACATATGATGCCTTGCCCACCAGCCCGGATGATATTCGCGGTACCATGGAGCGACATGAAGCCTCCACCAAAAAAAATACGGCTTATACATAACTACGGGGGGCGGAGGACCGTAAACTAAAGGAACGGGCAGAACCATTGCCGGAGTTAACGGAAACCACGGCCCCGAATAAACGCTTGCATAAACCCATCCTCCGTTATACCACCTGTAATAAAATCCGTTATAGCCGTAAATATAACTCTGGAAAGAAGGAGCGTAATAAGCGTTAAGCCCCTGTCCGAAAGAAAAAGCAAAGTTAGGCGTCGAGATGCCGATGAATACACCCGCCTGAGCCGGCTTTGAGTTTGTAAAAACGTATGCGCCGGACGCGGTTACAAAAAATACAGCAAATAATAAGTAAACGATAAAGCGTTTCATGATATACCTCATTTTAAATTATACTCTAAATATAGTATTTCAACTTTATAATTTCTATATTATATTTCTTAAAATATAAAAATTCAAACTCAAGGAAAACCAAAAATTGCAGATATATTTATTATACTTTATCAAAGGAATATTAATAAAAAATAAATGTTTTATAAACGAAAATATATTTTTTTTACGCAATAAAACTATAAAAATAAAAATTTAATCGTTTACGCAATATTTATTTTAAATTAACATTAATACGATATAATTATTTCATGAATAATTTTAGCCGTTTCATTTAAATATTGCCAGTCGAAATTATTCATTTATTTTTAATTTAATTTTATTTAACTTTTAATTTAAAGGAGAGATTTAAAATGAAAAAGTCTAAATTTTTTTTCCTGTTTATGTTTTTGTTGGCATTTATTTTTACGGGAACGTATTTTGCGGGAAAAGCTTTTGCGTTTCAAGGCATGCAAAATCACAATTTTATGGGGCATAAATTTATGCGCCGCGGTAAAATGAATATGTGGATGAGAATAGGAATGTTTAATGTTTTTATGCTCAAAAAGAAATTGCATTTAAATCAAAATCAGTTTCATCAAATTATGCTGTTTAAACGCCAGGAATTTAAAGCTTTCAAATCAAATATGGGAAACTTTGGAAATCCGCTGCTTGCGGCAATGAAATCCGGCACGTTCGACAAAAGCGTTTTCGTATCCGGTATTACGAATAAAGTTAAAAATATGGCCGAAATTAAAGCAAACTTTTTTCAAAAATTCTTCAGCGTTTTAACGCCGAAACAGAGAAATAAATTTGTGCAAATGATGAAGAACAGAATTTTAGGTAAAATTAAACGTCTTGAGTTTATGAAAAAAATGTTGAACAAAAAAATTAAGGCAATGAAAGAAAATATGTCCGAATAATATCTCTTTATTGAATATCGATTGGTATTATTAGTATTAATCGGCATCCGGAACGGTTAATTTTAAATTCTGCGAAGCGGCTGCGTTATTTGCTATCATTATATTAATTTAATGCGGCCGCTTCCGCCGTCTTATTTATCAAATTAATATAGTAATGCAATTTAATTCGATATTTATTATATTATATCCTTTAAGGCAAGCTAAATTTTAACAATTTTTTTTATTTTAAATACTATCATTAAATATTATGACAAAAGTTATAATGATTGAAGACGACAAAGAAATCGCAGAACTCTTAAAAGAATATCTTTATAAATTTAATGTAGAACTGGTAAACTTTGAAACGGCGGAAGGCGGACTTAACGCTTTAAAAGAGAACGCAGACGGCTTTGACCTTTTAATTTTAGACCTGACGTTACCGGACTCCGACGGATTAGAAGTATGCAAATCGGTTTCGCAGTTATACGGTCTTCCGATAATTATTTCTTCGGCAAGGGGCGATTATTCCGACATAGTAACGGGACTTGAAATAGGTGCCGACGATTACGTCGCAAAGCCCTACAATCCGCGAGAGCTTGTCGCGAGAATCAGAGCGGTAATCAGAAGAAAAGCGTCTAATAAAAGCAATTTTACCGGCAATAATGAGGTTGATACCGGCGGCGGCTTTGAAATAGACGAAAACAAAATGCTTATTAAAAAAAACGGAAAAACCGTCGACTTAACCTCAGCGGAATATGAACTTTTTTTGCTTTTATATAAAAATAAAGGAAACGTTATTACTAGGGACTATATTTTGGAAAACATTAAAACTATGAGCTATGAAAGCATAGACAGGACGGTAGACGTTTTGATAGGAAGAATAAGAAAAAAAATAGGGGATGACCCGCGAAATCCAAAATACATTAAGTCCATAAGGGGTTACGGATATAAATTTTACTCCGATGAAAATTAACAGGCACTCCGTATTGTTTAAAATAAATATAGTTTTTATTCTGTCTTTTGCGGTACTCTTGTTTTTCTATTTATTTGCGCATAAAATAATAAACCGCGTCGAAACTTTCAAATTTCTTAGAAAAGCAGTGTTTCTGGTTAAAAAAAATAAATTGAAAGACGTGGGAATGTTCGGCGTTAATTTAATAAAAAATAAAAAAAATATCGATAAGATTTTAAAAAACGGCAAAATTATATTAAGAAGAAACCCTCCCCGCCTTAATTATACGCTTAATTTACTTAGCTCAGGCGGAAATAAGTATTTATATTTCAAGTCTAAAACGGGAACAACTAATCTTTTATTGCAAAGAATTTCGGGCATAAACGAAAGGCAGAACGTTTTATTGGTAGCATGGATAGGTTTAAACGTCGTACTTATTCTTTTATATATCAGTATATTCCGCTCTATAAGGCCTCTTAAAAAATTAAGGGACAATATAGAAGAATTTAAAAACGGAAATATATACGTCGATTTAGGCGGCTATGCTTCAAGAAAGGATGAGATAGGTTTTTTGGCGAAAGAATTTAAAGAAGCTGTCGATAATCTTAAAAAAACCATGAATACTAGAGTTTGGTTTATAAGAAACATAGCCCATGAATTAAAAACGCCTATTACTAAAGGAAAAATTGCCCTCGAATTATTAAAAGACGAAGACGGAAATAAAAAAAGAATATTCACTGACATTTTTAACAGGCTTGAAATGCTTATAAACGAACTTTTCGCAGCTGAAAAAATAGCGGCCGGAAGCGAAATTTTAAATATGACCGCCTGCGGTTTAAAAGACGTAATCGACAGGGCGACCGAACTGCTTTTCGTAAAAAACGACGGCGTTATAAACGTTATTTTCGATAATCCGAATTATACGGTTAAAGCGGATTGCGAACTGCTTAGCATAGCTATAAAAAATTTATTGGATAATGCGGTTAAATTTAGAACCGACGAGAAATCGGCCGTCGCCGTAAGCATAGAAAAAGGCGTTTTGAGCATAATAAACGAAGGCTCAAAACCTTCTATTTCAGAAGACGCTATGTTCGAGCCTTTTTCAAAAGATATTAACTCAAAAAACAAAGACGGCTTCGGACTCGGTTTGTATATAACAAAACAAATAATAGAAAAACACGGATTAAAAATTATATATGAATATACGGGCAACAAAAATATTTTTAAAATCGATTTAAATAAAATTCAAATTTGATTATTATTTAAATTTGTTGTATATTAAATTATGGGTTTATTTGGAAAAATTTTTTTTGCAATAGTTATAGATATATTTTTAGAAATTTACATATTTATAGAAATAGCCGAAAGATTGGGCTATGCCGAAACAGCCGGCCTTTTGATTTTATTTAGTATAGCCGGTTACGTAATAACTAAAAGAATTAAATATGCAGCTTTTCAAAATGCGCTGTCAGATTTTTCAAAAGGAAAAATTTTAAATAAAAATTTTATTAAATCGGCGGCTTACTTTATTGCCGGAGTGCTGTTTTTTATTCCTGGATTTATAACGGACTGTATAGCGGTTCTTTTTTTGATTCCGTTTTTAAATTATTTTCTAATATATCTGATATTTAAATACTTCAAAAATAAATTGCAAGGCAATTTTACTTATTATTATCATAACGTACATAACGAAGCCGAAGACGGCATGGATGTATTTACTACGGAAGCCGGAGAGGCTGAAGATCCCGACGCTGATGAAAAACCGCATAAGACTAATTTAATCTCCCTGCCTTTTAAAAAACACTAAAATAAATAAAATACTGCTTTTTTATCGTTTCGTTTTGAAACTGTCCCTACTGCATTATAAATTTTACAAGGGTATCATAACGATTATAAAAAAAGCCGCGATAAAGACGAAGAATATATAAAATATGTACAAATTTAAAGAACCGTTCTGCATAAGTTCGGTCGTTACGGAACTGATTTTTTCGAATATTTTTATAAAGGGCAGATATAGATAATATTCGATAAGCGGAAATATATAAGAGCCGTAACCGCTTGAATTATGATAATAAGACGAGTAAGGAAAAGGGTTTTTAAGTTCGTAAGGATGTTTTGATGTTTCGCTTTGAACATGTACCCTGCTTCTTTTTTTATAAACAAGATTAAACATAATTCTTAAAGCATTGGAAAAACCCAGCGCCGATACCTGCGCATGCGGATTTATTAAATTTTTGCTTTCGCCGCCTGTCCATGCGTAATCCATGAAACGCTGCTTGGGTTTTACTATAGTTTTATATAAAATATAAAATATTAATATAAACGCGATCGATACGAAAAACAGGTAAACAGGGCTTGACGCAGAAAACGAGCTGTAATAAGGTATAAATATATAATTTTTTAATATTTTACCGCTAATATTAATGCGATATATAGACTGCGATACTTTTGACAGAACCGGAGTATATAAAAACATAAAGCCCGCCA
Source organism: bacterium (assembly GCA_021813595.1). Next base: position 32,294 of record JAKAKF010000224.1, read on the forward strand.
ACGATATGCCGATAAGCGCCGGTATTAAAAGGGCTATATTCATAGAAAACGGAACTTCTTTCGCTTGTTTTGCTTCCTTTGACTTCGGCAAACCGAGAAACGTAAGTCCGTATAATTTTACGTAAGTCGAAACAGCAACGGCCATACTTAAAGCCATTATGGCTCCTACCGTAAAAATAAGTATCCTTGGAAGAACGGAACTTATATGAAAACCTAAAAAAACAACCTCGAGATTGAGCCATTCGGAAACGAACCCGTTAAGCGGCGGAATTCCGGCGGCGGATAAAATCCCTATAAATATAAGCACTCCGGTCAAAGGCATGCCTTTTAAAATTCCTCCGAATTTATCGATATCGTGGCTTCCCGTTTCATATTCTATATTTCCCGAACCCATAAATAAAAGGCTTTTAAAAAACGCATGATTTATTAGAGCATATAGCGAGGCGACGAGAGCAAGCGCTGAGAGACCGGCCAAACCGAAATAATTATAATAAAGCGATGCGCCTATTCCGGTTAATATCAAACCCATATTATCGACGGTAGAATATGACAACAGCACTTTAATATCATGCGTCTGAGACATATATAAAACGCCGAAAAACATCGTTGACGCCGCAATAATCAATACGATTGAACCAAGCATTAACGCAGTGTTTAGCGGATGAAGAACATAAAGTCCAAACCTGATGACCCCGTAAACTCCGCAGGACGTTAACACGCCGCTTAAAACTCCGGACACTCCTGAAGGCGACGCGGGATGAGCCTCAGGCAGCCATATATGAAGTGGAACTATGCCCATTTTTGCCCCGAAACCGAATAAAAACAACAGAAAAACTATTTCTTTTACATAAGCCGGCATCGTTAAACTTTTAAGCGTTTCGAAATTAAAACTATTTGCATGCAAATATAAAATTATTAAACCGACTATTATAAGCATTGCGCCTATTTCCATTATGACCGCCATTAAAAAAGCTGCCCTCTTGCTTCCCTTGACATAATGTTTGGTCATTACAAGAAAATAGGAAGATACCGCCATAATTTCCCAAAAAATTATGAATATAAAGCCGTTAAAAGAAATAATGACGTAATAAACGCTGATAAGCATTATGCCGAACAGGAACGAAAAAAGCGGCGTATTTATCTCTCGCCCTATCTTTTCGATATATTTTATCTGGTAGAGGGCTATATAAAAAAATACCGAAAAAATAAACAGTATAAAAAAATCGCTTAGCGGGTCGAATTTTAATATTATTCTGCCTGCCGGAAAAAATCTTCCAATCTGAAACGACAGGTTTAAAAGATTTCCCGCTTCCATAAACGAAATTACCGAATATAAAACAGCCGTAAAGGAAGCCGCCATATATAGAATGTTTGAAAAAACGAAGGGTATGGATTTAAATCTATCCCCCGAAATCAAACCTATCATCGAAACAATAACGCCGGATAGCGAAAAAAGTAAAAATAGATAATAATAATTATACATCATTTTAAACCGCCATTTTTTATTAACAGCAAAACGTTTAATATTTCAAAAGGATTTGGCGGACAGTGCGGCAGCATAATTACGTTTTCGTTATCGAGTAAAGCAAGCAGGTTTGAATCCTCCGCCCCCTTTGCCGTTTCGTTCTCGAAAATGCCGCCGAAAATAGCGCATGAACCTGCCAAAACGATAAACCTCGGTTTCGGAATATTATCTAAAACATTTAAAAATACCTCCTTCATTCGTTCCGTAAAAGTTCCGGTCGCAAGCAAAACATCGGCAAACCTCGGACTTGGCGTAATAAATATTCCTAACCTGTGCATATTGTAATACGGATTGTTTAACGCGTTTATTTCCGATTCGCACGCCCCGCAAGAACCCGTATCTATATGTTTAACAAATAACGATTTTTTAAAAATTTTTTTATCGGCCGTATAATTTTGCGGACGTATATTGAAATCTAATCCTGCTGCATAACTTATTGCGCCGATACCTCCTGAGCCGTTAACATCGATACAAACGTCTATGCACAATCCGCAAAAAATACACCTTTCCGCATCGATAACTTTTAACGGCGCACATTCCTTTATTTCTTCTTCACCGGATAAATTACTCAGGTTTATTGCTTTCGTCGGACAAACAAGTTCGCACCCCCTGCATTTCCGTTCCCGCTCGTTGTCTTTTTTTGTCAAATTTAAACATTTCCGTTCATTTATTTTTATCGATGAGATAAACCCGTCGTAAAAATCGTTTTCTTTAGGAAATTTAACCGATTTTATTCCGAATTTTAATCCGTTATAAGTCCAGAAAGCCATTATGCTTTAATCCTTATATTATAATTCATTATTATATTGATTTTTTTAACTTTATTGTTTTTGTTCCGCTTCATTTATCCAATGCCGCAACGGAAAAATTATAACTCGTCTCGTTTATGTTAAAATCCATCATCATCGTATTTTTTGTACCGCAGGCAAACAATTTATAATTATTTTCAAACGGATATTTTATGCTTATTTTTTTAAAAATAGTACCGTCAAAATCTTTTATATAACAAAAAATTGCTCCTTCGGACGATTCCGCGTATCCAAAACCGTGCTTTGACTTTTCGTCTTTAAAATATCGGTTTTCCAAATCCTTCGACTCTTCAAATTCTTCCTGCTTCGATAAATAATCCGCCGTGTAACGAAATCCGTTTCGTTTAAGCATATCGCGACAGTATTCAAGTATATTTAAAGACTGCCCTATTTCTTCAATTCTGACCATATATCTCGAAAAAGCATCTCCGTCTTCAAATACGACGGGTTTAACGTTTATTTTACCGTATAAAAGATACGGCCTGTTTATTCTTAAATCTGATGAAATACCTGCGCTTTTTGCGGCAACTCCTTTTGCGCAGAACCGCTTTGCCGTTTTTAAATCTATTTTTCCGGTAGTCTTCAGTCTGTCTATGTGGGATTTTGTTTCCATATTTTTTTTAATTATTTCCTGAACTTTATTTACGATTAATCTTACGGAATTAAAAATATTTTCGATATCTTCGAGCGATAAATTTACTCTGATTCCGCCTATTTCGTTAATGCCCATAAAATAACGGGATTTTAAATACTTATGAGACAACTGTTTTAACGCCTCCGCATGATAGGCATATAAAGCGGAAGGAACCTGAATATAGGTGGACTCGGCTATTTCCGATAAATTTTCTATATGGTTTCTGATTCTTTCAAATTCTGCAAAAAACATTCGCAGAATTTTAATATTATTATGTATTTTATCCGTAAGCCCTAAGAAATCTTCAACGCCGAGGCAGCAGCTCAGGGATGCGGAAAAAGCGTGAAGTCCTGATATTCTCTCTATAAGCAAAATCTGTTCGTATAAATTTCTTTTTCCGGCAAGAATGCTTTTAACATTTCTTGTCTTATAACCTGCCGTAATTTCTAAATTATGAAGCTCTTCCCCCGACGACAGAAAATTAAATAAAATAGACTCGGAAACGCCTTTTCTTACCGGACCCCAGATAAACTCGTAATCTCCCAAAAATTTATATTTGCCGTGATTCATAACTTTTGTAAATTTTTAATTTATTTTATTTTAAAATTTATGATATGGACTATCCCAATTAATAAATTATGCAGACCGCTTGGAATATAAAATCCTAAAATTAACGATGCCGCGAGCGGCAGTAACATAGGCACATATGAAAACGGCGAAAAATCGCCTCTTTCCTCGTTAAAATTTTCGTCCGCTTTACCGAAAACCATTGAACCAGATTTCGTGAGTAAGCTTATAAAAGCAGCTAATAAAAAACCTATTAATATAACAGCTATCAAGTAATAACCGTCTTTTAAACTCTGAAGTATAATTAAAAATTCGCTTATAAAGATTACCGACGGAGGAACTCCGATCAACGCAACGGAACCTATAGAAAACAAAAAAGCGGTTTTCGGCATAATATGAAAAACTCCCTTGATTTTTTTAATATTTTTAGTCTTGAACTTATGTAAAAAATTCCCGGCGCCGAAATACATTGTAGATTTTGTCAGGGTGTGTCCCAACATCTGTAAAAGCGCCCCAAACGTTCCAAATATTCCGCCAAGACCGAAACCTAAAGTAATTATTCCCATATGCTCTATGCTGGAATAAGCAAAAAGCCTTTTTGAACTGTTTTGGTAAATTATTCCCATTACTCCTATAAAAATTGAGAATATGCCTACAGCAATAAGTATAACCTCGGGATAACCGAACCCTAAGCTTTTTCCGGCAATACCGAAATATCTAATAATACCGTATAGGGCTACGTTTTCTAAGGATGCCGATAGCATAGCCGATACGGGAGAAGGTGCTTCCGAATAGGCGTCGGGAACCCATGTATGCATAGGAGCAAGTCCTACTTTTGTCCCTAATCCTATTACTATTAATACAAAAGCTATACGCACTATACCTTCGTTAAGATAAACGGCATTTGAACCAAGAACCGTCCAGTCTAAAGATGAAACTATGTTTGCGCTTCCAGGAATGTTTCCTGAAAGGTAGAATAAGATTGTGCCTAGAAGAGCAAGCGATATTCCGGAAGACACTACTAAAATATATTTCCATGCAGCTTCTATAGATTTTTCGGTAACCTCGGATATTACCAAAAAGGAGCTTGTAATAGTCGTAAGTTCGATATCTATAAGGTAAACCGCCATATTATTAATCATAGGGGCAACCAGCATAGTCAACGCAAAAAGATTAAAAAAAAGTTCATACCTAAAAAATTCATTTTCGGTCATCTTTTCATTATTTATAGCGAGCCTCATATATGAAATACCGTAAATAGACGAAAGAAAATAAACTATGCTTACAAGCAGAATTAAATAAGCGGAAAATTTATCTATTGCTATCGCATTATTAAACAAAAAAATCGGTTTAAAATTTAACACAAAATAAAGAATAATAAACGCGCCTATAATATCTAAAGAAGATGCTAAAAGACTTATGTATTCCGCAAATCTTTTATTTTTTAAAATAAAAGAACTTAAAGATGCTAATAGCGGAATTATCAAAACTATAACTATAAAAAGTTTCATATTCATATGGTTTTAACCTACCAGTCTGTTTAACATAGAAGTGGAAAATGATCCCGTCCGTATCTTCATAAACATCGAAAGAATCAGCATTGCCGTTACCGTTACCAGAATATCGAATAAAACTACCAGCTCTACTATTATCGGAAGAGTTGGAACTACGACGACCGATAAAAGAAATATTCCATTTTCTATAACAAGAAGTCCCAAAATATGCGTTATCGTAGTAAATCTCGAGATAATCATAAAAAACCCTACGAATATTAAACTTAAAGCAATCGAAGAAGCGTTTACGACTATTTTAGAAGAAAACGGGGAAATCAATCTGTATATCAAAAAATAGGCAAAAATCGTTAAAACAACGCCTGAAATAATTGAAAACGGTATTTTAAGGGTCAATTTTACTTCTTCTTTAATGTTAAATTTTTTTATCATTTTTAAAAGAATGTAAGGAACAAATATAGTTCTTACGAAAAGCGTTAAAAAAGCGACAAGATACAAATCTACGCTTTGGGCTTCTATTCCCAGAATCAGGGTAAGGACGAATATTAAAAATGACTGGAAACCGTAAGCGTGTATATAAAACGAAATCCATCTAGAACTCAGCATTACGAACGAGGACAAAAGAACCATCGATACCAGAAGGTCTTCGATAACGTAAATGTAAAGCGGCATTGAGTATCCAAGCATTTTTTAAAACCCCTTGTATTGAAAAGTCATTATGGCAAGCACGCTTAAAACAAACGCGGCTCCGAAATATTCTTGATACCTGAAAAACCTTAATCTTGAAATTGCCGTATCTATCACTGCGGCGATTACCCCGATTGCAAGCATTTTTATAACAAGGCTTGCTATAGCTATAATAAGAGAGACCGGCGTATGATTTACAGCTAAACCCCATGGAAAAACCAGAACGTTCAAAAAAATAACTAAAAGTAAAAACTGCTTCATGTATCCCGCCCATTTTAATAATGCCAGATACGGCCCCGAGTATTGTAAAATCCTAGCTTCCTCAATCATACTCATCTCGGCATGGGTAGAAGCGTTAATAGGCCTCCTGTCCGTATCGGCTAAAAATAACAGGAAAAAGGCGGCAATTATCATAAAATGCGGCGAACTGAAATAAAGAGGCAGGGACGCAGTTATAGTATGAAGCATAACATAAGGAAGAGTCGATTTTGCGATTAAAGCAACGCCTACAAAAACAAGAATTAGGGTAGGTTCGGAAAGAATGGCAAGAAGGGTGGCGCGCGATGAACCTAAACCGCCGTAGCTTGTGCCGAGGTCAAGGGACGCAATATTTATAAAAAACGATGAAAGAGAAAACAGAAACGCTCCGCCCAGCATATCGCCCATAAACCCGAGAGGAAGCGGATATGCCGTTAAAACTGGAATCAGAAGGGTTATGAGTATCATCGAAATAAAAGAAACAAACGGAGCCGACCTAAAGATAAACGATGCATCCTTCGGCATTAAAATTTCTTTATGGAAAAGTTTATATAGGTCGTAATATGGCTGAAAAACCGACGGTCCGGTCTTGCCTTCTATGATTTCTTCCGCTTTCGATATAAACCCTGCGATAAATGGAGAACATACGATAACCGTTAGAACCTGAAAGACTTGAAAAACGGTCGAATTTAGGTATAAATTTAGATAGCCGTTCATTATAATAAGCCGATACTCCTTTTTCTACATTACGTTTAATCAATAAATCGTGCAACGCTTATAATACTGCGTCAACCAATATGCGATGTAGGAGTTATTAGCTTGTTATTTATACAAAGCGGTTAGGCAAACCCCATTGCCGTAATTTTTTATAATTTTGGCATATTACGAAAAAATTGTCAAGAGATTATCTTTTTATTTTTAAGATATTTTATTATGTTTAAATAAACATTACAAATATCTTCGAAGACCGTCGCCGCCAGTTTTATATCTTTTACGATTTCCTCTTCATTAAGAGGATATTCATGCGATAAACCGTTCCTTAATTCCCTATAATCATTCCATTTATCTGCGCTGTCTATTATTTCTAATTTTTCCATTTTATCAAGAATGTCTATAAAAGACATATTTCTTTTATATTCTCCTAAACTCGCCAAAACTTCCTTAAAAAGCTTTTCGCCCATTAAGTCCTGAATTTTAATAAAACGAAAAATAAAAGAATCTATAACGCGCCTTTTGTTATCGTCGTCAAAAAATTGCGGCATTAACGCATTCCAAGATTTTATTTCTTTATAATCGCTTTCGGCTCTTTTTATATTAATATCAATAATTTCAAGCGTTTCTTCTAACATAGTAAAATTCCCTCGTTCTTAGCCGTTTCCTGAATAGGCTTAAATTGAGAAGAAGGAGTTTTTACTATTAAATCCACTTTTCTGTCTGCCGCAAGTCTGCGAAAGCTTGTTAAAAACTTAAGTTCTGCAAGTTTTTCGATATCTTTATCAGTTTCAATTAATATATCTATATCTCCGCCCTTCTTATCGTCGTATATTCTGCTTCCGAAAAGATAAACTTTAGCATTATTGCCGAAGTATTTTTTTGCCTGTTCTATCAATACCCTTTTTTCTAAATCGGAAAGTCTCATTGTTTTTTGATATATTTACTGTGAAAAATATTAATTTATTTGTATTTTATCATAAAATCTAATATTTTTAACAAAATTTGTTTTGACATGATGAATTTGATTAAAGAATAAAATAGTCGTATGTATTTAGAAAATAAAGAGGATTCTAATAAAAAAACTATATTGCCGTATTGGATATTGCATTATTCTGCAATTCCGTGATTTTTGCAACCGCCTTTTTAGAAAGGTCATAAAGCTTGCCGAAAACTTCAAATTCTATGGGCGTTTTTTCGGCGCATCCCTGAATTTCGATAATTTTTTGGCTGCCCGTCAGTATAAAATTAAAATCCAGATCGGCGGTCGAGTCTTCCGAGTAATCTAAATCTACCAGAATTTCTCCGTTTACTATGCCTATGCTTATTGCGGCGACGGAGTCGTAAAACGGCATTTTTTCAATTTTTTCTTGTTTTATGAGATTTAAAAACGCTAAGTATGCGGCTACGTAAGCGCCGGTTATGGAAGCCGTTCTCGTTCCGCCGTCGGCGCTTATAACGTCGCAGTCTATAAGAATAGTTATGCCGGGAAAATATGAAAAATTAATAACCGACCTAAGCGACCTGCCGATTAACCTCTGTATCTCCTGCGCCCTTCCGTTTACTTTTCCTTTTGACGAATCCCTCGGTATTCTGCTTTGCGCAGACCTTGGGAGCATCGAATATTCCGCCGTAAGCCATCCCTCTTCTTTGTCTTTTAAAAACGGCGGCACCTTATAATCCACGGATGCGGTGCATATTACTTTAGTATCTCCGACTTCTATTAGGCAGGAGCCCTCGGCATATTTCATATAACCCGGAGTTATAAGCATAGGTCTCATTTCATCTACAGCCCTGTTATTATTTCTCGACATTCTTATTTATTCCCAGTTTTTATTTTTTATAAAAAATACGTAAAGGTCTTTTAAGTTTACCGCATTTAGCAACTGCACGCCCATTAAAGAACATAATGCGGGTATATCGTTTAACAAAGAATCCTTATCCGAAATTACGGTTAAGATATCGTTTTGTTTCAAAGTTTTAAGTTTACGGACGACCGCCCATACCGGAGGGCCTCAGCAAAGCCCCCTGATGTCGAGTACGTTAACGCCGTAATTTAATAATTGTTTGTTCTCCATTTTTACTCCTTTATAATTTGATTAGTTAAGTTTTTATAAGCCGAATTAACTTATTTAACCTTTATCGCCGCATCTAAAATACCGTTAATAAATGCCGGCGATTCGTCGTTTCCGAATTTTTTTGCGATTTCTACCGCCTCGTTAATAACGACGTTTTTGGGAGTTTCAGGCGCAAAAATAATTTCGTAAATAGAAAGCCTCAATAAATTTCTGTCCACGCGGGACATTCTTTCTATACTCCAGTTTTTGGAAATATTTTTTATTACTTCGTCGATTTTTTTTAAATTTATCAGCGTTCCATTAACTATGGAAGAAAAAAAATCGAATATTTCCGCGGTATCTTTCTTTTTATTTAAATCTTCTTTTGTTTTTATAAATCCGTCTCTCTTTAGACTTTCCACGGCAAAATCGTTATAAAATCTGTTTATTTTATAATCCAAGTTGCTTATATCGCCGTCTTCTTCGTATAAAAACTGCAACGCCAGCTCTCTTGCTTTTCTTCTTTTAGTCATATACGGCTATTTTATTTTCAGCTCTTCTTAATTTTTGCGTAAAGACTTGCCATTTCGACTGCAGACATTGCGGCATCGAAACCTTTGTTGCCCATCTTAGTTCCGGCGCGCGATATAGCCTGCTCGATTGATTCCGCGGTTATAATTCCGTAACTTACCGGAACGTTATAATGAATCGAAAGTTCGGAAATTAATTTCGTAACTTGATTAGATAAGAGGTCAAAGTGGGTGGTCTCGCCTCTTATTAAAGTTCCCAAGCATATTACGGCGTCAAATTTTTTTGTTTCCAGCAGCATTTTTACCGCCATAGGAATTTCAAATGCTCCCGGAACTTTTACGACAGAAACGCTATCATCCGCAGCGCCGGCTCTTTTAAGATAATCTAATGCTCCGGACAAAAGTTTGCCGTTAATAAAATCGTTAAATCTCGATATAACTATGCCGAATTTAAAACCGGCGGCTTTAAGCTCTCCTTCAATCAAATTAAAACCGTGCATTCCCATTGCATACTCCATTAAATTAAATAATTAAATTATAATTATAGTTTTACTTAATTTTCAACAAATGTCCCATTTTTTCTTTTTTAGTTTCAAGATAATGTTTATTGGTTTCGTTAGGACATATCTCTATGGGGACTCTTTCGACTACGCTTAGTCCGTATCCTTCAAGCCCTATTATTTTTTTAGGATTATTAGTCATAAGCCTCATTTTCCCTACTCCTATATCGACCAAAATTTGAGCGCCTACGCCGTATTCCCTTAAATCGGCTTTAAATCCTAATTTTTCGTTTGCTTCTACCGTATCGTAGCCTTCGTCTTGAAGGTTATACGCCTTTAATTTATTTACCAAGCCGATTCCCCTGCCTTCCTGCATTAGATAAAGTATTACGCCTTTGCCTTCCTCGTCTATCATTTTCATAGCCGCCTTTAACTGGTCTCCGCAGTCGCACCTCATAGATCCGAAAATATCTCCGGTAAGACACTGCGAATGGACTCTCACCAAAACGGGTTCATTCTTGTTAATTTCTCCCTTAACTAAAGCAACATGTTCTTCAAAGTCTATATCGTTAGAATAAGCTATAATTTTAAAATCCCCTGCAAATTCGGTAGGAATTTTAGATTCGACAAGCCGCTTAACGTGTTTTTCATGTTTAAGCCTGTAATTTATCAAATCTTTAATAGTTAAAATTTTAATATCGAATTTTTTTGAAAACTCTATTAAATCAGGCATCCTCGCCATAGTTCCGTTGTCGTGCATTATTTCGCATATAACTCCGTATGGCTTTAAACCTGCTATTCTGGCTATATCTATAGAGCCTTCCGTCTGTCCGGTTCTTGTTAATACGCCGCCGTTTTTACCCCTAAGAGGGAAAATATGGCCGGGTCTTACCAGGTCTGAGGGTTTTGCGTCGTCCTTTATAGCCGTTAATATAGTTTTCGCCCTGTCGTGCGCAGAGATGCCGGTCGTAACTCCCTCTTTAGCCTCAATAGAAACGGTAAACGCCGTAGTAAATTTTGACTCGTTATTAACCACCATAGGCGGGAGATCTAAACTGTCGGCTTTTTCTTCGGTAAGCGTAAGGCATATTAAGCCTCTGGCATATTTCGTCATAAAGTTTATAATTTCAGGGGTGGTATGCTCTGCCGCTACTACTAAATCTCCTTCGTTTTCCCTGTCCTCGTCGTCGACGAGTATAATCATTTTACCTTCTTTTATATCTGCAGCCGCCTCTTCTACGGTAGCTAAACTCATAATCGGTCATCTCCTTTTTTTAATGCAATCCACAATACTATAATTAATATATATGCGCTATAATTTTTAAATAAACCCGTTTTCGGTTAAAAATTCCATCGTCACGCCCCCCGCTTTGCCGTAGCCGTTTCTTTCTTTGACCGCATTACCTTCGCCGCCGCGGATAAGTTTCGACGCTCCTAAATCGTTTAAACGGCTGACGACCGTTCTTTCTATTATATCGGATTCGATATTTACGTAATCGCCGATAGTTTTATAATTAAGATTAGTTTCTCTATATGTTAACGGAATAATGCTGACTAAAAATGTATCGCTTTTAACTTCGTTAACCGTAAGGCTGATTCCGTCAATAGACGCCGAACCTTTTGCGATTATGTATTTTTCTAAATTATCGTCTATCGAATGCGTTATTTTTATGCCGATTATTATAGAGTTGCCGAGTTTTTTAGTTTCGGTTATTTTCCCTATGCCGTCTATGTGTCCTAGAACAAAATGTCCCGAGATATCCGAATTAACCGAAAGAGCCGGTTCTATATTTACGGCTTCGTTAATTTTCAAATATTTTAACGCGGACGCATTAAACGTCGCAGGCGTATAATCGAAAGATAAAACCGGATAAGCTATTTTTTTCACAGTAAGGCAGACTCCGTTAACCGAAATACTCTGCCCTATATATGCGCTTTTTCCGGCGCCTTTTACGGCTATCGAAATAACGCCTCCGCTTATAGATTTAACTTTCCCAAGCTCTTTTATTATACCGGTAAACATAAAATATACATTATCCTAAAATTTAATATATTTATACTTCTACGCTAAAATATAGCGGTCTAAGCAAATTCGGGATAATACGATAAAAATACATCGTCTTTAATTTTTTTTACGGTTAAATCTGAAAAATTAATTTTTTCGTTAAATTCTAAATTCAGCCGTCCAAACAGGTCTAATCCGTTTTTTCTTCCTAAAAAATAAGGAGTAAAGTTAAAAATTATCTTATCGCAAAATCTTTCTTTTATCAGCGAACTAAAAAGTTCCGGACCTGCTTCGACTAATATTCCGGTTATTTTTAATTCCCCGCATTTTTTAAATACATATTCCAAGTTTAATAATTTTTTACCTTCTTTAATATTATAATATACATCTGCTATAATTGCACCTTTTTCTTCTAAATGCTTTTTTCTTTCGACCTTTGCATCATCGTAATCGTTTGAAGCAAAAATTAAAACGTTTCCGCGACTTTCAAAAATTTTTGAACTTAGGGGGGTATTTAAATCAGAATCTAAAACTATTTTAGTCCACCTTTTTTTTAAAAATTTCTCCTTTATGTCTGATTTATTTATTCTAACGTCTAAAGCAGGATCGTCTTTTATAAGGGTTTTTGCCGATATCATCACGGCATCGTTGATAAACCTGATATAATGAGTATATTCTAAAGATTTAGGCGACGAGATATATACTTTTTCTGTATCGGTTTTATAGCCCAAATTTCCGTCTAAAGTAACGGCCTCTTTAACGGTTATAAAAGGCATACCCGTAGTTATGTATTTAAAAAAAATTTCGTTAATCCGATTAGCTTCTTTTGAGAGAACGCCGTCTTTTACTTCAATACCGTTATTTAGTAAATATTCCAATCCTTTTCCCGATACCAAAGGGTTTGGGTCCTTAATCGCCGATACTACTCTTTTTATTCCGGACTCTTTAATTTTATGCACGCACGGAGGAGTTTTTCCGAAATGGCTGCACGGTTCTAACGTTACGTATATAGTACCGCCTTCGGCATCTTTTCCCGCATTATTTAAAGCTATAACTTCCGCATGGGGCTGACCCGCTTTTTCGTGAAATCCTTCGCCGACTATAATACCGTTTTTAACTACTACGGCTCCGACGGCTGGATTGGGAGAAGTTAATCCTTGTCCTTTTTTTGCAAGATTTAAAGCTCTGGCTATAAAATATTCGTCTTTGTCGTATGTATGTTTATTAAGATTTTTTTTTGATGAGTTCGGAGACATTTTCGTATAACTCGTTTATATCTTTAAAGGAAAGATAGACGGAAGCAAACCGGACGTAACTTATTGCATCCAAATTTTTTAATTTATTTAAGACATGCTTTCCTATTTCTTCGCTTTTTATCTCTTTTAAATTAGTTTCCTCGAACCATTTCTCTATTGAAATTACTATTTCTTCTATGTTGTAGTACGGAACGGGCCTTTTCTCGCATGCTTTTATTAAACCGTTGAGAACTTTTTGCCTGTCGAACGATTCTCTTCTTCCGTCTTTTTTAATTATTAAAGGAGATGAAGAAATAACGGTTTCTAAAGTCGTAAACCTTTTTCCGCAGACGTTACACTGCCTTTTTCGTTTAGTAGATCTACCGTCTTTCGATATTCTCGAATCTACGACTTTGTCGTCGTCGTTAAGGCAAAAAGGGCATTTCATAATAATGTTTCATACAGCGGGAATTTGGCGCATAAAGCATGCACCTCTTGTTTGATGTCGTTTTTTACTGTTTCGTCGCCGGGATTTTTTAAAACTTCTACTATAAATTCGCCTATTTTTACCATCTCGTTTTCCTTCATGCCTCTTGTCGTAACCGCCGGAGTACCTATCCTTATTCCGCTTGTAACGAAAGGAGACCTTTCGTCGAAAGGAACCTTGTTTTTATTTACGGTTATGCCTACTTCGTCGAGTAATGCCTCTGCCTGTTTGCCTGTCATTTCCGATTTTCTAAAATCAACAAGCATTAGGTGATTATCAGTACCGCCGGATATCAAGGAAAAACTGTTATTTTGAAGCGTATTGGCAAGGGTTGCGGCATTAAACACGACCTGCCTCTGATAATTTTTAAAATTTTCGCTTAACGCTTCCTTGAAAGCCACCGCTTTTGCAGCGATTACATGCTCGAGCGGACCGCCCTGAATTCCGGGAAATATTGCGGAGTTAAGCTCCTTTTCGTATTTAGCCTTTGCAAGTATGATTCCCCCTCTGGGACCCCTTAGCGTCTTATGCGTCGTAGTAGTTACGAAATCGGCATAAGGCACTGGGTTTGGATGAAGATCCGCCGCAATTAATCCGGCTATATGCGCCATGTCCACCATAAGATAGCATCCCGCCTCATCGGCTATATCCCTGAATTTTTTAAAATCTATAATTCTAGGATATGCGCTCGCGCCGGCTATTATCATCTTAGGTTTATTTTCTAAGGCTATTTTTCTTAATTCTTCGTAGTCTATAGTCTCCGTAGATTTATTTACTCCGTAAGGAATAATATTGAAATATTTACCGGAAAAATTTACGGGGCTTCCGTGAGTTAAATGCCCTCCGTGGGATAAATCCATTCCGAGAACGGTATCTCCTGGTTTTAAAAAAGCGTAAAATATAGCCATATTTGCCTGAGATCCGGAATGAGGCTGAACGTTTGCATATTCGGCGTTAAATATTTTTTTAATTCTGTCTATTGCAAGCTGTTCTATATCGTCTATATAGCCGCATCCGCCGTAATATCTTTTTTTTGGATATCCTTCTGCATATTTGTTCGTTAAAACGGAACCCTGCGCCTGCATAACCGCAGGCGATACAAAATTTTCGGAAGCTATCAATTCCAGTGAGTTTCTTTGTCTGTTGACCTCTTTTTTTATAAACTCGTAAACTTCGATATCTGTTTCTTCAAGATTTTTAAAATCCAATTTATTTTCACCTTTTTAAATATTTTTATATATTTAGTTTCTCTATAGAGCTTATTTTATTAATTCTGTTTTCATGCCTGCCTCCTTCATATTTTGCAGACATAAACCTGTCTATAAATCTTAAGGCTTCCGTCGGAGTAGTAGTCCTTCCGCCCATCGTTATTATATTAGCATTATTATGCTCTTTAGCAACCTGCGAAGTATATTCGTCGTGTACTAACGCCGCCCTGATCCCGTCAACTTTATTTGCCGTTATTTCCATTCCTATTCCGGTACCGCATACTAATATTCCGAAAGAATTTTTATCTTTATCTTCTTTGACTTTTTCGGCTACTTTCAGTGCATAATCCGGATAATCCACGCTCTTTAAAGAATCCGTCCCAATATCGAGATACTTTACGCCTTTTTTTTCAAGCGCATCTTTTATAGATTCTTTTAATTCAAAACCGGCATGATCAGAACCTAAATATATCATGTATGTATCAACCCTCCCATTTTTTAAAGACTAACGTAGCGTTAGTTCCGCCGAAGCCGAAAGAATTCGACATAGCAAACTTTATGTCCCCTTTTTGAGCTGTATTAGGAACATAATCGAGATCGCATTCTTCGTCTCTTTCTTCAAGATTAATTGTCGGCGGTATAATTCCCGTTTTAACGGTCAGCACGGTAGCAACCGCCTCTATTCCTCCTGCGGCTCCTAAGGAGTGCCCTATCATAGATTTAATAGAACTTATTTTAAGTTTATACGCTTTATCTCCAAAAAGCTGTTTTATAGCTTTTGTTTCATTTAAATCGTTATAATAAGTCGACGTCCCGTGGGCATTTACGTAATCCAAGTCGGCTGGATTTATCCCGCCGTCTTCAATCGCATTTTTCATGCTGTAGTATGCGCCTTTAGCTTCGGGATCCGGCGTTGATAAATGATATGCGTCCGAAGACACTCCGTATCCTACTATCTCGGCATATATTTTTGCTCCTCTTTCAAGCGCGGAATTCATTTCTTCCAAAATTAATATGCCTGCGCCTTCGCTAACTACGAAACCGTCCCTTTGTTTATCAAACGGCCTTGAAGCCTTATCAGGTTCGTCGTTCCTTGTGGAAAGAGCTTTCATAGCGTTAAAACCCGAAATACACAGAGGCGATATAGTCGATTCGGCTCCTCCGGCTATCATTGCGTCGGCATCGCCTCTTGCGATAATTTTATAAGCGTCTCCGATAGAATTTGTACCGGTTGAACAAGCCGATACCGTACTTGCGTTAGGCCCTTTTGCTCCGGTCATTATAGAAACCTGCCCCGGAGCAAGATTTATCAAAAGCATCGGTATAAAAAACGGGGAAATCTTTTTGGGTCCGCCCTCTAAAAGCATAGAATGATATTTTTCTATAGTCATAAGACCGCCTATGCCGGCTCCAATCCAAACGCCTATCTTGTGGGCGTTAGCATCGTTAATTTGAAGCCCCGACATATCTAAAGCCATCTTAGACGCTGCTACGGCATAGTGTATGAACTGATCCATCTTTTTAACTTCTTTTTTTTCTATAAATTTTTCCGGATCAAATCCTTTAACTTCGCCGGCTATTTTTGTCGTATAGCCTTCGGTATCAAATCTTGTAATGCGTCCTACGCCGCTTTCTCCTTTGATCATTCTTTCCCATGAAGTTTCTGCGTCGTTGCCGAGCGCCGTAATCATGGAATATCCTGTTACGACGACCCTTCTTTTGCAATTAATTTTTTCCATAATAAGAATAATTTAGTACATTGTAAATAAATTATATTATTTTGTATGTTCGTCGATATATGAAACGGCATCCTGAACCGTTTTAATTTTTTCGGCATCTTCGTCGGATATTTCTATTCCGAATTCTTCCTCGAAAGCCATAACTAATTCGACGGTATCTAAAGAATCTGCTCCGAGATCCTCAACGAAAGAAGCTTCGTTTGTAACTTCATCGGGCGTAACTCCCAACTGCTCGACGATAATCTCTTTTACCTTGCTCTCCACTGACATTTATTTTCACCTCCTCCTTGTTATATATTATATATTATGGGGACAGAATTCAATTCTGTCCCCATAACAACTTGAAAACAGAATTCAATTCTGGCACTATCACAAATTTGATTTCTAATTCACTTCCGTCCCTGGACTACATATACATCCCGCCGTTGACGTTTAAAACTGTGCCGGTAATATAGGCTGAAAGTTCCGAACACAGGAAGAGAACGGCGTTTGCTATCTCCTCCGGTTCGGCTATTTTGTTTAAAGGAATACTTTTTTTAATGGCATCTTTTACGTCTTCAGGCAGTTTATCGGTCATTACCGTCCTTATGAATCCGGGGGCTATCGCATTTGCGAGTATTCCTCTCGCCGCATATTCTTTTGCTATAGATTTTGTAAAAGCTATAATTCCTGCTTTAGAAGCGGCATAGTTAGCCTGTCCCATATTGCCTATTTCTCCTATAACCGAGGCTATGCTTATTATTCTTCCAGACTTTGCCTTAAACATATGTTTTAATACATTTTTGGTAATATAGAACATACCGTTAAGATTAACGTCTATAACGTCTAACCAGTCTTCGTCGCTCATCCTTATAAGCAGGCCGTCTTTAACTATTCCGGCATTATTGACGAGAATATCTATTTTAGATTCTTTAGCTATAATCGCATTAACCGTATCGGAAATTTTTTCTGAATTTTTAACGTTTGAAGTATAAAAATCAAAATTTTCCGATATTTTTTTTATTTCATCCTTAACGGTTTCAAATCTTTTATCGTCTATGTCGATTATTATAACTCTTGCGCCTGCATTAAGCAAAACCTTAGATATAGACAGTCCTATTCCGGAAGAACCTCCCGTCACAACGGAAACTTTGCCTTTCAGGTCTATTTTAACGGACATAAAACGCTCCTATATTTAATGAATTTATCAATTTTCTAATTTTATTTTCTCGAATTCTTTAAGCGAATCCACGGAATTAATTGAGACTGCGTCTACATTTTTATCTATTCTTTTAATTAATCCGCTTAATACGTTTGACGGTCCAATTTCTATAAATTTAGTAACTCCGGATATTTTCTCCATATTTATCACTAAATCTTTCCACATAACCGGCGACGTTATCTGCTCTAAAAGCAGTTTGACGGCATCGTCTTTTTTAAAATAATTAAGCGACGTTGCGTTAGAAAATATTTCAAAACGCGCATCGTTAAAGCGATTTGCATCTATAAACAACGAAAGGTTTTCCTTTGCTTTAGCCATAAAAGGCGTATGAAACGGCGCACTTACAGGAATCATAACTATTTTTTTTGCTCCTTTTTCCTTAAGCAGCGCACACGTTTCATCTATAAATGACGAAATTCCGGATATCACCGTCTGAATAGAAGAGTTTAAGTTTGCTATAAAAACTCCTTCTTCATTTTTTGAAGCATTTACTTCTTTTATAACGTTTTTTATTATCCCGTCGTCAAGACCTATAACTGCCGCCATTTTACCGAAACCTACCGGACAAGCGGTCTGCATAAATAATCCTCTTTTTTTGACTATTAAAAGAGCATAATCAAAATCGACGCTTCCGGCAGAAACATTTGCGGTATATTCTCCCAAGCTATGCCCTGATACGCATTTCGGCTTTAAGCCGAATTCTTTTTCTATCACTCTAAGTATAGCAATGCTTACGGTCAAAAGTGCAGGTTGCGTATTTTCCGTCAAGTTCAACTCGCTTTCGTTGCCGCCGAGAATTAAATCTTTCATATCCTGCTTTAAGATGTCCGAAGATTCTTCCAAGATATGGCGAGCTTCGTTAAAATTTTCAAAAAAATCTCTCCCCATCCCTATATGCTGAGAACCTTGACCGGGAAAAACAAAAGCAATATTTGAATTTAAATTTAAAGATTTTTCTATTTCCATAAATTTTATATAAACAAAATATAATTAATTCGCTACAAACTTTCCTGCGTTTTTAAAAAACGCTTCCGTCTGCGAAACAATTTCATCGATAACTTCTTTGACCGTTTTTTCTTCTTTTATAAGGCCTGCTATCTGCCCGCTCATTAAAGAACCCATTTCCGCATCTCCGTCAACCGACGCCGCTTTTAATTTTCCTGTTCCAAGTTTTTCGTATTCTTCGATAGGCGCGCATTTTTCTTCAAGCTCAAGAAACATTTTTGCAAGCTTGTTTTTTAAAACTCTGACGGGATGGCCGGTCGGTCTTCCCGTAACGACGGTATCTCTGTCTGACGCTTTTATAACGGAATTTTTCCAGTTCTGATGTATATGACACTCCTTAGTCGCAAGAAACCTCGTTCCCATTTGAATGCCGCTTGCGCCGAGACATAACGCCGCCGCAAAACCCCTGTAATCGGCAATGCCGCCTGCGGCTATTACCGGAATATTAACGGCATCGGCAACCTGTGGAACCAAAGCCATAGTAGTAATTTCTCCTATATGTCCTCCCGATTCCGTGCCTTCCGCAATTACGGCATCCGCTCCGGCTTTTTCCATTCTTTTTGCAAGAGCCGTAGAAGGTATAACGGGTATAACCTTTATTCCGGCATCATGAAACTTTTTTATGTAAGGGCCCGCATTGCCCGCCCCTGTCGTAACTATCGCGACTTTTTCTTTTATTACCGCATCTATAAGCTCTTCGATATAGCTTAAATACAATATAAGATTTACTCCGAACGGTTTGTCCGTGTTTTCTTTTGCTTTTCTTATTTCCTGCACGACAAGTTCCGGCGGCATCTGTCCGGCGCCTATAATACCCAAACCTCCCGCATTTGAAACGGCCGCGGCAAGCCTGTGGTTTGACGCCCATGCCATACCGCCCTGAAATACCGGATATTTTATTCCAAGAATATCGCAGATAGGAGATTTTATCATTTTATTCTACCACCTTATTATAGAAGAAGCCCAGGTTAAACCTGCGCCTATAGCATCTATAAGCACTATGTCGTTTTCTTTAATTCTGCCCGACGAATAAGCTTCGTCGAGAGCAATCGGTATCGACCCGCTTGAAGTATTTCCGTATTTTTCCACGTTAACGAAAACTCTTTCCATGGGAAATTTTAATTTCTTTGCCGTAGCTTCTATAATTCTGATGTTGGCCTGGTGCGGAACGAATAAATCTATATCTTCCGGTTTAAGTCCGTTAAAATCTATGGCTTCCTGGGCTATATCTTTAAGATAATTTACGGCATATCTGAACAGTTCGGAACCTTTCATTTTTATATAATGCTCGCGGCCGTTGACGCTTTCATGACTGGCCGGCATCAAAGAGCCGCCGGCTTTAAGCATTAAAATATCGTCGTGTCCGCCTTCGGAATGCATATGTGTAGAAAGAATACCGCGGTTATTTTGAATATTTGCCGTCAACACCGCAGCGCCCCCCCCGTCTCCGAATAAAACGCAGGTCGATCTGTCTTCGTAATCCGTAATTCTTGAAAGCAGATCGGCTCCTATAACTAAAACATTTTTATATTTTCCGGATTTAATAAAACTGTCGGCTACGGACAACGAATATATAAAACCGCTGCATCCAGCACTGATATCAAAAGCAGCCGCATTCTTAAGTCCCAATTTGTCCTGTACTATGCAGGCAGTCGACGGGAAAATCATATCAGGGGTGATAGTTCCGACAAGCACAAGCTCAATATCTTCCGGTTTTAAACCTGAAACATCTAAGGCTTTTTTTGCGGAAGCCGCCGCTATGTCGGAGGTCGTCAAACCTTTTTCCGCAATTCTCCTTTCTTTTATGCCCGTCCTGGACATAATCCATTCGTCGGACGTGTCCACTATATTGCACAGTTCTTCGTTCGTCAACACTTTTTTAGGAACGAAAGAGCCGATACCGGTTATTTTTGAATAAATCAACTTAAATTAAACTCCATAATTAGTTAATTTGGGATATTTTGGGCATTTGCTTCTATTTTATTGCTTATATTATGTATTATGCCTTTTTCGACGAAATGCTTTGCTACCAATATTGCGCTCGTTAAAGCTTTTGAACTTGCTCCGCCGTGAGCGATAAAAGCGGCTCCGTTAACGCCGAGTAACGGCGCTCCGCCGTATTCGTTATGGTCCACGAGCTTTTTAAATTTTTTTAAAGATTTTCTTGCCATAAAAAAACCGCACTTTGCCATAAAACTTTTATTTATCTCTTCCCTTAAAAGATTAAAAATCGTCTCCGCCAATGTTTCCGCCGCTTTCAATATAACGTTTCCCGTAAAACCGTCGCAAACGACGACGTCAACTTTGCCGTTAAACACTTCCCTTCCTTCCACGTAGCCGTAAAAATTTAAATCGGTATTTTTAATTATAGCAAATGCTTCCCTCGTCAGATCGTTACCTTTAGATGCTTCTTCGCCGTTGCTTAACAATCCTACCTTTGGATTGTCTATTCCTTTCATAAACGAAGCATATTCCGAACCCATTATGGCAAATTCCGCAAGATGATAAGGTTTAACGTCAACGTTAGCCCCTGCGTCTATTAAAACGGTATATCCTCCGACTGCCGGCATAATCGTTGCAATCGCAGGTCTGTCTATTCCGTTAATTCTTTTAAAAACAAACATGGCTATAGCCAGAGATGCACCGCTGTTTCCTGCGCTTATAATTGCATCTGCTTCATTCTTTTTTACTAATTCGTAAGCGATACGCATTGAAGAATTTTTTTTATTTCTTACTATAGCCGAAGGCGAATCTTCCATCGTTATGCGTTCAGGCGCATGAACTATTTTAATTCTGGAGCCGTTATAGTTATTTTTTTTAATAGCATCCTTTAAAACGGTTTCATCGCCGGTTATAGTTATTTCTATATCCTTATTGGACTCAACTGCGGCTATAGCTCCCATAACTTCAGGTTCCGGAGCCTTATCGGAACCGAAACCGTCCAAAGCTATTCTAATCATTAACAGTCTCCAAGTTTGCGCATGGTATCCGCTTATTTAAGATTTTTCCTGCGCTTTTTCTGCTACTATTTTTCTACCTTTGTAAGTTTTACAGCTGGGACACATCCTGTGCGGAAGAAGCGGTTCGCCGCAATTAGGACATTTTGAATAATTAACGGGCGTAAGGCTGTCGTGCGTCCTTCTTTTATCCCTTCTGCATTTTGAATGTCTTTTCTTTGGATTTGCCATTTGAAATTCTCCTGTTTATCTTATATAAAAAAATTATAAAAATCTATGCTATATTATTAAATTAAAATTATAAAAAGTCAATTTCATTTTTCTAACGCTATTAAAATATTATCGTCGGACGCCTTAAAATCCGCTTGATCGGAAAATATTAACCGCTCGGCCCTGACTGCCGACCTTATATCGCCGGAAATATCGTTTATGATTTCTATATAGTCCTGATTTAACGCCTGAATTAAGATTTTATGAACTTTATGATTCTGGTGAAGATTTAAATTAGTGCGCAATTTCCTTGAAGCATCAAGAATATTCAGCAATACAGCCGAGTATTTTAAAGAATCTTTAAAAATTAAATCGTTTCTAAATTCCGGCCAAAAAGATTTATGTATGCTTTTATCTTTTTCATATCTTTTATAGAACGACAGATAGAGTTCCTCGGTTATAAACGGCATGAAAGGCGCAAACATTTTAACGGCATTTAAAGAAATAAAATACATAATATTCAGCACGGTTTTTTTTCTTTCGGAGCTTTCTTCGCTTTCGTCCCAAAACACGTTTTTTATAATTTCAAGATAATTATCGCAGTATGAATTATAGAAAAAATCTTGAAGCGTTCTCATGCACAGAGAATATTCATAAGACTCCATATAATTGCCGCAAGATTTCAGCGTGTTTTCGAATTCCGTCAATATCCATTCGTCTATGCGGCTAAGTTTAAGGTCTTTTACATTTTTTTCGTAAGGATTAAAATCGGATTCTACGTTCGTTATCAAAAATCTTGCGGCGTTCCATATTTTAATGGTCAATCTTCTGCCGTTTGCAACGTCTTCTTCGCTGAAACGAAGATCCTGTCCTAAATTTGCCTTAGATGCCCAGTATCTTAGGGCGTCTGCCGAGTACTTGCCGGTTATTTCTTCGGGGCTTACAAAATTTCCCAAGCTTTTAGACATCTTCTTGCCGTTTTTGTCCAAACCCCATCCGCTTATCATTACGTCTTTAAAAGGTATGTCTCCCGTATGATAAACGGATTTTACAACCGTATAAAAAAGCCATGTGCGGATAATTTCCTGCGCCTGCGGACGCAGCCCCATAGGATAAATAGTATTATAAAGTTTTTTGCTCTCGGCGTCTTCGTATGACCATAACGAATTTATAAGAGGCGTAAGCGAGGACGTCATCCAAGTATCCATAACGTCGTTTTCGGGAATCAATTTGCTTCCGCCGCATTTTTTGCATTTCATGTTTACCGGCATAATTACTGCGGGATCCACGGGAAGTTCTTTTTCTGATGCGACGACGACTTCTCCGCATTCCGCACAGTACCAGACCGGAAACGGAACTCCGTAAAATCTCTGCCTCGAAATATTCCAGTCCCATTTAAGATTATTAATCCATTCGTCGTATCTGGTTTTCATAAACTGAGGATGCCAGGACATCCTGTTGCCTGCGTCTATAAATTTTTCTTTATTTTCTAAAATTTTTATAAACCACTGTTCTGCTAAAATAAATTCGACCGGAGTCGAACATCTGTCGTGAACTCCGACGTTATGATTCAGAGGCTTTTCCAACTTTATCAGCGACATTTTTCTTAAATCTTCAACTATGCCTTTTTTAGCGTCCCTGACGTTTAATCCTTTATAGCCGCCGGATAATTCGTTTAATCTTCCCGACCTGTCTATTATAATTGCCGTGTCTAAACTATGTTCTTTCCATTTCTTAACGTCTTCCGCATCGCCCCACGTACAGACCATCATAAGACCCGAACCGTAAGACATATCTACGGACTCGTCATATTTAACCGGAACGTTTTTATTGTATAACGGAGTTTTGACGCTCTTTCCTTCCAAAAAACGATATCTTTCGTCCGCCGGATTAGCGTAAACGGCGACGCATCCTCCGAGCAGTTCGGGACGTGTCGTAGATATAATAAGGCCTTTACCTTCGTCTGATTTAAATTCTATATCGTACAGTACGCCTGTAAATTCTTCCATGACTACATCTGCCTGAGCAAGAGAAGTCCTGCACTGCGGACACCAAAGTATAGGTTCGTTGCGCCGCTCGATAAGACCTTTGCCGTAAAGGTCTAGAAACGATTTCTGAGCGGTCTTTCTGCATCTTTCGTCTATCGTGGAATACGATAAACTATAGTCGGCGCTTATTCCGACCGATCTCCATAGCGATTTATATATATCTATTCCTATTTTTGTTTCTTTAAGGCACAAATCTATAAATTCTTCTCTCGTAATTTTAGATTTATTGATTTTATATTTTTTTTCTACGTAACGTTCGGTCGGAAGACCGTTGTCGTCGAAACCCATAGGATAGAAAACGTTATAACCCTTCATCCTTTTATATCTTATAATAAATTCCGCCTGCGAGTAACTCATTACGTGTCCGACATGCAGATGCGCCGACGAAACATAAGGAGGCGGAGTATCGACCGAATAAATATCTTTTCCTTTATCTTCCAAAGAAAATTTATAAATATCGTTGTCTTCCCAATATTTAGATATTTTTTCCTCTACCGACTTGTAATCGTAATTTTTAGGAAAATCCTTGAAATCTATAAAATCGTTCTTTTCTTGCATAGTTTTTCAAGTTTAGCAATTTTTTATTAAAAAATCAACTTTAGAAAACAAAAATATGATATAATAATTAAAATGTACCAGGTGCTTGCACGAAAATATAGACCAAGGATTTTTGACGAGATAATAGGGCAGGATGCAATCGTTCAAACTTTGAAAAATGCGGTAATAAACGATAGGCTTTCCCACGCATATATATTTACGGGAACCAGGGGCGTAGGCAAAACATCCATTGCAAGAATACTCGCAAAATCCATTAACTGCGAAAACGGTCCGACTGTAAATCCTTGCGGCGTATGTTCGGCCTGCGTCCAAATTCAGAACGGAAGTTCTGTGGACGTTATAGAAATAGACGGTGCATCGAATACCGGAGTCGATTCGGTAAGAGAGTTAAAAGAAAACATAATATATTCGCCGCAAAGTTTAAGATTTAAAATCTATATAATAGACGAAGTCCATATGTTATCCAACAGCGCGTTTAACGCTCTGTTAAAAACTCTGGAAGAACCTCCCGCTCACGCAAAATTTATCTTCGCCACTACCGAAATCCATAAAGTTCCGGAAACTATTTTATCGCGGTGCCAGAGATTTAACTTTAAACGGATACCGACGAAAATAATATTCGAAAAATTGAAAGAAATAGCTAAAGCAGAAAATATCAACGCAACAGATGAAAATTTTATGATTATAGCATCTCTTGCCGACGGTTCTCTGAGAGATTCTCTTTCAATTTTCGATACCGTTATATCTTATTTTGGAAACAATATTGAAGAAGATATTTCAGGCGTGCTTGGACTTACGTCTAAATCTATAACTTCACAACTTATATCTTCTATATTCAATAAAGATTATGAAGGCGCGCTGAAAGCGGTAAAGGAAATTTACGAATCGGGATCAGACTTAAGGCAGTTCATGAAACAAGCGGCGCATTATATAAGAAACATAATAATCGTAAAATTACGATATAAAGACCTTATATACGACTTAACCGACGAAGAAATTAAAACGATAGAGCCGCTTGCGGAGCAAAAATCCCTTGAAGAGCTTTTAGATATGCTCGACGTAATGATAAACGCCGACGTTAAATTTCAAAGGATTTCTTCGCCTTTATTAATGATGGAATTGACGATTTTCAGGCTGTTTAACGTTCCCGATAAAAAAAACGTGACCGAACTTATTTTAAAAATCGACGAATTAAAAAATAAAACTAAACATAATTACGGAACGGCAGAATCGATAAAACCTCATACATCTATAGAAATAAAGCCTGCCGAAAAACAAAATATAATTATAAATAACCGGTTGAACGAAGGAAAATACGTCCAGGCGAAACCGGTTGAACGCACAACTTACAATGAACAGGTTGAATATGCGAAACCTGTTGAACATGCCGAAACTTTTGAACGGAACGAGCTGAAAAAAGATTCGGGACAGCTTTTGGAACATGAAAAACTATTCGAACATTTTTCAAAAATGGATGAAAAGTTGAATGAAAAAGAAAAAACAACAAAACCAAAAAATTTTCAAACGGCTTCGCCGATAACGGAAGAACGTCTTCAAAAAGATTTTCAAAAAGACTTCGCCGAAAAAACAATAACGGACGATAAAATAATCGAAAGCATAAAAGAAGTATTCGGCGATAGTATTAAAAGAATAGATAAAATATAACGCATATTAAAAGCCTATTGAAAAGTTAAACGTTTGCAAACGTTTGCAAAAAAATAAAAAATTAAATAAAATATAAAGATATATTTAAAAAATCAATATAATGGAGGCTAATAAAATGTCGAAAAATATCGCCGGAATGTTAAAGCAGGCGCAGAAACTTCAATCCGATATGCTTAAAATGCAGGAAGAATTGGGCTCTAAAATAGTAGAAGCAAGCGCAGGCGGAGGAATGGTTACCGCAAAGGTAAACGGAAAACAGGAACTGCTTGAAATAAATATAGATAAAACAGTCGTAAATCCCGATGACGTCGAAATGCTTCAGGACCTTATAGTAGCTTCTATAAACGAAGCTCTTAACAAGTCTAAAGATATGGTAACCGGAGAAATGTCCAAATTAACGGGCGGGCTTAATATGCCCGGTCTTTTTTAACAGGCCGTTTAATGTCTTTAAACCATTCGGATTACGTCAAAGATATAGTATTCGCATTTAAAAAACTCCCCGGCATAGGAGAAAGATCTGCAAGAAGACTTGCATTCTACTTATTGTCACAGAACGAATCCGTAGCCTACGGTCTTGCGGATGCAATAAAAAATGCCAAACAAAACATAAAATTATGCCAAAAATGTTTTAATTTAAGCTCCGACGATATCTGCCATATATGCGGCAACCCGTCCAGAAACGGAAAACAGCTGTGCATAGTAGAAAATCCGGAAATAATATACGTATTTGAAAAAAGCGGAAATTATAACGGTTATTATCATGTCCTGCACGGTTTAATAAATCCTCTTGAAGGTATAACGCCGTCGGATTTAAAGCTAAAAGAGCTTGCAAGCAGGGTAGAAAACGGCGGTTTTGAAGAAATTATTCTTGCGCTTAATCCAAATTCCAACGGAGAAGCTACCTCTATTTATATTCATAAAATTTTATCGCCTTATAACGTCCGCATTTCCGCTTTGGCAAGAGGAATACCGATAGGCTCCGATTTGGAATACGTAGATAAAGACACGCTGTCGGAAGCTCTTAATTACAGAAAAAAATTCGATTAAGATGAACAATAAGGTTTTACTTATATCGGTTGACAACCTCAGATACGACTGCGTTAGCTATATTAAAAACAGACCTCATCTGAAACAATTTTACGTCGAAAATTTAGTAGATACGCCCACGTTAGACGAAATCGCCGAAAACTCCACGGTTTTTACCGATTGTTTTTCCACCTCGAGCTATACGACTGCGGCGCATGCCTCTTTATTTACCGGATTGTTACAGCCCAAGCACGGTTTAAGGCCTTTTTTTTATAAAAAAATGAGGACAGACTGCGCGACTCTAGCGGAAATTTACAAAAATAGCGGCTATAAAACCATATTTTATTCAGACGTTATAGAACTTTTTCAGCCTTTGGGGCTTACCAAGGGATTCGATTTTATATATGCAAACGATATTAATCTGCTTTTTAAACAAATTTCGGCTTTAGAAAACGAAAAGGTATTCTGTTTCATACATCTTTTCGACATTCACGAACCTTATATTTTTTCGCAAAATTATAACGAAAATCATTATAACGACGACTATTTTGCATTCATAAATAAAATGTCCTCTTTATACAAAATACCCGTTCAGAATAATAATCCTTTCACTCTCTGGAATAATTTTTCCGGAAAAGTAAATTACGGGGTGCAAATTATGCTTCCCCCATACATTTACGGGGTCAATAAATTCGACAAAGGGCGCTTCAGGCTTATATACGGTTTTTTAAAAAATGCCGGATATTTTAACGATGAAAATATATATTCTATTTTTGCCGACCACGGAGAAGGCAGAATAGTTTTCTACGATATGCCGGTTTTCGGCCATATGGGCGAACTTTTCGACGAAGTCATAAAAATACCGCTGATACTGCATGCGCCGCAATTAGAAAAAGGAGTAAATAATAAATTAGCTTCTATAGTAGATTTATTTCCGACCTTGATCTCTTTATCCGGTTTAAAGGTCATTCCCGACGATAAAAGCGCCCCATCAGGTTCAAATTTAATCGAAACGGACGGATTATCTTTACTTGGAGAAAAAGAAAGAGAATACTGCTATTCGGAATTTTGCACGCAAAATATGTACAACGAAATAATGCAATTTTCCGCCGGCGTTTATGACAGAAGCAAAAACGGCGCCTCTTTTAAAGACAAGTATTTCCTGTCTCAACGCTCGATAAGGACTAAAGACCGTAAATATTTATTCATTCCGGATAATATTTTGCAGTCGGAAGCAAAAAAAATCTTAGAAAACATTAATCTTTCCGATGAAGACTTTATAATAGAAATGTTTAACTCAGTTATGAGAAAAAGGGTCGGCAAACCAGAATACCTGTTTCTCCTCAATTCGCTTAAATCGAAACAGACTACCAGACAAAACATTTATCAAAGCATGATAACTTCGGAAATTTATAACAGGCCTAAAAATTATTATTTCGACCTTATAAACGACCCGCTTGAAGAAAATTTCAATGCATTAAATACTTCTCTATCTGATTCCATAAAATATATCGAAATATTAAACGAAATAGAAAGCCATTCATTTATAAGCGAAAACTTATTCGACGATAAAAGCGCAACCGGCAAAAACGGCGCACGCATTATATTTAACCAGCCGGAATCCGATAAAAACATAGCGGCTGAATCTCTTGCGCTTCTTGAACAAAAAATTTCGCTCGGTATAGAAATTATTAAAGAAGCGGAAGACAGATATGGAGATAAAATCGGCATAGCATTCACGGGCGGTAAAGATTCAACCGTTTTATTAGACTTGATAAGACGCTCGAAAAATGGGAAAATACCTTTTAAGGTTATTACCATAGATACGTCGGCAGAATTCCCCGAAATTAAAGAATTTATGGAAAAATTAAAATCCGCATGGAACTTTGAAATTGTAAAATACTCAAACAATGAAGCACTTCGGCAAAAATATCCTATAGCTAAAGATAAAACCGACTGCTGCAACACCCTTAAAACTATTCCTCTTAAGGAGTCTATTAAAGATCTTCATCTTAAAGCTATGTTTACCGGAATAAGAAGGGATGAAAACGAAGCCAGGGCAAACGAATCCTATTTTTCTAAAAGAAAAGACCCCCACCATTTCAGAATTCATCCTTTGCTTCATTTTACGGAAAAAGATATATGGGATTATATCAAGTTTAATAATCTTCCGTACTGCAATCTCTACGAACAGGGTTACAGATCTATAGACTGCGCGCCCTGCACTCATAAAACCTCGGAACAAGATGCCGCCGAACGCTCCGGGCGCTCACAGGATAAAGAAGCCGCCATGGACAAACTGCGTCAGCTTGGATATTTCTGATTAAATTTGTGACGGTGACAGAATTGAATTCCGGTCGCCGTATTTACAATTTTTCGACACCTTTTTTCGCATTGACATATTTTAAAAAAACTAATAAAATAATAGTTTTCAATTATAAAATCTTTCTTAATTATTAATTAAGATATTGAATAAGCTAAAAGCCTGTTCGGTATTTTTAAAAAATTATTTAAATTATAAATTAGCGCAATGTTTGACGGACTTAGTTCAAAACTCGAAAAAGTTTTTAAAAACCTTAAAGGTTACGGAAAGCTGTCTGAAAAAAATATAGAAGACAGTCTTAAGGAAGTCAGGCTTTCTTTGCTTGAAGCCGACGTAAACTACCTTATAGTAAAAGAGTTTATAGAATCCGTAAAAAATAAAGCCGTAGGCGAAAAAGTAGCCGACAGCCTGACCCCTGCCCAACAGATTATTAAAATAATAAGGGACGAATTAGTTGAACTGCTGGGAAACAACGAGCCTTTAAATATTAAGACAAAGCCTCCCGTCATCATAATGCTAATAGGTCTTCAGGGTTCGGGTAAAACGACTACTGCGGGAAAACTCGCGCTTTATCTTCACAGAATGAAACGCAGCGTATATCTAGTTCCCGCGGACGTTTACAGACCGGCGGCTATACTTCAGCTTAAGAAAATCGGCGCAAGCATAAATATTCCGGTTTACGAAACGCCGGAAGAAAATGGGAAAATCCTGCAAAAGCCCGACGAAATAGTTAAAAGCGCTATAGAAATAGCCGAAAAACATGCATACGATACCATAATCGTCGATACTGCCGGACGACTCGAAATAGACGAACCGTTAATGGACGAGCTTAAACTTCTTAAAAATAAATTTAATCCAAACGAAATATTATTCGTAGCAGACTCCATGCTGGGGCAGAGCGCGGTTACGGTAGCAAAAACCTTCAACGAAGCTCTTGATATATCAGGGGTCGTCCTAACGAAAGTTGACGGCGACGCAAGAGGCGGAGCGGCTCTTTCTATTAAAAAAACCGTCGCCAAACCGATTAAATTCATAGGCATCGGTGAAAAACTCAGCGATTTCGAAGTCTTTTACGGCGACAGGATAGCCGACAGGATACTCGGCATGGGCGACATATTAAGCCTTATAGAAAAAGCCCAGGAGTCTATTGACGAAAAATCTGCTAAATCTATAGAAGAATCTCTTAACAAAAAAGATTTTACGGTTAAAGATTTTGCCGAACAGCTTAAAATGATGTCAAAAATAGGCGGGATTACTCAGATTGCAGGCATGATACCCGGCTTTTCAAAAATAAAAGATAAATTTAATTCTGAAGCGGCTGAAAAAGAGATAGTTAAAATTAAGGCTATTATTAATTCTATGACGGAAAAAGAAAGGCTGAACCCCGACATATTAAACGGCGGAAGGCGCAAAAGAATCGCTTTAGGAAGCGGCACCACCGTCAACGATGTTAATATCTTTATAAATAAATTCGAAGAAGTAAAAAAGATTATGAAGTCTTTCAAAAAGAACAAATTGGGTTCTTTAAAAAATATAAATAATATTAAAAACATGTTTAACAAAGGAGATTTCAAGTGGCGGTAAAAATCAGATTATCTAGAATCGGTTCTCACAAAAAACCTTTTTACAGAATCGTGGCGGCTTCCGGAGAAAAAGCCGTGCAGAAAAAATTTATAGAAATACTGGGGACTTATAATCCGTGCGCCGATAAAGGCGTCCAGTTTAATATCGATAAGGACAAATTCGACAAGTGGGTAAGTTTGGGGGCAAAACCCAGCGATACCGTTATGGCGTTAGTAAAAAAACAGGCTAAATGAATCCCGTTTATATAGATATAGGGGAATTTATAAAACCGCACGGTATCTTAGGCGAACTTTTATTTAATCTATACAACCCCTTGTCTAACGTTATGGATTCTGAATGCGAACTTTTTATTAAAGAAAACGGCGCATATAAAAAATTAGAAATCGAAAAAATCAGACGGGCAAACAAAGGTTATCTCATTAAATTAAACGGCGCAGATTCTATTGAATCTGCGGAAAAGTTTAAAAAGACTTCCGTTTATATTAATAAAGCCGATATTAAATTGGATAAAGACGAATTTTTAATTTCAGATTTAATCGGTTTAAACTGCTATAACGAAAAAAAAATTAACATAGGGTCGGTTTCGGAAATTTACGGAGGAGAAACAGACGTTATGGAAATAAAGTCCAGCGCTGCAGTTTACCTGATTCCTATGACGGCTGAAAATATCGAAACTATAGATATTAAAAATTCAAAAATATCGGTTAAAAACGAAAATAATTATAGAATATAAAAACATGAAGAAGGTAATAGACGTTATATCTATAATGCCGGAATATTTTGATTCGTTTTTAAAAAACGGTCTTATAGGAAAGGCTTTAAAATCCGGATTAATGGAAATAAATATTATTAATCCCAGAGACTTTTCAAGCGGTAAATATAAAAGGGTGGACGATAAAATATACGGCGGGGGGGCAGGTCAGCTGTTAATGGCGGAACCTATTATTAAAGCCTTCGAATATTCCGTAAAAAATTTTAAAAAAAATTATAAAACCGGAAAAAAAGTTGTAGTTATAATGTCTCCATCCGGAAAATTGCTCGACTCGGATACCGCTTCGGAAATGTCCGATTTTGACCATATTATAATAATTTGCGGAAGATATGAAGGCATAGATGCAAGGGTAGCCGATTTAACGGGAGGAATAGAAATATCGATAGGCAGTTATATACTGTCCGGCGGCGAAATCGCTTCGATAGTTTTCATAGAATCGGTAAGCAGATATTTTAAAGGTTTTTTGGGCAATCAAGAATCGCTTAAAGAGGAAAGCCTTTCCGGCGATTTTAAAAAAATATTAGAATATCCCCAATATACTAAACCAAAAACGTTTAGAAATTTATCCGTTCCAGAAATACTTCTCAGCGGAAATCATAAGCTGATTGAAAAGTGGAGAATGGAAAAAGCATTAAAAAAAACGGAGCAAATAAGAAAAATTAATTAATAATATAAACAAAAGGAGAGACTTAAATGAATATCGTAGAAAAAATCGAAAATGCGTCGTTAAGAACGGATGTTCCTCAATTTAAATCGGGAGATACCGTCAAAGTATATCAAAAAATAAAAGAGGGCGACAAAGAAAGAATTCAGGTTTATGAAGGAGTGGTTATTGCGAGAAAAGGAAGCGGTATCAGGTCGGCTTTTACAGTAAGAAAAAATTCTTACGGCGTCGGAGTCGAAAAAACTTTTTTGATTAATTCTCCGCTAATCGATAAAATTGAACTTCTTTATCAGGGAAAGGTAAGGAGGGCAAAATTATACTACTTAAGAAAGAAAAAAGGGAAGGAAGCTAAAATAGAAAGGCTCGATATGGTTCAGCAGCAGCAGTAAGTTAAAATGAAAGCTGAATTACGTTTTAGGGTTATTTAATTAACTTTTTTTAAATATTGATGATATACTTATAATATTAAACGAATTATCGTAAGTATAATTATAATTAATATTTAATGGAGGTTTTATGGAATCGCAAAAAACGGCTGTCGATAAGTTTACCGAATTTATAGGATCGGTACTTGGAGTTACCGAGGATAGATTTCAGAAGATTTTAGACGAATTTATAGTCAGCCATAATTTCGGCAAAAAAGAATCTGAAGTTTTTTCCCAAAAAATGAAAGACATATACGATACAAATAAAAAAAAATTGATGTCTATAGTAGACGAATCCGTAAAAAAAGCCCTTAGCAAAGCCGATATAGCCAGAAGTTCCGAAGTAAAAGGATTAGAAGAAAAGATCAATATGCTTGAAGAAAAAATTAATAAACGGTCCGGCGCAAATTCTAAACATAAAGATACTTCTCGTTCAGCTAAAACTAAAAGCATCGGCAACAGTATTAAAAATAATAAAAAAAATAATTAATTATGCTATATGACTTTAAAATCTTATAGGGTTATTATAAAAGGAATCGTTCAGGGCGTAAATTTTAGAAATTTTACAAAACTTGAAGCCGAAAGAATCGGCATAAAGGGTTATGTAATGAATACTCATGACGGTCATGTAGAGGCATTTTTTGAGGGCGAGGAAGAAAAAATTAAGGAAATTATTGCTTCCGTGCATGTCGGTCCGCCATCGTCGAGAGTCAAAGAAGTTAAACTATATGAACAGGACGGGCTTTCTAATTTCAAAGATTTTAAAATATTAAGATAATTCTTAGTCTGCTTCCTCTATAGGCGACGGATCGACGATAACCGTCAACTCGCCCTTTGTTAATTCAGGCCTGTTTTTAATTTCTTCCGTTATAGTTTTTACGTCTTTTGTTTCTATAAATTCATAAATTTTAGTTAGCTCTTTTGCGTAGCATATTTTAACGTTGCCCATTATTTCGTTTATATCTGCAAGCAGTTTTTCGACGCTTCTGCCTGGTTCAAAAAGTATAAAAACCCTTTTTTCATCCTTTAATTTTGCAAGTAATTTTTTTCTTTTTCCCTCTTTTTTAGGTAAAAAACCGATAAAAGTAAATTCCGAAGTATTCAATCCCGATGCCGATATTGCGGTTAATACGCTGGAAGGACCGGGAATAGGAACTACTTTTATTCCTTTTTCGATACACAAGCGGACTAAATAAGAACCGGGGTCGGATATTAAAGGCGTCCCGGCTTCGCTGACTAAAACGTAATCTCTGCCTTTCATTATACCGCCGGCGATAGCGTCGGCAGCCGATTTTTTATTATATTCGTGATATGGAATTAAGCGTGTTTTAATATGATATTTAGAAGTTAATATCCTCGTTTTTCTGGTATCTTCGCAGGCTATAAAGTCCGCTTCCCTCATTACTTTTAACGCTCTTATAGTAATATCTTCGAGGTTTCCGATGGGCGTCGCCACGACGTATAATACGCTCATAAAAACTATGCCCAATCCCTTAAATATCTAAAATCAATATTTATGGTCCGTTCAGAAACCTTTGCTATTAAAGGCATACGTCTTTTATACTGCGATTTTTTTATTCTTTCATATATGTTGTTTACGATATTTTCTTCAAATCCTAAAGAAATTACTACTTCGGGTTTATACATTTTATCTATTAAGAGATACATTATATCGTCCGCAGTTTTATATGTAAAACCCAGCTCCGATTCATCCGACTGCCCTTCCCACAAATCGGCAGACGGCGGTTTATTTATAATATTTTTTGGGATGCCGAGATGCTCCGCAAGCTGATAAATCTGAGTTTTATAAATATCTCCTATTGGATTTAAAGCTGAAGCCATATCGCCGTATAAAGTTCCGTAGCCCAGAAGCAGTTCCGATTTATTGCTTGTCCCAAGGACTAACGAATTTAACTTATATGAATAATCATACAGAATAGACATCCTTTCTCTGGCCATTTTATTGCCTTTTCTAAGTTTTAAGGCGATATCGCCTGCAGCATCGGCATTTTCGCTTTTCTCGGTCTCTTTAGACTCGTTCTTAAAATATTCGTTAATCTGGTTAGATATATCTAAAACGTAATATTTAATGCCTAGCGTATTTACAACTTTTAAAGCATCCTCGATACTTGACTTGGAACTGCTTTCATAAGGCATTATTAGAGCCGTTACGTTATCTTTTCCAAGCGCGCTTACAGCCAAAAAACAAGACACAGCCGAATCTATACCTCCCGACAAGCCCAAAACTACGCTTTTTAACCCCGCCTTTAAAACCTCGCTTTTTATAAAATTACCGAGATGTTTATAAAATAAAGGAAAATTTAATTCGTCTATTTTTGGCAGTTCAATTTTATGATTCATATAAATCTTTTCACTTAACTTTATTATTATCTATTATACTTTCTAATTCTTTAAGGGTCAGATTTAAATTTTCGTCGCGTAAAAGAGGCGTTTTAAATCTTTCGTTATTAAGCAGATTTAAATTTAATTCCGCTATAATTTCTCCTGTTTCTATATAATCTATTTTGCTTTCGATATCGCCCGAAGGGTTTATTGCACATGAACCGCCGGAAAATCCTATGCCGTCTTCAAAACCGACTCTGTTTACGTATATAACGTAACATTTATAATAGAAAGCAATAACGGAAAGAAGTTCCTCCCACATATTAGTCGAATTAAATTTGTTAAGTCCCGAGGTTATACCTCTCGCCGGAGAAGCGGAATTGATAATAATTATATGAGCGCCTTTGTTAGCGGCGATATAAGACGACGAAAGATGCCAGGCATCTTCGCATGTCAAGACTGAAATTTTAACGCCGTTTAAATCGAAAACGCCGAAACCGTCTCCCTGTTTAAAATATCTCAATTCTTCAAACATGCCGTACGTGGGCAGATAAACCTTTCTGTGAATATTAATAAGTTTTCCGTTAGAAACGCAAAAAGTCGAATTATAAAAATTAAAATCTGCGTCTTTTTCTACGAAACCTGCGATAACGGCAATATTAAGTTCTCTCGATACTTCATAAAGAGGTTGGAAGACGGCGGCTTCATCGGAATTAATATCGACGCCTAAATCGTAAACGGAGTCTTTTAAAAAGTAGCCCGTGAGAGAAAGTTCCGGAAAAACCACTATTTCCGCCCCTTTGTTTTTTGCTGAGGAAATAATATTAATATGGTTTTCTATATTTTTTTCTAAATCCCCCATTTTGGGGTCTGTCTGCGCTAAGCAGACGTTTATCCGGTTATTGCTTTTATTTATCATTCGAGAATATTTTCAAAAAAAATTAATTTAATCGAACCGCGTTCGATATATTCAATAGAAATTATGCCATAGTAAATTGTTTTATTGTAGTTTTTTATATTAGACGCAGACGACTGCATTAAAAAAAAATCAGATACTTCAATAATAGTTGAAAGTTTTCGTTTGTTCACCGCTTCGTAAGGTTTACCGAATCGGTTTTTAAACCTTGTCTTTACTTCTATAAAATTTAAATTGCCGCTTTCGTTTTCGGCAATAATGTCTATTTCGCGTCTGCCTTTTTTAAAATTTTTTTTAATAATTCTGTATCCTATTTTTTCTAAAAACTCTGCCGCAACCGCTTCTCCTTCGTCTCCCTTAGCTTTATTTAACGACTTGTCGTTCATCTTTTTATCGTTTATATTTAGATTCATTTTATCCGTTAATTAATTTACATATTGATATAATTAATATATCACATATGCCATATGGCTATTATATAATAATAATCATCTTTATATATACTAAATCTTATTAAATATTAAAATTTAAAAGTTTTCCTGTGAATTTTCGTTAATCCGTATTTTCTAATATTTTTTTTATGTTCGACGGTTGCGTATCCTTTGTGTTTTTTAAAGCCGTATTCCGGATATTTTTCATCGACGTCCGCCATTAGTCCGTCCCTAAAAACTTTAGCTATTACCGATGCGCAGGAAACTACTTTTACCCTGTCGTCGCCTTTTATTACAGGTATTACTTTTAATCCGGAAATATCCGATAAACCTTTCGGCACTATAGGACCGTCTATAATTACGACGTCGGGCTTTACCGATAAACCGTCAAAAGCTCTTTCCATAGAAAGCATAGCCGCCTTAAAAATATTAATTTTATCTATTTCCAAATTAGAAGCGATGCCTATAGAATAAGATACGGCGGAACTTAAAATAATATTATAGAACTCTTTTCTTTTTGGCTCGGTTAACTGTTTGGAATCTTTTATACCGGTAGGAATTTTATTTTTATCTATTATAACCGCCGCCGATACTACCGGCCCTGCAAGGCAGCCTCTGCCGGCTTCGTCTATTCCGCATATTTTTAACGGCATAAAAAAGCCTCTATTCTTTCTGCGCATCTTTCTTTTCCCAGCGAAAATATCATTTCGTATATAGGAGGACTGACTTTTTCTCCTGTAAAAGCAAGTCTTATTATCATGGCTTTTTCTTTCATAGTCCATCCGTTCTGCGAAAAAAAATCGTTAAATGCATTTTTTATTAATTCTATTGAGACTTTCAAATCTTCCAAATTTTTTGCGTCTGTAAAAATCTTATCGTCCAAACTTATTATAAAACCCTTAAAAGACGACAAAAAATCCACATCGTTTTGATTAAAATTAAATTCGTTAATAACGCCCGTATTATATTCAACGGTTTTATTTAAGAAAAAATCCAATTTCCGTCTTAACTCGACGAGAGTTTTGGAGCGGGATTTAAGGGAATCAACAAGGGCAGCCGTTTTTATGTCTTCGTTAAGCAAGGTTTGAGAGTCTTCCGATATATCGTTTATAAGTTTTATTAAGGTAAACGGGTCTTTCGATTTTATATAATGGGAATTGAGCCATAATAATTTTTCGGTATTAAAAATAGCGGCGGATTTGCTTATGTTTTTTAAATCGAAAAATTTTATAATTTCATCCATAGAAAGAATTTCGTCGTTACCATGAGACCAGCCGAGCCTAATGAGATAATTAACTAAAGCTTCAGGTAAAAATCCTTCCTTTTTGTACTGGATGACGGAGGTAGCGCCGTGCCTTTTAGAAAGCCTTTTGCCGTCAGGACCGAGTATCATGGAAACATGAGCAAATTCCGGCGCTTTAAAGCCTAAAGCATTATACAGCATTATCTGTTTAGGCGTATTACTTACATGGTCGTCGCCTCTAAGCACGTGCGTTATTCCAGACAAAGCATCGTCTATGACTACGGCAAAGTTATATGTAGGAATTCCGTCTTCCCTGACTATTACGAAATCGTCTATTTCTTTGTTTTCTATGCTTATAACCTGATTTCTTATTAAGTCTTTGAAAAACGTGGCGGACCCTGCTTCTCTGCCCACTTTAAACCTTATAACGTGCGGCGTTTTTAGCATTTCGGCATCAGGCTTTAATTCACGGCATCTGCCGACGTACATAGGTTTTTTGTTTTCGGCTATAAGTTTATTTCTGTCTTCTTCTAAAAGCTCTTTTGAGCAAAAACAATAATAAGCCTTTCCTTCTTTTAAAAGTTTTTCTACGTAAGAATTATAGATATTAAGACGTTCGGATTGATGCAATATTTCTTCGTCAGATATAATAGACATCCATTTAAGGCTTTCTATTATATCTTCTTCAAATATTTTTTCGGAACGTTCAAAATCAGTGTCTTCAATTCTTAAAACAAATTTTCCGCCGTTATGTTTGGCATAAGCATAGTTAAAAAGAGCCGTCCTTGCTCCGCCTATATGCAGATAGCCCGTAGGACTCGGAGCAAATCTTGTTTTTATTGTATCCATAATAAATATTAAGGAGTTTATAAATATATTTAATATATAACGATAGAAGAATATCCGACTACGCTTGAATAATCGCCGGTAACTTCTCCTGAATTGGTATATCCTATAATTTTTGCTTTGGTTCGTCCGGCCATTTTGGCGACGTTAATCATTATGGATGCGGGGATAAAACCGCACATCGTAATATCGTTTAACCTTACTTTTTCGTACAAACCCCGTGAATTTAAATCCAGTATTTCTTTTATCGCGATATCGTCCTTATATTTTGCCGACTCGGCCGGTTCGTAATGAGTCATATCGGAACTTGCTACTATTAAAACATCGTCCATTAAATCTAATTTTTTTAAAGCGTTATATATAGCTTTTGAAGCGTTAACAACGTCATTGTATCTGATAAACGAAATAACTATAGGAACTATAGAAAAATCTTTTTTTAAATTGTATATGAGCGGAATCTGAACTTCAACGGAATGTTCTTTTAAATGAGCCTGTTCGTCGGCAATGAAAGGACTGTCTGCGCCGTCGATAATAGCATCGGCAAGTTTTGAATTAATCGGAACGGAGAAATCTCTAAAATCATATTTTCCTTTATTCATTACCGAATAGTCAGCTCCCATACCAGTATGGTTCGGACCTATAATAATTATATTGTTTTTTATATCGATGCTCGAATATCCTTCGTAAGCAATTTTTCCTGAATATACGTAACCGGCGTGCGGCGATATAATCCCGAATGCATCTATTTTTTTGCCGGCAGCCGGTATAACCGCTTTAAAGGAATCTATGAAATTATTTATGTTATTTAATCCTTCCGGATAAAAATAACCCATTACCGCAGCTTTTCTTATCAATTTAAAGCACCGTCCTAAGTTAATCGAATTTTAATTGCGAGCATATTTTTTGCGGCTAAATGTAAATATAATATTGTTTCTAATCTTCTAATTAATACATAACAACCTTTGGCTTTTATAAGCGCATTCGAAGATATGCTCTCAATGACATTTACTAAGTTATATATAATATTATATCACTAACTTTTTATTTTACGACTCTACATAAATCAAAGTTTCATCCGGATTTACGCTGTCCCCTTCTTTTATGTAAATCTCTTTAACCGTTCCGTCTATAGGAGTATGTATTTCGTTTTCCATCTTCATCGCTTCTACTATTAAAACGGTATCGCCTGCCTTAACCGAGTCCCCTGCTTTAACCATAACTTTCGTAATTCTTCCCGGCATAGGCGCATAAACGTCTCCTTCTCTTTTCGGCGACGGCCTTTTCGACCTTGCTATGCTCTCTCCGACTATTTCGCCGCCTGCGCTTGGAACTATTTCGGTAAGCGATTCTATGACGACTTCTTCCAAAGTTCCGTCCACGTTTAAAAAGAATGGTCTTTTTTGGTCGGATTTATGTCCGGCTCCGGCAATTTTAATTTTATAGCTTTCGCCGTGAACGGTAACGATAAATTCGCTTGGAGCTAGTCCCCCGTCTTTTGCAAGAATAGAAGAATCCGAAACTTCAGGCGTTATATTATTACCTTCGGATAAATTTTTTAGAGCATCCGTATCAGTGGGTTTTGAATAGTCGGGAAGACTGCCTTCTTTTTTTGCTTTAAAAAATTCTAAAGCTATATTCGGAAACAATACGTAAGACAAGAAATCCTCTTCGCTTATATCGAACTCTTTTATATCTTTATATTCCTTCGACATTTCCGGTTCTAATAAATCTGCCGGCCTTACGGTTACTACTTCTTCGTTTCCCAACACCTTTTTCTGTATCTCCGGATTAATTTCAGCGGGCGGTTTCCCGTAATAGCCTTTTAGGTAGTTTTTAGTTTCGCTTGTGACAACTTTATATTTTTCTCCGGTTATTACGTTAAGAGCGGCCTGCGTTCCTACAATCTGCGAGGAAGGAGTTACCAGCGGAGGATAACCGAAATCTTCCCTGACCTGAGGTACTTCATAAAGCACCTCCTCCATTTTATCGAGCGCATTCTGTTCCTTAAGCTGGCTTGCAAGATTAGACATCATTCCGCCGGGAACTTGCGTCACTATAATGTCGGCATTAATATTAGTATATTCGCTTTCCAAAGAAACGTATCTTTTTCTGACGCTTCTAAAATAATCTGCGACTTCCTTAAGTTTTTCAAGGTCTAGATCGACGTCGTAGCCCATTTCGGATAACGTAAAAACCATGGATTCGGTAGGCGGATGCGACGTTCCGCAAGACATGGAAGAAATCGCCGTATCTATAATATCCGCGCCCGCTTCTACGGCTTTAAGAAGGGACATAGAAGCAAATCCGCTGGTAGAGTGGGAATGAACGTGAATCGGCAGGCTTATTTTTTTTCTCATCATAGAAACCAAATTGTAAGCGTTTGCCGGAGAAAGCAATCCCGCCATATCTTTTATACATATAGTATCAGCTCCCATGTTTTCAAGCTCTATTGCCATTTGAGTAAAAAGTTCGTTTGTATGCACAGGACTTGTTGTATAGCATATAGTAGCTTCTACCGTCTTTTTTTTCTTTTTTGCGACTTCTACCGCTTTTTTTATGTTTCTAAAATCGTTAAGGGAATCGAAAATTCTAAATACGTCTATGCCGTTATCGGCGCTTAAAGAAACAAATCTTTCTACCACGTCGTCGGCATAATGCCTGTATCCGACTAAATTCTGACCTCTCAAAAGCATCTGCAGCCTCGAATTTTTATATGCCTTCCTGACTCTTTTAAGTCTTTCCCACGGGTCTTCTTTTAAAAACCTAAGGCATGAATCAAAAGTAGCTCCTCCCCACACTTCTAAAGACCAGAATCCTATATTGTCCAAAACGTTAGCTATCCCCAGTATATCGGGCGTTATCATTCTTGTAGCTAAAAGAGACTGGTGCGCATCTCTTAAAACTGTTTCCATAACGCCTATTTTTCTTATGTAAGTTTTTTCTTCCATATATTAATACCTTCCTTTTAAATTCCTGTTAAATTCCATAATAAGCCGCAATAGCAGCCGATATTGCAAGTATTCTGTCGAAAGGATCTTTCTGCAGTTTATAATCCCTTAAATAAAGTCTTTCGTCTATGAAGTGCGTATCGAAATTTCCTTTTAAAAAATCATCGTCCTGAACTATCCTTAGCTGAAAAGGTATAGTAGTTTTAACGCCTTTAATAACATATTCGTCTAAAGCTCTTTGCGCTCTCCGCACGGTTTCTTCCCATGTCCTGCCGCTTACTGTCAGTTTTGCAATCATAGAATCGTAAAAAGGCTGGATTACATAATCTTTATAAACCGCGCCGTCTATTCTTACTCCAATTCCGCCCGGAGAATAATAAGCCGTGACTTTTCCTGTGCTCGGAACAAAATCTTTTCTGGGATTTTCTGCGTTGATGCGGCATTCTATGGCATAACCCCTCATAGAAACGTCTTCCTGCTTAATGTCGAGTTCTTTGCCCATAGCTATCTGAATCTGTTCGCCGACTATATCGACTCCCGTAACTATTTCGGTGACGCTGTGCTCAACCTGTATTCTGGTGTTCATTTCCATAAAATAGTAATTACCGTTTTTATCGACGATATATTCTATTGTTCCGGCATTGCGGTAGTTACAGGCTCGCGCGGCTTTTATAGACGATTCGCCCATTTTTCTGCGGGTTTCTTCGGTAAGTATAAGGGACGGAGCTATTTCTATCAGTTTTTGATGCCTTCTCTGTATGGAACAGTCTCTTTCGCCGAGATGTATAATATTGCCGTAATTATCCGCCAGTATTTGAAACTCGATATGGTGGGGTTTTTCTATATATTTTTCTATGAATACTTCCGGATTGCCGAACGCTTTTTCGGCCTCTGAACGAGATAAAGAAAAATTTTTAACAAGCTCGCCGTCGTTAAAACATATCCTGATTCCTTTTCCGCCGCCGCCGGCCGAGGCTTTTATCATGACGGGATAACCTATCTTGTTTGCGACTGCAACCGCCTCTTCTTCCGATTCTACGCCGCCTTCCGATCCTTCTACTACAGGCACTCCGACCGATTTCATAAGCCTTTTGGATTCTATCTTATCACCCATCATCGCTATAGTTTTAGATGAAGGGCCTATGAATATTACCCCCCGTTTTTCGCAGACTTCCGGAAATTTTGGATTTTCCGATAAAAATCCGTATCCAGGATGTATGGCATCGGCGCCTGTATTAATAGCTAAATCTACTATCCTGTTAATATTCAAATAACCCGATATAGGTCCAGGTCCGACTAAGTAAGCTTCATCCGCCTTTTTTACGTGAAGAGCCTGACCGTCTGCTTCCGAATAAATAGCAACGGTTTTAATTCCAAGCTCTTTGCAAGCCCTGATGATTCTGGAAGCGATTTCTCCCCTGTTGGCTATCAATACTTTTTTAAACTGTTTCATAAAATTTTTATAGACTTATCTTCTTATATTACTTATATTATCAGAAATATTTTAATTAGAAAAACGATTAAGGCTGAGTTCGCGGAAGCGGTTTGTATTATATAAGAAATCAGTTAAATTTTTACAAACAGCGGTCGATGATTAATTTTAAACCATTATTTTAAAAAAGTCAAACTAATTAGGGATTTAATATGTATTTTAGAGAATTTTACTGCCCTGCAAAATAGAACCGTTCAGTTCTTTTTTATAATTTCTCCAGTGAGGAATAAATTTATCCATAATTTCTTTAAATCTTTTATTATGATTTATCTCGATAAGATGCGTCAGTTCATGAACTACAATGTATTCTATACAATAAACAGGTTTTTTAATCAGTTCTAAATTTATCCATATTCTTTTTGCTTTAATATTGCAGGTGCCCCATTTAGTCTTCATGCGTTTTATTCTTATCTCATTAGCAGAAACTCCCATTATTTCCTGCCATTTATTAAATATGCCGAAAAGTTCTTTTGCTAATTCTTCCCTCTGCCAGCGTAAAAAAACTTTTTTCTTTTCCTCTAAATCTGCATTTTTTTTTACGTAAAAATCTATATTTTTATTATTATTTATAATTATATAAGGTTTTCCGCTATATTCGATAACGTTAAGCAAATATATTTCTCCTTTAAAATAATGGCTTTCTCCAGAAACATATTCCCTCGGAGTTTCCCTCGGCCTCTCTTTAAAGCTGTTTACGTGTTTTTCAATCCACGACAATTTTGATATTATAAAAACGCGGACGGACCGGTCGTCCATTCTCCTAGGCACCGAAACCCTTATCTTTCCGTCAGGCGGAAGAATGTTTAAATGAAGATTTTTAATATCTTTTTTTAAAACGGTTATACTAAAACCGCTTATTATTATTTCCGATTTTATAACCGTTTTATCGCGCTTTTTTTTAAAAAATTTAAACATAATCTATTGACAATTCTTTTTTATATCGGCTTTTATTAAAAAAATCGGATATGGAAAGATTAAATATTCGGATTAAAGTAAAATTTTAGCCAAATTTTCAATCGTCGATAATATTTCTTCTCTGGTTTTGAGATTTTTTAAGGTAAGTTTTTGTTCCTCGGCTTCTCTTTCGCCTATTATTGCTACATATTCTATTTTTTTCTTATCGGCGTATTTTATCTCTTTGCCTATGTTTGGTTCGGACGAAACGCAAATTTCGGCGCTTATTCCTTTTGAACGAAGAAATTTGGCTGTTTTGTACGCAAAAGGCTTTTCTTTTTCAGTTAAATAAACTATATATAATTTTACGGGCGAAGAAACGGACTGAATGACGTCTGCATTTTTTTGGATTATGATGTCTATTATTCTTTCTACGCCGAACGATATTCCGCACGCGCCTTCGGGACGGGCGCCGTAAAGTTCTACGAGATTATCGTATCTGCCGCCTGCGGCAAAACTTCCTATGGCGAGGTCTTTCGATTTTATCTCGAAAATAGGTCCTGTATAATATCCCAGACCCCTGACTAAAAGCGGGTCGAATTTTATAACCTCGGTAGCGTCAGCGGTTGCGGCTACGCCGTTTCCGGCTTTTCGCCCGTTTTCTATAACGGAATTAAGCTCTTCTATACCTTCGACGGCTCTTTGTTTAATGGATTCTTCTTTTATTTCTGCTATAAGACGCTCTTTTAAAATAGATAATTTTTTTGCGTTATCGGTTGCCGGGTCTAAATCGATAATGCGCATAAACGAACGATAATTTTCTTCGCATATGCCGTTCTCTTTAAATTCTTTAATTACTCCGGCTTCTCCTATTTTCGCCGTTTTATCTAAAGCTCTCAGCGCCGCGTCTTTTTTGATTTCGTCTAT
The DNA here is from genome assembly GCA_021813595.1 of bacterium. The sequence goes on from JAKAKF010000224.1 coordinate 77,235, forward strand.
GCCTGCGGCGTTAATAATACCGTCGAGTATTTTTCTGTTATTTATAATTATTTCGTAATCTCCCATGCCTAATTTTTCAAGAGTAAAAACGGCTAAATCTATAAGTTCGCTCTCGACGTTCATGGAATATGAGCCGATTATATCGGCATCGGCCTGATAAAATTCCCTGTATCTTCCCGCCTGGGTATTTTCGTACCTGTAAACTTTGCCTATTATGTATCTTTTAAAAGGTTTTGTAAGCTTTTCTGCATTAGTAGCGTAATACCGCCCTAAAGGAGAAGTAAATTCAAATCTTAACCCAAGTTTACGTTTTGCCTTATCTTCAAAAACATAAATTTCTTTTTCTACTTCGCTTCCGCATTTTCGGGAAAGAAGCTCGAAATATTCAAAAACGGGAGAATCTATTTCTACAAAACCGTAAAGGACAAAACATTCCCGTATAGTTTCGATAACCCTTCTTCTTAAAATCATCTCTTCCGGAAGAAAATCCTTTGTACCTTTAGGCGGCTGGACTAATTTGCTCATATTAAAGCGCTATATACACGCACCCTTCTTTTGAAAGTTTTCCTATTTTTTCCACGCCTGCAGGCACTATTTTTGCGTAATCCGGTATGTCGCCGTCTTTGAGTTCAAACATATTCATAGCGTTGCGGCAGACATAAATATTTACTTTATCGTTCAAAACGGCTCTTAACTGCTCTTTAAGCTGAGAATGATGCAGGAGTGCGACTACCGCAGGACCTATAGCTACCACGTTTATTTCTTCCGTTTCGCTTATAGCGCTTGTATTTTTAATGACGCTCATTAAAAGACCCGGGTTAATAGTTCCGTTTGAGACCTGAATAACGTATTTCATAATTTACCTCCTTTTTTAGTCGGGACAGGTTTAAAATCTGCCACTATTAATTAATATTCGCCGAAAGCCTAAATATATTATAAAAACTTTGCGGGTCCAAACTTGCTCCGCCTACCAAAACACCGTCTATATGCGGCTTCTCCATAAGCTCTTTAATGTTTTTTTCGGTTACGCTGCCGCCGTATATAACCCTTATTTCGTCTATAGAATAACCCGACTTCAAATAATCGTAAATAAAACCGTGTATAGCTTCGCCGTCTTCAGCTTTTATAGGCATTCCAGTGCCGATAGCCCATACAGGTTCATAGGCGACTATTAAAGATTTAATATTTATTCCTTTAACGTATCTTAATGCCGCCGATAACTGATCTTCTACGAATTTTTCCTGACCGCCCTTTTTTCTTACGTCCAAGTTTTCTCCTACGCATAATATAGGCGTCAGTCCTCCGTCTTTATAAACCGATTCTATTTTTTTACCTATTAATTCATCGCTTTCCTTCATTATGTTTCTTCTTTCGCTATGACCTATAATCGTATATTCGCATCCGCAAGATAGCAGCATATCTATGGAAATCTCTCCGGTATATGCGCCGCTTTTTTCAAAATAAACATTTTGAGACGATAGTTTTATAAAATCATTGCAAGTTTTAATGATTTTATAAGTTTCGGCAAGAGATGTAAAAGGCGGAGCAAATATAAGGTCGGAATCTAAACCGCTTAAATTATACCTGCTTTTCAATCCGTTAACGAGGTCAAGAAAAACGGCAAAATACTTCTTAATATCTTCATCCGTTTTGTTCATTTTAAAATTTGCGGCAATTATCTGCTTTCTCATAATATCCCCTAAATAATATTATTCGATAGTTTAAATTGTAAATTAATTGAAATTACGGCTTATAAAATAATAGATCGTAGTTTCTTTATTAATCGGGATTAAGTTAGATCAATTAGAAAAGACTGCCCAGCTATCGTTCCGACGACTTCACATATAATTATAGAATGATTTTGCTTAACGCATAATATCGGAAACTACGCTATGGCATCTTTCGCAAACATCAGGATAATCTTTATAAGTTCCGACCGCGGCATCATACTTCCAGCACCTTGCGCATTTTTCGCCTTCTGCTTTTTCGACTTCCGCTTCCGTTATATCGGCTTCGGAAGATTCCTTTTTTTGAAGAGCTATACCCGATACTATAAACAGGTCTTTCAATTCGTCGCCGTTGATTTTACTCAGTATGCCATAGTCTTCATTGCTTGCCTTTAAAACAATCTTAGCCTCTAAAGAACTTCCTATAACTTTTTTATCCCTTGCTTTTTCTAATGCGGATAAAACTATATTTCTTATTTCTATTAATTTATCGAATTTTTCTTCGATATCAAAATTTTGTAAATTTTCGTCGGGTTCGTCAAAATTTTCAAAAAATAAGCTTTCAGGTTTTAAAGACCTTTTAAAATATCCCCAGGTTTCAGAAGCCGTAAACGGTATAATAGGCGCAAGGAATTTAATAAACGCGTTTAAGGCATAATTCAATACGGTTTGAACGGAACGCCTTTTTAGCGAATCTTTCCCTTCGACGTACAGCATATCTTTTACTATATCTAAATAAAAAGAGGAAAATTCTATAAGAAATTTATAAATACCCTGATAAACGAGATGAAAATCGTAATTTTCGTAATACCTTAAAATATCCTGCGAAATAAGGGTAATCCTGTGCAGCGCGTATTTATCCAATTCCGATAAATTTTCGTATTTTACTGAATTCTCCGTTTCTTGAAAATCGTATATATTGCCCAGCATAAAACGCAAGGTGTTCCTTATCTTTCTGTATCCTTCGGAAAGCCTGAGTATTATTTCCTGCGATATTCTCATATCGTTTTTGTAATCCTCGGACGCCGCCCATAATCTCAAAATATCGGCTCCGTATTTATTGATTATTTCATCGGGGCTGATGACGTTTCCAAGGGACTTAGACATTTTTTTCCCTGAACTGTCAACGACGAAACCGTGAGTCAAAACCGTTTTATAGGGAGCTCCGTCGTCGGTCCCCACCCCTATTAAAAGGCTTGAATGAAACCATCCCCTGTGCTGGTCCGACCCCTCAAGATATAAATCTGCCGGAAATCCGACGGTTTTAATCTCTTCGTCGTTTTTAAGAACGCAGTAATAACTGACGCCGCTGTCAAACCATACATCCAATATATCTTCTTCTTTTTCAAAATCTTTTGAACCGCATTTTTCGCATTTAACTTCTTTTTCGCTTAAATTTATAAAATATTCGGCGGGCTTGTCAAACCATACGTCTGCGCCGTATTTATCGAATTCTCCGGCTATTTTAAGCGTAAGGTCGTAATCTATATATGCTTCGCCGCAATTTTTGCAATAAAATGCAGTTATAGGCACGCCCCACGACCTCTGCCTCGAAACGCACCAGTCGGGTCTTGTTTCAAGCATGCCCGAAATTCTGTCTATGCCCCACTTCGGTATCCACTTTACTTTTTCTATCTCTTCCAACGATCTTTTTCTTAAATTATTTATTTCCATAGAAACAAACCACTGCTTGGTAGATCTTAAAATTACCGGTTTTTTGCATCTCCAGCAATGGGGATAGGAATGATCTATTTTTTCTTCCAGAACTAACGCTCCGACTTCCTTAAGTTTTTCTACGACATGAGGGTTGGACTCAAATACGTGCATTCCCGCAAACGTTTCTACCTCGGATAAAAACCTGCCTTCGTTGTTTATAGGAGCATAAGCCGGGAGGTTATACTTAAGTCCTACGGCATAATCGTCGTCGCCGTGGCCTGGCGCTGTATGCACTAAGCCGGTTCCGGCGTCTTTTTTAACGTGCGTACCTAGTATAAGCAGTGAATCTCTGTCTATAAAAGGATGTCTGGCTTTTTTATTTTCAAGATTTTTGCCGTTTGTTTTAGCTATAATTTTAAAATCGCCGTATCCGAATTTTTTCATTAATTCTTCGGCAAGGCTTTCCTCCAGAATGAAAATTTCATCGCCTTTATCGACGAAAACATATTCAAAATCGGGGTGCACGGATATCGCAAGATTAGAAGGCAATGTCCAAGGCGTGGTAGTCCATATTACCGCAAAAACGTCTTTGCCGCCGGTTTTAAAGCTGCCTAATATTTCGGAAATATCGGAATTAATCCTGAACTTTACGAAAATAGACGGCGAAGATTTTTCGGCATATTCTACTTCGGCTTCCGCAAGAGCGGTTTTGCAGGACGAACACCAGTATATAGGTTTGTTTGCTCTGTAAAGCCCGCCGTTTTTTATGAAATCGGCAAGTTTTCTAACCGTATTGGCTTCATAGGCATAATTCATAGTCAGGTAAGGGTCGTCGTATCTTCCTATGCTTCCAAGCCTTTTAAATTCCTGCTTCTGAATATCGACAAACTTTGCCGCATACTCTCTGCAAAGTTTTCTCTTTTCGCTTTTCGAGATAGAGTCTTTAGATTTTAAAGTCTTATCTACGTTATGTTCTATGGGCAGTCCGTGACAGTCCCAACCCGGAATAAAAGGAGTACGGTAGCCGGACATCAGTTTAAACCTGACTATAATATCCTTTAATATTTTATTTAAAGCGGTTCCAAGATGAATGTGCCCGTTTGCGTAAGGAGGTCCGTCATGAAGGATAAAAGTTTTATGCCTGCTTTTCGTTTTCTCCGTTATGTTTCTATAAAGTCCGCTTTCCTCCCATTCTTTAAGGAATTTTTCTTCCGTAGCTTTTAAATTAGCCTTCATCGGAAAATCGGTTTTCGGCAAATTCAGCGTGTCTTTATATTCCATAATAGTAATAGTCCCTATAATCTGTCCATTTCCGTCCGCATCAAAGACATGCTTTGATAAACGCGGACGTAAATATCGCGAAAGCGATAACGACAGCAAATTAAATTTCAGTTATTAAGTCTTTATTTACGCAGTTGATTAAATCTCCGTTATCTATCCAACCTTTTATATTTTGGGCGCATATGCGAGAAATATCCGCAATAGATTCAAAAGTCGCTCCGCCTATATGAGGAGTAGCTATAACGTTAAAATGAAAAATTTCGTCGCTTATATGAACAGGCTCTTTCCAGAATACGTCAAGACCGGCCCCTTTAATTTTTCCGCTTTTCAGCCCTTTTATCAAAGAATCTTTATTTATTAATCCCGCCCTTCCGACGTTTACTATGCATGCACCTGTTTTCATGAAGCCTACCGTTTCGTCGTTGATTAAATTTTCCGTATTTTTTTCAAGCGGAACTGCAAGTACTATATAATCTGCCGACGGTACAACTTTTTTAAAATCTTCGTCTACGGTACCTGCAAACTTAATACCGAGTTTTTCCGCATAGCCGGCTTCAGGCTTGCTGTGCTTCAAACCATAAATTTCAGGATTAAAAGGTTTTAAAATCTTTATTAATTCCTGCCCTATACCGCCCAATCCGACTATTGCAAATTTCTTGTTGGTAATACTGCCGCCTATAGGACGATTTGCAATAGCGTGATTTATAGAATCGACGCATCCGTTGTAATCCCTTGCTAAGGCTAAAATAAAAAACAGCGATAATTCTGCGACCGAAACGGCGTTAAAAGTACCGGCAGTCGGCACGTTAAACACTAAAACGCCTTTCTTTGATGCATAATTTATATCGACGTTTTCGTATCCTATGCCGAACTGCTGGATAATTTTTATATTTGGAAAAGATAAAACGTCTTCTCCGATAGGAATTCCCGCATTAACTATTAAAGTCAAATTTTCTGAGTCTTTAGCGTCGCCGGACTTCTTAATCCAGCTTAAAAAATCTTCTTTATTTGAATAATGCCGCACATTATGTTCCGCAAGGAAAGGCTTTAAAATATCGTACATTTCCCTTGACCTTAATATTACGGCAATATTCATAATAATTTGATTTTTTAAGCTATTCTAAATTAAAGTAATTTTGTATTATTTTAAACTAATTTTTTGCAGATTTATTTTTTTTATTTAATTTTTCCGACACTTTTACGGCGGCTCTCAAAGTTTTAACCGTCGGTTGAGCGGTGCTTCCTTTCAAAGAACCTTCGCCTTTACATAATTGTAATTTTTTATCGTAAGTATATTTATCCGGGCAAATATATATGTGCTGTTTACCTTCGAATTTATTAACTTTAGTTTGCGGAAGCGCATTATATCCTTTTAGACTTCCTTTACCAACGCAAAGCTGAAGTTTAGGATTAAACGAATATCCGAGCGGACAGTAGTAATGTCTTGCATATGATATTCCAGAAAAAAAAGATATTGCAAAAATAGAAAACAATGCCGCAATAGCTGATAACTTAAAACTTTTCATAAATTTACCCCCGTTTAAATTTAATTTTAATTATTATAACACTTAAGGTTTTATTTGTGAAGATTTTTATAAATGCCTCAAGAAATGCCGCATTGAAAGAAATTGCAGGAAATTGCGTTGAAAATAAAAAGTATATAAATTATAATAATAATATGAAATTAATACATTCCGCCATAAGAACTCGCGATCTCAATAAATCGCTAGATTTTTACGTTAAAGTTTTTGGATTTGCCGTTAGGGAAAAAAGATATATAGAGGCACATAAAACCACTTTAGTTTTTCTCAAAAGCCGGAATGCTGACTTTGAAATAGAACTTATCGCCGACGACAATCCGAAACCTCTTAACGATTGTGAAAATTCTTTTGCTCATCTCGCTTTTCAATCCGAAAACATAGACGAAGACGCAAAAAAAATAAAAGAAGCCGGCGTAACCTTTTCCAGAGAACCTTTTCTTTCTATGGACAAAAGCATGAAAATCGCCTTTCTCAACGATCCCGACGGAATTATTATAGAAATAATAGAATATCTGAAGAAATAAAGCGCATTTGCGGAATATAATATCCCGCATAATTTATTAATTATAGCCGATACGCCCCATTATTTCCAAAGCCTCTTCATCTGAAACATCGTACCAATTCTCATAAACCTGGGCAACGGCATGAAAATCGTACGGCATCTCTAGAACTACCGTTTCATCGGCTAATTTACTTATCTGCACGGCAATATCCCTGCCCGCAACCGGAACGGCTACTACTATCTTTTTAACCCGCTGTTTTTTGCACAACATTATCGCCGCTCTGATTGTTGAACCTCCGGCAATTCCATCGTCTATAAGAATAACCGTTTTATCGGCAAGATTAGGGAGCGGTTTCCCTTTTCTTAAAACAAGAATCCTTCTTTTGATTTCATTTTTTTGGGCGGATATTATGCCGTTTATTTCTTTTTCGGAAAGATACCATGACGACTGTCTGTTTATATAAATACTTCCGTCTTCCGCCACTGCGCCGAAACCGGCTTCGGTATTATCGGGAAAAGGCAGTTTTCTCACGATGATAATCGAAAATTCCGCATTTAAATATTTTGCAACCTCAAAAGCAACCTCAATTCCCCCTTTCGGAAGGGCAATTACGGTTACATCTTCGCCTTTATATTTTCCTAATGCTAGAGCAAGTTTTTCTCCAGCTTCTTTTCTATTTTTAAACATTTAAAAAGGATAGTTTATTAAATGCTTCTCTTAATTTAATAATATCCGGTTTATCAAAAAAGTCAAATTAGATTTCACTTAGTTACACGGAATTTTAAATTGCCTGCAATAAATCTATGAATAAATTTTATTATGAGATAATCATACGAGATAATACAATTATATAATAATTTGGAGTTGCGTTTATAAACGATATAAATAAGCATATTGTTGTTCTGCCCTTTTTTATTTAATATGTTTTTGCCTTAAGCGGACAAAAAAATGTTTCATATGGTATAATTAAAACAAAGATAGAACATCAAGCATAACTATATTATTAATTTTAGGTTGTAAGGATTAAAAGGGGGTAAATAAAATGACGGATGAAAAGAGATGGAATCCTGCGAATATAAAAAAACATTCGGCAAGCGACGAATCCGATGCCTATAAAAACAATTTGTCTTATAAAAATATGTCCGTATGCAAAAGTTGTCATAATATTTATCATAATAAAAGATGGGTAAAAGACGAAGAACTTTATAAATCTGCCTTAAAGAAGAAAGAAAATATAAATTATACTATTTGCCCGGCATGTTTAAAAATAAAAACAAAATTTTACAATGGAGTCGTCGAATTAAGCGGCGGTTTTTTATTCGAACATAAAAGCGATATTTTAAATCTTATAAATAATACTGCAGAAAAAGCGGATTATATAGACCCTTTGGAAAAAATCGAAAATATTGAAGAAAACGAAAAAGAAAAAACTATTACAATATATACTACAAGCGAAGACCTTGCCCAAAGAATCGGAAGGAACATAGAAAAAGCATATAAAGGCGAAGTAGATTATTCATTTTCCGAAAGAGATTTATTGTTAAGGGTTTACTGGAAAAGAGAGTCATAAAAATAATTTATTTTACTGATTTTTTCGTTCATATGCTTCTATTCCCGAAAAATAATTAATTGCTTTGCATGAGTCCTGTTGACTAAAGACCTGTAAAGAAATATCCACACTTAACCCTTCGCTTATATCTTTAGACCTAAACTCAGAATTTATTTCAATGTTAATTTTTTCAAAAATTATTTTGTCAAAACTTATTCTATTTTATATTTATTTTTTTTAAAGCAAATAATTTTACATATTCGGCTATGGCAATAGCTTCTTCTGCATCTTTCTTAGACGGTTCTATAATATCATCATATCTAACTATAACCGCATAATTTGTTATATCGTCTATATTTAATCTTTCAAGTTCGCTAAAAGCATTATCTATATTTTTGCAGGCTTGTAATAATTCCGATATATCATGCGTTTTATTAATTTCTTTATTGTTATAAACCAAGTAAGTTTTTAAAAATTTTTCAACCGCCTGTTGACAGTGAAAACAAATTCCTTCTGCGGATGCTTCATTGCTATTATATAATATTTTAGCATCTTTTAAATCGTTTTCAGCTTTTTTTAATAAAACGACAACGGATTCTTTCATATATTTACGCCTTCTTTATTAACGTAATACGATAAAAATCCTGTATCGTTTTTTTGATTTTTATATATATCTTTAGATTTAATAACAATATCGTTCGATATGTTATTAACAGCCATTCTTCTACGAATATTGCGCAAAATCATTTTCATATCTTCTTTAAATATATTTTTATCAATTACTACAAAAAAATCCCAATCACTGCCTTCTTTATAATCCCCTCTTGCCCTTGAACCGAATAAAATTATCCTCTCCACCTCATAGCCGGCTTTTTCGACTTCTTCCATAATTATTTTTTTTGCGATTTCAAGGTTTTTATCTAATGCCTTTTCCATAATTTTATTATAGCATATTTTAATTTA
>JAKAKF010000225.1 GCA_021813595.1 bacterium
GCCGCATCCGCCCATAAAGCCGCCGCGCCCGAAAATCATAAAGACTATAAACAACATAACTATTATCCCGATAATCGGAAATATCCACATTCCGCTTCCCCAAAAAAAGTAAGGCATCATATTATTTTCTCCTTAAGTGTTACATTTTCGGCGGTTTTGCTATTATTGCCCGGTATATTTATATAATACCATATTTCGGGGCTTTATCAAGATTAATCCATATAAATGCCAAGGCAAAGTAGAAATGTCCTAAAGGGTTAAATAAAATGTTCCGCTTTAACAGCCCCGTCTTAACTTTCCGGCTTCAGGATATCTTTCATCTCTTTTAAATCTCTTACTATTACCTTCCACCACCAGTTAAAAACTTCGATCTTGTCGCTTAATTCATTGACTTTACGCTCGATATCGTAATTCGTAAAAAGTTTTTTTACATCTCCGTCATAACTATATATTTCTTCCAAATAGTCTTTAATATTATCTATTTCTATCAACAGACTTTGTATAGTATCTTGAAAATCTTCATTTTTTTCCGTTTTATCCATTGTTTTACCTCGCCTATGTCATTAAATTATGCGCAGCAGCTGAGTTTACTGACATCTTTAGTGAATGTTTGAGCCGCCAACTTAAGTCCTTCCGCCATAGTAGGATAAACGCCTATTTCTTCGCCGATTTGTTGGATTGTATAATTATTTTGCAAATAAACGCTTGCCTGCTGGATTGTTTCCGACGAGTTGTGCGCTAACATATGAATTCCGATAACCTTGTTTGTTTTTTTATCCGCTATCATCTTTATCAGCCCCTCCGTTTTAAAAATAGCCTGGGCTTTAGGAACGAATTCGACCGGAAAAACAACCTTAATTACATCATAACCTTCTTTTATAGCCGCTTCCTCCGTTAATCCGACGGAAGATACTTCAGGGTCGGTAAATGTCGTATGCGCAACGGAAGAGTAGTCCGCTTTTATATGTTTGCCGTGAAGCATGTTGCCTGCGGCTATCTTGCCGTCATACGCGGCAGTCGTAACTAACCTCGTTAAACCCGTAACGTCGCCGCAAGCATAAATATCGGGATTCGTAGTCTTAAGTTCGCCGTCCACTTTAATAAAACCCTGTTTATAGGTTTCGACGCCGACAGCCTCCAAATTTAAATCTTCGGTATTTCCTACAACGCCGGTTGCCATTAAAAATTCATCGAACTTGACCGTTTTCAGCCCTTCTCCCGTTTCAATTTCGGCATATTTTTTGCCGTCCTCTTTATAAAGGCGTTTTATAGAGGAGTTCAGTAAAAACTCTATTCCTTCGTTTTTTAAGATTTGCAAAAGCGACTCCGAGATTTCGGGCTCTTCGTTAAGCAAAATCCTGCCTGAACGCCCTACCACTACCACCTTTGAACCGAATCTTCCAAACATCTGGGCAAATTCGAGCGATACTGCCCTTGTGCCCAATATTAAAAGTGTTTCCGGCAGGTAATTTAAGTTTAATATCTCTTCGTTTGTAATATAGCCGGTCTCCCCCAATCCTTTAATATCTATTATCTGGTTCGTAGAACCCGTCGCAATAATGAATTTATCCGAGGTAATTTTATAAGGGTCTATGTTTTTATCGTTCGGGATAACCTCAACCGAATTTTTTGACGCAAAACTTCCTCTGCCTTCTATAAATGTAATATTGCCGTAACCCCTTAATACGTTATAATATTTCATTTCCCTGAGGCTGTTAAGAAGTTCGGTTTTCACTTTTATGAGTTCTTTTATGTCAATTTGCGCCTGCTTTGTTTCTATGCCTTTAAATTTATTACTCAAAGGTTCGTAATATATTCTAGCCGCTTCCAAAAGATGTTTTGAAGGCACACAGCCCCTGTTAAGGCATGTGCCGCCTATAACCCAGTTTTCGATAACGCACACTTTTTTGCCTTCGTCGGCAAATTTAATAGCCGAGGAAAAAGCGGCAGAACCGCCGCCTATTATTATTAAATCGTAATCATAATTATGGTTTTTGCCGGTCAGACTATTATTGTCCGCCTCCGTCTTTTTTTCTTCGGCTTCCGAAACATAGGCGGTTTCGTGAGATAAGGGGGTATAGCCGGCATTTTCTATATTTTTCTTTATATCTTCAACTTTTATGTCGTCTAATGCCAAAATCGTGCTTTCTTTTTTCGATAAAGAAGTATCTACTTTGATAACCCCCTTTACTCTATTTATCGCTTTATTTACAGATGTAACGCAGTGTTCGCAGGTCATACCCTCGACGTTTATTTTAATCTTCTTCATGATTTTCTCCCTGTATTTATAATGTTCCAATAAATATTACAAATATATGTTATTAATAATAAACATTTGCGCAAAAACAAGTCGGGCAGTTTGTCTTCCCTGCCTTACAGTTGCGGCCACGCCATAAAAATCTGGCCGGTATCGACATATAAATATATAAATATCAAGGCCGTAATCAATATAGACGAGAAAAAAACTATCTTGCTAAAATTAAGCGAACCAGCCGATGCCTCGCAATCGCATGATTCTCCGCCTGCGCTTTCGCCGATATTAGATGCACTTTTTTGTAAAGATATTTTCGGCATTATATAAATAAAGAAAAAGGATAAAAGGATGCCGACGATATTTAATATCAAGAAATAATTTCTGTAAGGCGCAATAACTCCCAGAAAAGAGGCGGTGGAACCTAAAACTCCCCCTGTGCTTGCACCCACTCCCAGTATGCTGAAAACTAAAGGTCCCCAGCAGCAAGCCCCTCCCAAAATTGCGAACAGGGTTGCGGAACCGGAAGTTACATTGGAGCTTGCGCCGGAGATTGTGTTAGGCATATTTTTTGTTTTCATGATAATTTAACCTCTTTGCTTATCTACATAATTAAATTAACCGATATATTATACCGTTAATTTATTTTATATAATGGGCGGTATAATGAAACATGGCGTTCGATGCGCCGTCTATTGCCTTTATAAAGGTTTCTGGCGGAATGTTTCCGTGAAACTTTACTATTGCCTCTTGATTTTCCATATCAACTTTTGCAGAAACAACCCCTTTTATGTTATATAACGCATTCTGAATAGAGGTTATGCAAAAAGTATCCCCGCATACAAGCCCGTAAACTTTAAATTTATCCGTATTAAGAGCATTTGTCTTCGTTAAAACGGCAGGCATAAGCGCCCCCGAAACGGCGTTTTTTTGATAGACGAATGCCGATACCAAGGATACCAGCGAAGCTAAAATCAAAACAGCGAAAATACCTGCAATAACATTTTTCCTATTTAAATAACTTTTCATAAAAACCTCCAAATCGTTTATTTTTAAAATTTTTTTTTATTCCAAACCCAATATTTATATTTTACACCTTATACCTTACTATAATGTCAAGCTTTTTTAAACTAAAAGGATAAATTAATCATATGGATTTTTAAGCTTATTTATTATATGCTTTTTCCTCTTTATACCTGAATTTTTTATCGGGGTTGTCTGCAAAATAATCGCGATAGAAGGAATAACCGGAACTTTTTTAAAGGCAGTTGAACAAATTCCGCCAATGGTTGCCTTTTCTTTCATTATACCCATTATGGCGATTATTTCTTTAATTGGAGGGTTAATTCACTTTTACTATATTAAAGACTCTCTGAAATTAGCAATTTAGATTATTCCCATAGGAACAAGAGCTTTAACCGGTTCTAAAATCGGCGTTTTTTATTTCTAAAAATTCCAGAGCAAAAACTTTAATAATTTATCAGGGAACATTTATAATTTTATTAGGCATTTTAATGCTTGTATTTTCGGTATTGCGATAAGAAGCTTTTAGAATGTCCATAAATTTTAAAAATCCCGATATTATAGTTTCCGGTTCGGGCGGACATCCTTTAATGTGCACGGCGATGTTTAAATATTTTGAAACCGGGCCGCATACCGAATATGAATCTTTAAACGGTCCTCCAGTTTCGGGACAGTCCCCCGCAGTAATCACGAACTTAGGCGACGGTATATTTTCATAAGTCTTTAACATAGGATTAAGCATATTTCTAGTTACGCAACCGGTTATTATAAGAACATCCGCATGCTTCGGGGATGCGACAAACTTTATGCCGAATCTTTCCAAATCGTAATAAGGGTTGGAAAGGGCGGCAAGCTCGTTTTCGCAGGCGTTACAGGAGCCGCTGTCCACAAGCCTTACGAATAAACTTCTCCCGAATACTTCGTTAACCGAACGTTTTAATTCTTCCCCTTTAATTAAAATCGAATCGCTTCCGGCGGCGGCTATTTCCTGCGTCTTATTTTTAAATAATAATTTACTTAGAAAGCTCATAGATTATCACCTTAATCACATATCGTTGCCGGAATA
>JAKAKF010000001.1 GCA_021813595.1 bacterium
TGAAATCTTCCGTTATTTCCATAAATTACCGCAAATTTACAATATAATCTATAATAATTTTATTATTTTTTTATTATTTATTATTATATCATTAATAAGGGCTTTTATTAAGCGTCGGTTTTATTTTTTTTGTTTTTTGAGTATCCTGAGTTTTAGTATAGAATTTTGCGGGCGGGTCGTTTAACGCCGTTTCGGATGGTGGGCGCGGCAGGTCTCGAACCTGCGGCTTCCACCGTGTGAAGGTAAATGTTCGACTCTTAAACCGTCAAAATTATTAATATTATTCAATATTATATTTTTTATGTAGGGGTTTTTGTAGGGATTAGTTAAATAATTTATGTATTAAATTTTTTTTATCTATATTTATAAAACCTGCGACACCGCTTAAAATATTATTAAGAGTTCCGATTTTAATAAAATCGTGATTCGGTATCGTTATATGATGTTCAAGGTTATTATGTTTAGCCGTTAATCTTATATGACTTCCTTTTTGCCAGTCGATTTTATAACCATATTGAAATAATAGTTGAGCTAATTTCTGTCCGGAAATATCTCGTGGAATTTTAGGCATATGCAAAAAGCTCTTCTTTTACTTGATGAAGTCTTACAACGTGCGGAATATCGGATTTATTCTCGAAATGGCATTCTAAAGCGTCTTTAATATTTTCTTTGAGTTCCTCGATAGTTTCTCCTTCCGTAAAAATTGAATATCCAAGAGCTTTAGCAGTATAGCCCGATTCAACGTCTTCTTCGACTATAAATATAATTTCATTCATAAATTTACCTTTACAATTTTTAAAAGCACCGCAGGTTTAATCCCGCAAGGGCTATTTGGGCAAAGACTTAATTCTTTAATTCTTACTTTCAATATATCACAACTTTTTAAAAAAATAAAACTAAATTATATCTTTAATCTTTACTAAAAAATCGATAGCGGCGTTAGTGATTTTTATCGTTTTATCGTTTTCCCTTTCGTAAATTTTACGAAGCTGGAATATATTTTTTTCCAACAAGACATCTTTATTAAATTCTTTGTTTTTTTCAGTGGTGGGAATTAATTCAGATAATTGAATATCGCAATACTCTGCAAATTGAGCGAGAAAATGAATCGGAATAGGAGTCTTGCCGTCTTCGTAACGACGAAGCGACTGATAGCCTATGTTAAATGTGTTCGCAATATGCAGTTGCGAAAATCCGAGCCGTTCCCGAACATTTTTTAAACGCTTGCCGATTTCCTCGTAAATTTCGTTATCGATTTTCTCTACTTTCTTTTTCATTTAATAAATCCCCTTTTTTTCGATTATATCATAAATGGAAGTAGTCAGGTAAATTTTGCATAATTTTGCATAATTTTGCATAATTATTGCAATAAAATATACCATTTATATATATATTATTATTCTATTTATAACACTATGTCAAGTAAAATTATGATTAATAGTCATAGCCTATTATGACAGTAAATCATAGCTTTTTATTACTGATAGTAATATAAATGTATTATTAAAAATAATATATTGACAATTATGTTATAAGTGATATAATTAAAATAAAGTTAAACTAAAATACATAAAAAAGGAGTAAAACATTATGACTAAAACTAAAGAAAAACAAATGTTGCAGGTTGGCGAAGTGCTTAATATGCTTGGAATATCGAAAATGACTTTACGCAAATTAATGAGAACCGGTGAAATTAATTTTTATAAGGTTGGTCAAACCTATAGGTTCTCTGTTTCGGACATTATTAAATTCATTGAAAACAATAAAAACAAGGTGATTAAAAATGTTTGAGGAACTTAAAAAAAATATAAAAGAGATATCGCTAAAGCTAAAATCAATAGATAAAAAAGTCGCGATAGACGAATATTTATCTTTAGTGAAACAAAAAGCAGAACTTGAAAGAAAACTTACAAATAAAAAAATACGTTTTATCGAATTAGAAAAAAACAAAAAGGACAGAAGCCGCAGGGAACACGCTAAATTTTTAATCGGCGGAATCATCGCAAAATATTATCCTGAAATCTTAGAATTATCCGACGATGAAAAAATCAAAAACACAATTGAAAAAATACTAAAAAACGAACAAAGCGAAAAAAACTATTACGAACTTAACGCCGAAAAATTCGAAACTGTTGTAAGAGATGGCGAGGAATATTTAAAATTAAAAAAGGGAATTTAATGCTTTTGCCCAAATAGCCCTTGCGGGATTAAACCTGCGGTGCTTTATTAAAAATATCAAGTTGGAAAGAAAATGAAGATAGAACCGAGGCACGATTTTTCAAGAAGTGATTGGCAAGAAAAATATACGAGACGGCCAAGTCAAAAAAACGAACCGAGAATTTCAAGCGGACAGGCGAGAGGTAATTTTTCGGCGCATAAAGGCGGTTTTTCGGGGAATAAGACGTGGAGCGTAAGCGTAATGGCAAGCGTGGTGAGCGGCATAAAAGATAGGGGCAGAGCTGCGGCGTTTGCTTCGTATATCGAAAGAAAAGAAGAATGTATTTGCAGCATTGGCGATAAAGACGCAAAAGAAAAATTTAACGAGTTGGAAAAAAAATTATTAAGCGAAAACCCGAGCAGAGTTACGCAAAGACGTTTAATCGTTCCCGTTCCTACCGAGTTTTTAAATAATGCAGATAAAAATATGAAAAAGTTTGCTGAGCAGTTTTCAGAAAAATACTTTTCTGTCTGCGCAACATGGAATATGGCGCTTCACGCAGGAGGAAAAGATTTGAAAAACCCGCATATTCACATAATATTTTCACCTACAGACGCAAACGGGAAAAACATAAGGGACTTATCTAAAAGCAATTATATGTTTTTGGACGCATTTAAAAAAAACGTCGGCCAGTTTTTACATAATGAGCTTGGCATAGAAATCAGGCAAAACGATAAAAAACAGGCACGAAAAAGGTATCCGCGCTGGGTTGCTGAAGCATACAAGCGGGCAGAAAAAGCGGAATTAGCGGGCGATAAAGGAGCTTTAAAGCAAGAATATATCAAGCGTTATCCGATTTTTGAAGAATTTATAAAAGAAAAAGAGAGGAAAAAGAAACTTCAAGAATTTAATGAATTAAAGAACGAGGAAAAAAAATTCAGCGAAAAGTTTAAAAACTTCGCAGAAAGAACTAAAAAAGTTTTCGATAAAATAACCGGCAGCGAAGAAGCGAAAATTAAGGAAAAGGTTAAAGAAATTCAGAAGGGCAACGGCCGGGAAGAAAAACAGGAACCGATAAAAGAGGAACAGAAAGAAAATATTATCAGTAAAGATAACGAATTAGAACAGAAAAATCAAGACTTCGGCAGGGATAAAAACAAAGAAATGCAACTTGATGAGTTTTCGCAAGATTTAGAAAGACGGCTTAAAAAAACGAAAAATCTTGGGATAGGAAGATAAATTTAATTTTTAAAAAGGAGACTAAAAAAATGAAAACTAACGAAATCGTAGAAAAATTATTCGGTATTTACGAGATTAATAATATCGATGAAATAAAAACAGCAATTTTACAGCTTATCAAAGAACTAAACGCCGGAATTGCCGCGCAAGGAAGAAGCACGGCGGAATTATTAACAATTCGAGAGTTAGACGACCGAGAAGTGTCGATAACTATTAATTTATTCAACTCTAAAAATTGGAAGTTCATTGACTTAGTTATGCAGAACAAAAGAGCACGCGTTCTGAAAAAAATATACGAGGATAGAATTGCACTGCTAAAAAAACACTTTAGAGTAGTATCTTTTAGCGTAGATGAAAAAGGATTCATCCTCAATAAAACGGAAAATCAGGACTGGAAGGAAAAGCTGGAAAGCTATATTAAAGCGGATAAAGAATTTTGCAATAGAATCGACATAGAGAAAGAACTTAAAAATTCAGGCTGGGACAGCGGCAAAGGTCGGGGCGGATTCGGAAGATAAAATAACTAAAGAGGTGATTATTATGTTTTTTTTAAAGAAAATTAGTAATAGCAAGGTTTTAAGACCTCGTAGCCGTTACGAGTTTATTTTTTTAGCGGTATTTTTATTTTTTGCTTTTACTCCCTTAACGGCTTCGGCGCAAATTCTTGTTACCGACCCTATTTCCACCGGCATACAGGCGATTATTCAGCACCTTGCCGCGGCAAATACCGCCATAGAGGCGGCGGAGTCGAAAATACAGACGGAACTTTCCGCTTTGACGTATGCCCGGCAGGGACAGCAATTAATGAATCAGATACAGGAACTCCAGCAGGAAAGCTCTACGCTTTTAACCTCGGTCAATAACATCGAAGGGACGGTTATGATGCCCGCGGGCGAACTGCAGGGGCTTAAA
>JAKAKF010000231.1 GCA_021813595.1 bacterium
AGGAACCGAATGCAATCAATATTTTGGATTTTTTTCTTAAAAGATGCGCCATCTCTTCGTTTTCTTCGGTTCTAATCCCTCCGTTAAAAAAAGTTATAAAAATGCTTTCGTCCGGCAGTTCTTTTATGTCCTGTTTCTTCGTATCTAAAAGGCAGGGGCAGAACATAAAATCAAAGTTGGCATCCAGATCTATTATCTTTTCGTTAATGTTTACAAGCGCGATTTCGCACCCGCCGCATGAAGCCGCCCAGTACATGCCGATTTTAGGTTTACCCGTCATTGTATATACCTAACCTCCCGTTTTTTTAATTAAAAGATATTGAAATTTGATATTTGACAATTTGCCCCATTTTTTTTATTTCGTAATTTATAATTTATACATATTCACTATTCCGGATGCCTTATCCATATCGTCGACCATTTGTATCACGGAATCGGTTATGCTCGACGTCGAGTCCGATATATGTTTTGATTCAGTCGATATTTTTTTCGCGGACATGCCCAGTTCCTGCATGGAAGCGTTCTGTTCCTCTATAGCCGAAGCGAGATTGTCGGTATAGTCTTTTATCGAACCGGCTTCCTTGTTTACGAAACTGTTGGAATCCACAAGCCTATTGACGGTTTCGACGCCGTATGAAACTGTGTTTTCGGTTTCTTTGATTAAAGACTCGACGTCGCGGGTCGCTTTGGTAACTTTTTCCGCTAATTTCCTTACCTCGTCCGCCACCACGGCAAAACCTCTTCCCTGTTCTCCTGCGCGCGCCGCCTCTATGGCCGCGTTAAGCGAAAGAAGGTTCGTCTGGTCGGCTATTTCTCTTATAACAGTAATAATATTGGTAATTTTTTTAGTGCTTTCGTTGATTCTTTGAATGGAATCGTATAAATCCGAAACATGTCCAGCATTCGTATTCATAAGCTCTACTATGCCGTCCACTTTTTTTCTCGATTTTGCGCTTAATTCGGCTATACTGCTGATTGTTCTCGTATTTTCTTCTATGGTCGAAACCGTCCGCGATAATTCTTCGGACTGGCCGGAACCTGCATTATTAAGGTCGCTTATCTGGCTCAGAAGCGTTCCGAACTCGACCGATACCTTTATTAATTCGTTCTTTGTTTCAGTTATATCTTGAGCAACCGTTCCTATGGCTTCCGTTAGTGCGGAATTAGATTCCGAATAAAAATCTGCAGTCAATAATGTTTTATCGCCACCGGCCAGGCGGCTCGCTTTATTTATATCTTCAAAGTTTAAATTCCTGCTTGTCATCAATTTTGCGCATGAATTTAACGAACCGGCGAATATATTTATTTCGCCGGATATTTTATATAATTTATTTATAATTTCATTAATGCCGTTTTTTGTAAAAACGCCTATTTTCCTATGTTCGTTTAAGAAATTCCCTTTCTCGATATTATCTACGATAATTTGAATTGATTCAAGCGGCTTAATCAAAAAATAATATATATAAACGGCGGAGATTATTATGCCTGCAATGATTAAAGCTAATGCTGATTCTTTAGAAAAATAACGGGGAAAGATAAAAAACGGCACGGCAAATATAATTACCGTAAATAAATATACGGTTGCGAACTTTACCGCGATATCGTAAGAAACTTTCTTAAATGTCATGATCGCCTCTCCATTTTAAATATTTTTATAAATAAATATTTAGGTTGAATAATGCAATTATTATGCCATTAATAAGATTAAATGAAGTATCGTCTTTACTTCGCCATTTTATATATATCTTTTTTAAGCGTTGCCATAATATATAAATAAATTAAATATTAAGGCCGTCATATTGCCAACTTTGTTGGCAATATGACGGCCTTCCGAATTTATTTCAAAAACTATACATGCCGACCATATAAAAAGAATTGGAATGGAATGATGCGTCCGGGTCAACCGCATATGAAGTTAAGTTATTATCCCATTCTAATCCAAGCATCATAGATTTAGTTACGTTCCAGCCGATATTTGCGAAAATAGAGCCCGATTCTCTCACCGGAGAATTATTATAAGCGACCCATGCGGTATAAGTATCGTTTAGATTTAAACCGAGGGCATCGTTATAATTAGAAAAAGATACTTTCGAGTAACCGCCTGCAACCGCTAAGGGCGCTCCGAACTGCTTTAAATCTATTTTGGCCTGCACATCCCACTGCACGGCTTTTGTAGCATTAACGTTATTGCCGTTTTCCGACCAGTAAGATTCAGGGGTGTAAGAGCCTAAATTTTCCTGCCCCAATACCGTGTTTAAACCTGTCATGCCGTGCGTATACTGTATATCCCCCATGAAAGTAACGTATGAAACGGGAATAGTTATCCCGCCGCTTGCGGCCCAGCCGAACTCTGACTTTTTAATAACGGCGGTATTAGATTGACCGTAAGAAACGTTTACGTACTGGCCCTGGAAAGCGCCGTAAAAAGAAGCGGGGGCGCCTAAACCGGTTTTGAAATCTACCGGCAGTTTTACTCCGAAGCCAGGAACGTTTGCGCTGATATCATAGACGCCATTATCTCCCGCGTTGCTCATAAGCTCCGTATAATTGTCGCTTCCCGATTCTCCCTGCAAATCTATTAAACCTATTTGAGGATTTAACGTAAAGTTTCCGGCATTAATTTTTGCTCCGAACATAATTTGAGGCACCCATATCGGAACGCTTGCTTCATCCCCAGCCAAGCCGGCATTCTGGTATGACGAGAACGAAAAGCCTACGGGCTGTCCCAAATTATAATCCTGTCCTATCTCAATCCACGGACTGAGAGCGTTTGCTTCAAAAGACTTAATTAAATAAGCCCTCCTAAGCCTTACCCCCTGTGTTAAACCCTGAACTCCGCCGCCGTTAAAATCCGCCGAAATATAACCCGTAATACCCTCAGGCTTGTTGTCTAAATTCAGCCATAATCTTGTAAAAGCCAAAGTGCCGGTAAAGTTAGTCGAGTTGCTGATCGAGGTATTAACTATGCCCGGGTTGTTCGCCTGCGAAGAAACTAAGTTCTGGTTGCTTGATTCCCCGTAATAGCCGAGTATAAAGCCGCCTATAGTAAGATTGGTACTGCCTGCTATCGTTACCGTACCGGCGTTTGCAATTGACGAATATGCAAAGCCTGACCCAAAAACGGCTAGCGCCGCCATTAAAAAAATAAACAGTTTTCTCATAAATGCCTCCAGTTAAAATTATTTGCAAAAAAGAATAGCAATTACCGTGCCATAATATTTTTTAAAAGTATTGCTCTTATAAATTGATTTATACAACGATATAAATAGCTGTAACAGGCATTTGCTAATTAAAACTGCGGACGGCATTAGTTTGCATTATGCCAACTAAGTTGGCATTTACGCTTGCGTTCAACAATCTGATTTAAAACAAAATTCGTATAGATAATTTATCGTTTGACTCGTTTAGTGTCATTCCGCTATAAAATTTAACCAAAATATGCAAGATAGTTTCCAAATCGGCATTCGAAAGCGGCAATTCAATTTGACTTTACGCAAAAAATAGGCTAATATAATTAAGCCTATTAATTATACCGCCGCTTATTCGGTATATCTTGCATGCCGGTTTATTTAAGCCAGTTCAATATTAATTTAAAATTTATGCAGAGGTTTGTATAAAATGAGAAAAAGAATAAATAGATTGGCCGACGGCCTGCGCCCGCTTAAACAGATGTCGCATCCAACCGACCTTATAAAACAGTTTACTCCTAACTGGTTCACGATGAATATGGGTACCGGTATTCTATCGCTTATGCTCGCGGCTTTTCCTTATAAAGTTGCCGGACTGCATCTTATAGCCGAAAGTCTATGGATTATAAACATTGCGTTATTCGCGCTATTCAGCATTCTTTTTATAGGACGTTTCGTATTTTATTTCGAATCCGCCAAAAAACTTCTAGGACATCCAGTACAATCCATGTTTTTAGGCGCCATACCTATGGGATTGATAACTATCGTAAACGGAATTTTGCTATTCGCAGGCAAAGGCGCGACGCAGATTGCTTTAAATTTATGGTATTTTGATGCTTTCATTTCGATAGTGGTGGGTTTGCTTGTTCCTTTCTATATGTTCACTAATCATAAACACAGCATAGAAGATATGACTGCGATATGGCTTTTGCCCATAGTGCCGGCTGAAGTCGCCGCCGCATCAGCTGGTTTTTTGGCGCCGCACGTCGCTCCCGCAGTCGGCAGATACGTTATAATCCTCGGCTATGCGCTGTGGGCGTTCTCGGTTCCCCTGGCATTCGGCATCCTCGTTATATTATTTTTGCGCCTTGCATG
>JAKAKF010000089.1 GCA_021813595.1 bacterium
AATAATGAACGAAAACATCCGGTCCGTTTTCCTGTTCGATAAAACCAAAACCTTTGCTGTCGTTAAACCATTTCACTTTCCCTTGGTACCTCATACTTAACTTCTCCTTGAATCTTGAGCCGCCGTTATAATAACGCCGGCCGATAAATTAATAAATTAGGCTTTTATCTAAACAACTAGATAAATTAGCCACTCTACAAAGTTTAAACTACTGAATAGATAATGTCAAGCTATTTTTTTACCCTTATTTTTTTACTCCGTCGTATTTCCTCTGGCGTAAAATTTCGTATGCGGCGACGGCAAAACTTATCGAAGCGTTTAAAGAGTTTACGCCGGTTTCCATGGGGATGCTTAAAATCTTATCGCAATTTTCGGCTGTAAGCCTTCTTAAGCCCTTTCCCTCGGAGCCGACCGCGACGGCCAAAGGAACTTTAAAATCCATATCGTATATATTATCGTCAGCGTCTCCGGCAAGGCCGGCTATCCAGATGCCGCGCTTTTTTAAATCGGCTATCGTCCGCGAAATATTAACCACCCTGACGGTATCGACATAAAATAAAGCTCCCTGCGAAACGTAAGCGACGGAGGGCGTTATAAAAACGGAGTTGGACTTCGGCATTATTATACCGGAAACTCCAGCCCCGCTTGCGGTTCTGATAATAGAGCCGAGATTCTGCGGGTCGGTTATTTCGTCCAGGATTAAATACAGCGGCAAACCGCCGTTGCGGTCAGCTTTCTCAAATAAATCTTCGTAATCTTTTTCTATATATTCGACGACGGCGGCTATACCTTTTATAAGGGCTTCTTTGCCGTATTCGTTCATAAAAGCGCCGTCGTTCTTGGCGACGATACCGATGTTTTTTTCTTTGAGAAGCGCCGTAAGGTTTTTATCGATAGTGCCGCTTTTCAATTTTTTTTCGCTTACGAATACTGCGCCGCCTTTCTTGAGATTTCCTGAAAGAACCGCTTCCCTGACTGTATTAGCGCCGTAAATGTTCAGCCGCATTTTTTTCATATCTGCCTTTCTGCGTCGGCATGAATATCCGCCAGGGCGTCGGCCGGATTTTCCGCTTCCGTTATCTCTCTTCCTACTACTATATAATCCGCTCCCGCTTTAAATGCCTCCGAAGGCGTCATTATTCTTTTCTGCCCGCCGTCGGCATTTTTCGCCTTCAACCTTATTCCCGGAGTTACCGTTTTAAAATCCCGTCCCAGCACATTTTTTATGGCAAGCGACTCCAGGCCGGAGCATACCACTCCGTCCAAGCCCGCAGTCCCGGCTAATTTCGCAAGATGCAGAGCCAAATTGGATGCTATTCCTCCGCCGTCCTCATTTTTGTGCGCATACCCGAGATTGCTTCGCTGCGCTCGCAATGACAGAATACCACCGCCGGAAAAATTATCCAGTTCTTCAAAGCCGTAAAAAACCTGTTTTACGTCGGCATCGGACAGGCTGGTAAGGACGGTAACCGCAATAACGTCGATATGCCTGCCAGCCGCATATGAAGCCTCTTCTCCCGCGGTTTTTGCCGCTTTCATCATATCTAAGCCTCCCGAAGCGTGGACGTTGATTATATCCGCGCCTAATTTCCCGGCGGATTTAACGGCTTTATAAACGGTATTCGGAATATCGTGATATTTAAGGTCTAAAAATACTTTGCATCCGTAATTTTTTACCAAATTCACGCTTTCCGCTCCGCAGGAAGTAAAAAGTTCAAACCCTATTTTATAAAAGTATGCCCTGCCTTTAAGCTTTTCGAGCAGTTCCTTAACCGGCATTAAATCGGCGTAATCCAGGGCTATTATTATTTTTTCCTTAAAATTTTCCATTGATTTATTGCCCTAACTCACAGTTAGAAATTTTTTATATAGATTTATTATATGTTACCTGCCGTTTCTGCCATATTGCCTATCTTAAAAACTCGCAAAGAGGCACGAATTTATAACCTTCTTTTTTAAGCGCGGGTATTTCGCTCATTAACGTTTTAACGGTATCCCGCCTTGGATGGCCTATTACTATGACTCTTTTATATTTTTTGGCAAGAGCCGCCCCAATCTTAATCTGGTTTTCGATATAACCGTCAGCGGGTTTATCGTCTATAAAAACATCCCTCTGCGCCGACGGAATCCCCTGCCGCAATGCACACCTGTATGCGTAACTGTTATCGTCGGTCAGACTGTCCAAAAAAAACATATCCTTTTTTTTAAAATCGGATACGGCGTCGCAAATCTTTTTTTCATCGGAAGTAAACAGCGACCCTTCATGATTGTTGGCTCCGTCTATATACGGAAGCCTGCTTATGTCCGTATATATTTTCCGCTTTATTTCTTTTTTATCCATAGATATAAACAATGCTCCGTCTCCGGGAAAAAGAGCCGTATCTACAGGTTCCATAGGCGTGTGCATAATCGTTTCATATCCGAGCCTATGTAGTTTAAAATCTATGTCCTTCGAATACGGCGCGTAAGGAAATATCGCAAAAGTAATAGGAGTTTTAAGGGTAAGCAGGCTGTTTATGTAAGACCTGCGGTATCCGACGTCGTCTATATCCAGAGCTATTTTGGGAGACTCTGCATACTCCTTTATAGACGTAAATCCGCTTTCGTCCACTCCTTTTAATATAAATACCGCTTTTAAAAATAATCTGGATTTAAAATAGAAATACAGGCACAGGCAGTTGTTTTTAACGGAGTAAGAATAGTATTTTAAACCGGCTTTCGACGGAACTATAAATTTTTTGAATTCGCCGCCGAAAATATTTTCTATCGGACCGAAACCGCCGTTTTTAGATACTAGAATGTCGTATTTTAAAAAACTTACTCCGATTTTTTTTAATTTATTTTTAAAATTAACGGGCGCTTTAATGTTTAGAACCATACGGCGCTTTATTATATCGGTTTTAGGTATATCTAGCTTTATCAGCGCTTTCTTAAAAAATTTTTTAAAGTTTTCTACAGGATGCCTTTTATAGCCTTTTATTTTTAAAGCCGTTTTAATAAAAAGTTCCTGCTTACGGTAAACTTTTTTTGAAACGGTTTTAGGCGTTTTAAAATAAACAAATTTATAATAAAGGATGGCCGAAAAAATAACTGCGATAACTGCACCGGATATTATTATAAAAAGCTTATTTATCTTTTTTTCAGGCAACCTTTTTTACTCCTTTACCCCGATGCTTTTGATATCGCCCCAGCTTTTTAAGAGCTCGTAAGCAAATCTGAACTGATCGTCTTTCTTGAAATAAACCTTGAATGTCTTATAGCTGCGTTCGTTTTTAAGCCTTTTGTTTTCGGGATTTTGAAAGTGATGCCTCAGATTGACTTCTCTTAATCTTCTAAGGGGCTTGACGAATATAAAATCTTTAGAGCTGTGTATGTCGAAATTAGGTATGACACCCGTATCCTGCACCGAAACGCCGTTGGGAAGAAAATAAAAAGCCGTGGTAAGACCCATGCCCGTGCCGTCGGGCAGAGAGAAAACCGTCTGCACCGAACCCTTTCCAAAGGTTCTCGTTCCGACCACCAATGCCCTTTTATGCGCCTGCAGACTCCCCGCGGTTATTTCCGCGGCGCTTGCCGTACCCGCATTTACGAGAACCGCTATGGGATAATTCGGAACTATATGATTCCCAAGCGCGTAATATTTGACGTCCTGCGATTTTATTCTTCCCTTTGTATAAACTATCACTCCGTCTTTTATGAAATCGCTGCCAACCTTGACGGCTTCGTTTAACAGCCCGCCGGGATTGTTTCTTAAGTCGAGTATAAGCCCTTTGATTCCGTGTTCCTTTAAATTTATTATTTTTAATGCTTTCAAAAGCTGTGAATTGGTATGCTCCTGAAAGCTGGAAATCCTGACGTAGCCGATATGATGCGGAAGTATCATATATTTAACGCTTTTTAATATTATTTTTTCACGCATAAGGCTGAAAATTTTAGGGCGCGCGAACCCTTTGCGCTCTATCAGCAGATTTACCGAAGTTCCTACTTTGCCGTGCAAAAGAGCAACGGCTTTCATGATATTCATATTGTAGGTCGAGATATTGTCGATTTTTTCGATAATATCGCCCGCTTTAATCCCCGCTTTAGCGGCCGGAGAACCGTCTATCGGAGCTATAACGACTATATATCCGTTCTTCGTCGAAATTTTAATGCCTATGCCGGTAAATTCTCCGGATGTTTCCGACCTCATCTGCCTGAATTCGCTTGGGGTAAGGAAATACGTGTGCGGGTCGAGGGTGGATACCATGCCCTCTATCG
>JAKAKF010000205.1 GCA_021813595.1 bacterium
ATATATTATATCTATAAACTTGATCCTGACGTCGGGATTATCGATAGCTCCGTTCTTTAACGTTTCGGCAAAACCAGTTATCGCTGTTATAGGAGTTTTTAATTCATGCGATATATTTTGGATAAACGCAGTGCGCGCATTTTCAATTTTCTGAAGATATGTTATATCTCTGACGATAACTGCGTATTCGCCGGAAGATTCTATTTTTAATATAATGCAGTTAATTATTCTTTCTTCCGCCCTGTCGTAATACGAAAGTTTTTTTTCTATAAATTTAAAATTAATATCGGAAACGGCATCGTCTATTAAAGAATTAAGTTCCAAATTTCTTGTCAAAGCGTCGAATTCAAGGATATTCGATTGATTTTTTATCGACCTGATGTTTTTATTGAAAGCTTCGTTTACGAATAAAATATTTTTATCAGCATCGATAATTGCCAATCCGTCCATTATATTATTTAATATATATAGATAATTTTCTATTTTATCGCGGTATTCCCTGAATTTATTTTTAACAAATAATGTTTGTATATTTTTATATAAAAAGATATACAAAAAGAATAAAAATAATGATAAGATTAGAATATACAACATAGCAGAAAAAGGATAATTCATAACCAAAATTTTATAATATATTGCAAATAATTTCTATTAAAATTAATGGAAATAAAAATAATAAATAAAAAATATAATATTTTAGGAGTTTCATTTCTATGCCTTATGATTCTATCGCTGTCCGGCGCTAGTTCTTACAGTTTTTTAGCGGATGAAATTGTCGCTTCGGTAGATAATACGCCGATAACGTTAAACGAATTGTATTTTTTATATAATTTTAATGCCATAAATAATTTAAAATACCGAAACCTCAATAAAACGGTATCGAGTGCTAAATTAAAGCATATTTTAAATTTTTATATAAACAGGATGCTGATTTTAAAGCAGGAGGAAAAAACCGGAGGATTGAATGCATCCGAAAGCAGTATTCACGAATTAACAGCGGGGTTTAAAAAAAAATTTAAAATGCTCCATAAAAAAACCACCTTTAATTCATTTCTGGCTAAATTCGGATTAAATAAAACAGATTTTAAAGTTTTTGCAAAAAATATTCTGAGCGAAAAAATTTTTATCGACGAACAGCTCCGCTTCTTTTTGTTTACCATAGAAAACAGCGGAAAAATTACGCAGAGCGTAAAAAGGAACTATAATAAAGAATTATCGCTGAAATTAAAAAAATTGCTGTCTAACCTTAAGAAGCGTTCCAAAATCGAAATAAACGATAATTTTAATTAACCAAACAAAAATGTATGATTTAAAAGTTTTATCCGGTTTTTCATCGGCTCACGCACTTAGAGGCTATAACGGAAAATGCGAAAACATTCACGGCCATAACTGGCGCGTAGAACTCGTAGTATCGTCAGACGTATTGAATGAAATCGGCCTTGCTATAGATTTTAAACTGCTTAAAAAATATCTCAACGAAGTCTTGGAAACCCTTGACCATAAATTTATTAATGAATCAGGGTTCTTTAAAGAAGTAAATCCTTCCGCCGAAAATATTGCCCGATATATATACGAAGAATTTGAAAAAAAAATGAAAATAAATAAAATATTTAATATAGCCGTTAAAAGAGTTAATGTTTACGAAACGGATTCTTCCATGGCTTCTTATTATAAAATTGATTGACTAAAGTTCATTAATAATGTATTAAATATATTAAAGCGGTTTAAATTAACTTATTAAATTCCGGCTAATATTATTTTCGTGAACAAAAAGAATGTCTATTATATCGCTATTTTAGTTTTTATAGCTTCCGCGCTCGGGGTTTTTTTGATTTACGGAGCCCTTACGGCAAAAGAAAAAAAAATAGGCTCGGAAATAAATATTAGGCTTGCTAACCTTAAAAGCATTCAGGAGCATATAGCCGAAAACATTAAGAGCATCAAAAATATCGAGCTGCCGGTTTTAAGATACGGTTATTCTTATAACGAAAACGACGGCTATTTTATTTCCGAAATAGTAAACGCTTCTAAAAAATATGGTATAAAATTGGATCATGCCAAATTAATTCATATAAATAAAAATAAAAATACGGCTGTTTATTTATTTAAAGTATCCGGCTTGGGGAAGCCCTCGGATATTTATTCTCTTATTAAGACGCTTGAATATAATTATAAAATTGAATTAAAAAAATTTTATATAAGCAAAAATTTTAATGAAGCAAAAGATGTTTCTTTTTCTTCACTTTTAGCGGCATATGTAATAAACAAGCACGAGATATTATCCGGCGTCGCAAAATTAAAGACCGGTCTTTTACCGCCCGGTAATTTTGGGAAGATAGATCCCTTCGTTAATTCTCCCGAAAAAAAAGAAGCTGTCGAAAAAACAGGAATGAAACCGGCAGAAAAAATAAAAATAGCAGAAAACGTTTATAAAAAACTGTCTAATGAATCTATCATAAAAAAATCGGATTTTTACAATAAAGAAGGAGTTTTTTATTTCGAGAAAAATAACCTTGCCAAAGCGTTGGAAATGTTTAAAAAGGCGGCAATGCTGAATCCGGACAACTATATGGCTTTATCGAACGCCGCTCTCGACAGTTACGAGGCTAAAAATTATAACGAATCTATATTTTATGCGAAAAAAGCGCTAAGCAAGAGGAGAATGTGGCAGATTAATTTTATTCTGGGATTGGCTTATCTGCGCAGTAAAAAATTTTCCGAGGCGGAATATAACTTTAAAGAAGCGTTAAAATTAAATCCTTCGAATCGGCGTATTAAATATTATTTAAATATTTCAAAAAATAGACGATAAAAATGTAATGAAAATTATACATACATAATTATCATATAGAGGGAACCAAATTATGAATTTAAATGCAAGAAAAGCAGCAATTTACCGTATCGCCCTGTTTTTATTTTTTATTTTTATTTTATCGGCAGCCGCGGGTGCGAACGCATTTACCACTATAACTATTCTCCCCGGAAAACTTAATAATTTCAGAATAAACGTTCCCGGCACCGTGTCGGCTGGCAGCAAATTTACGGTTAAATTAGTAGCTTTAGACGATTACGGAAATGTTATCACCGATTTTGCAAATAAATACGAAGGACTAAATATAGGTATAAGCGTTGGAAATAATAACGCTAAGGAACAGTTGCATATCCCGGCATCGGAATTTAAAAACGGAGCGGTTAATTTTGATTTATCTTATAAAAAGGCTGGAAATATTTCTGTTTCCGCTTCATTCGAAGGCGTTCAAAATATCAGTTCTTCTATATACGTCGCGGCGGGCCCCTTTCATAATTTAGAAATATCGGCTCCCTTGAAAGCAACGGCAGGCGAACCTTTCGGCGTTAAAGTTTATGCGGTTGACCAGTACGGCAATCCTATACGTTTTATGCCTAAGCCTAACGGGGACATAAAAATTTATCTTACCGGAGATAATTTTAAAGTTCGTCCGAGAATTATACCGGCAAATTATATTAAAAACGGTTCGGGCAAATTTAGTTTTATCTCCGACAGGGCCGGTTCGAGCCGGCTTAATTTCGAAGTGGATTATGACGGAAGAACCCATGTTTTTATTAGTAAAAATATCGATATCTATCCTTCCTATTTTAACAAATTTCTTATATCTACGAACATCGCTAAAGTTCCGGCGGGAAAACCTTTTATAATTAAAATTGTTTCCGTAGATAAATACGGAAACGTGATAAACGACATAAATAAAATGAAAGGAAAGGTTAAATTGGTTTTAATTTCACAAAACGGTATAGAAAGAAGCAGCCTGTTCAGCTTTAAATCTTTCAATAAAGGCATAGCTTTAGTAAAAACCGTATTTAACAGAGTCGGTACATTTTCTATTTATGCTAAGCCCGAAGGAATAAATTTCAAAAAACTTAAAGCGCGCTTGCCAAAAGTCAACCGGAAAATAAGAGCTAAGAGCCTCCTGCTGTATAAATAATAAAAACCCGTACGTATTTTTTTATTTTAAAAAAAATAAAAAAGTATTATAATAAATAATTAATCCGTAATATTTTTAAGGCGGCATAGCCAAGCGGTAAGGCAGAGGTCTGCAAAACCTCTATACCTCGGTTCAATTCCGAGTGCCGCCTCCATCATCAATATGTCTAAATTTATTTTTATATTCTGAGAGGTACTAAATAACATGTATGAAATCGTCGGTAAAAAAAATCTTGGCGAAGGTATAAATTTATATAATATATCGGCTCCGGATGTTGCGTTAAAAGCC
>JAKAKF010000287.1 GCA_021813595.1 bacterium
TTCCTTATCGTGAGTAACCACCACTAAAGTTTTACCGTATTTTTTATTAAGGTCTATAATTATGTTATGCAGTATTCCCGCGTGCCGCGGGTCTAGGTTTCCCGTAGGCTCATCCATTAATATAACTTCCGGAGAACAGACAAGCGCTCTTGCGATAGCCGCCCTTTGCTGTTCTCCTCCAGAAAGCATATAAGGCTTAAAATTAAGTCTTTTCTCTAATCCCATTTCGCATAGATAGTCTCTTGCCGTTTTTAACGCCTTTTCTTTAGGTTCTTTCTTTATAAATAGAGGCATAGCTACGTTTTCTAAACAGCTGAATTCGTTCAGCAGATAATGAAACTGAAAAACGAAGCCTATGTTTTTATTTCTGAATCGTGCAAGGCCGGCATCCGAAAAATCGTAAATATTTGAATTTCCGAAATACCCGACCAGTCCGGAATCCGGTTTAAGGAGCGTACCGATTATATGGAGAAGGGTGCTTTTGCCGGTACCCGACTCGCCGGTCACGGCAAAAGTATCCCCTTTTTTTATCTCAAGATCCGCTTCGTTCAGAATATTAACCGTTTCGTCGCCGGTCGTAAATGTTTTACCGACTTTTTTTAACGAAACCGCAAAATCGTTATTATTGTCCGTCATATTCTTATTCATGTCTTACACCTTCGGCAGGGTCTATTTTACCGGCTTTATAGGACGGATACAGCGTAGCTATAAAACTCAAAAAAAGTGCCGACGACCCTATTGCTATAAACTCGCCGGCAGTCATTCTTACCGGCAGGGTAGTTATATAATAAACTGAAGACGGAAGGCTTATTATATTATATGTTTTTTCAAGATAGCAGATTAAAAAGCCTGATAAAAGTCCGAGCGAAGTGCCGATTGCGCCTATTATAACTCCCTGCGCTATAAAAATAATCATAATATCTTTAGAACTTGCGCCTATAGATTTCAATATGGCTATATCCTTTCTTTTTTCCATTACCACCATTATGAGAGTGGAAATAATATTAAACGCCGCCACCAGTACGATAAGGGATAGAATTACGAACATCGTGAGCTTCTCTAATTTTATCGCTGAAAATAAATTTTTATTAAGCTCCTCCCAGCTTAAAGCATAATAAGACGAGGATGTTTTATTTCCGTTAAGTTTAGCGGCTATCTTTCTTGCAAAACTATTTGCCGAACTTAGATTGTCGAGCTTAATTTCGATGCCTGTAACCGAATTTGCGGACAAACCGAGAAACGCCTGCGCGTTTTTAAGGGAAACAAAAGAAAGAGTCGAATCGTAATTATACATTCCGCTGTTTATAATACCGCAAACGATAAATTTTTCCGTTTTAGGCATAACCCCAAATGGGGTAATTTCGCCATCCGGAGAAATTATAGTTACCCTGTCGCCTATGGAAACGCCGAGATTTTGAGCTAAAACTTTTCCTAAAACTATTTCGTTTTTATTTTTATTATCTAATCCTGATAAGCGTCCCTTAATAAGATATCTCTTAAGGTCGGTAACTTTTTTCTCGGTTTTTACGTCTATTCCCCTTAAAACGCTTCCGGTCGAAGTAGATGCGGAGGATATCATTATATCGGTATATATAAAAGGTGAAATGTTTTTTACGCCTTTGACGGATGATATTTTTTTAACGGCTTTTTTGTAATTATTTACGAAACCGTTGTAATTTAATACTATAATTTGCGACTCTATCCCTATTACCCTTTTTTCCAAGGCGTGGTCGAAGCCGCTCATAACGGATATAACGACTATCAATGCCATTACGCCTATCATTATCCCCATTACCGATATAAAACTCAATAAAGATATAAATGAATTATTTTTCGGCTTTAAATAATGAAGGGCGATTTTAGTATGAAAATTCATATTCGGCTATTTTATCTATTTCAAGGGTTTAAGCAACGGAAATAATATCACGTCCCTGATAGAATGCGAATTCGTCATGAGCATCACTACCCTGTCTATGCCTATGCCGCATCCGGCGGTAGGAGGCAGTCCCTGCTTCAGCGCTTCGATATAATCGTCATCCATTTCTACGGGAAGGCCTTCTTTTACTTTTGCTTCAACCTGTAATTTAAAACGCTCTTCCTGGTCTATTGGGTCGTTAAGCTCGGAGAATGCATTGCCTATCTCTCTGCCTGCTATGAACAATTCAAATCTGTCCGTTACCGACCCGTCGCGGTCGTTTCTTCTTGCAAGCGGAGAGCTTTCTACAGGATAATCGGTCACGAAAGTCGGGTTAACGAGTTTCGGCTCTACGGTTTCGTCAAACAATAAAGTCAATAATTCTCCAAGGCTGTCTGTTCTGCTTATTCCTGCAGTATTTCTTGCTCTCAGAATTTCGTAAACCTTATCCGCGGAATCTATTTCTTCAGGTTTAAAACCTCCCACGGCGCACAAGCTTTCCTTCAGTTTTATTCTTTTAAAAGGCGGCTTGAAATTCAATTTTTCGGAACCGTATTCTATTTCGAAAGAACCGCAAATACGTACCGCTAACTCCGAAAGCATTTTCTCGACAAAATCCATTAAATATTCGTATGTAGAGTATGCCATATAAAATTCAAGCATGGTGAACTCAGGATTATGCTTGACGGAAATACCTTCGTTTCTAAAATTTCTTCCTATTTCGTAAACCCTGTCGAATCCTCCCACGACTAATCTTTTTAAATATAATTCCGGCGCTATCCTCATATAAAGTTCTATATTGAGGGCGTTATGGTGAGTTTTAAAAGGTCTCGCCGTCGCGCCTCCGGGATTGGCCTGCATAACCGGAGTTTCGACCTCCAAAAAATCGTACGAATTTAAAAACGAACGGATGAAGTTTATTGTTTCGGCTCTTTTTCTGAATATTTCCCTGACTTCTCCGCTTGCTATTAAATCTACGTATCTTTTTCGGAAACGCGCTTCGATATCTTTAAGCCCGTGCCATTTCTCGGGCAGTGGAAGAAGCGATTTGGTTAAAATTTCTATATGTTCTATTTTTATCGTTAATTCGTCCGTCCTTGTTCTAAAAAGGTGCCCTTTTATCGCACATATGTCCCCTATATCTATATATTCGCTAAATAGTTCGAAATCTTTTTCTTTAACCGCATCTTTTTGAATATAGCACTGTATTTCGCCAAAACCGTCTCTCAGCCTGAAGAAAGAAGCCTTGCCGAAACTTCTTATAATAATAATCCTTCCGGCAGTTTCAGCATTGACCCTGTTATTTTCAAAAAAATCTTTATCCCTGCCGCCGTATTTTTCTATTATATCCTTTATATTTTCTTTTTTTTCAAAATCGTTTGAAAAAGGGTTGATTCCTCTTTCTTTTAATTTTTTTAATTTATCCAAGCGGTTATTTTCTATAATATTTAATTCCTGTTCCAAGATGCCCTCCTATTGCTTTAATTTTTCGTTAAGCAGTTACAAATTTTTTCAGTAATTCGAGATTAGCTATCTACGCCGGACTCTGTCCGTTATGAGATTGCTTCGCTATGCTCGCAATGACACCATTATGTACGTCATTGCGAGCATAGCGAAGCAATCTCAATAGATAACCAATATCAAACAACGAAAACTACTCTTTAGCTCTGACGCCCAGCAGATATGCGCTGATAAACTCGTCGATGTCTCCGTCGAAAACGCTCCTGTCGTCGTAAATAGTGACGCCGGTTCTGTGGTCCTTTATAACCCTGTTGGGATTAAGCGTATATGACCTTATCTGCGAACCCCACGATATCTCTTTTTTAGTTTTATTAATTTTATCTTCTTCTTCTTCCTTCTTTTTCTTATAATAATCGTATAATCTTGCCCTTAAAAGCTTATACGCCGTTTCCTTATTTTTATGCTGAGACCTTTCATTCTGGCAGGCAACGACGATTCCGGTCGGAATATGGGTTAACCGAACCGCCGAATCGGTCGTATTTACATGCTGTCCTCCGGCTCCGCTTGAACGGTAAGTATCCGTTTTTACATCCTTTTCGTCTATAACTATGTCGATAGAATCATCGATTTCAGGATAAACAAAAACCGATGCAAAAGAAGTATGCCTCCTTTTATTGGCATCAAAGGGCGAAATTCTAACGAGCCTGTGGACTCCGCTTTCCGCTTTAAGATAGCCGTATGCATATTTTCCGTACACGACGAACGTAACGCTTTTAACGCCTGCTTCTTCGCCGGCGTTAAACTCCATTATAGCAGTTTTAAATTTCTTTCTCTCCGACCATCTTAAATACATCCT
>JAKAKF010000256.1 GCA_021813595.1 bacterium
ATTACGCCTCCTCCGCAACAGGAAGCTTCAGGCATAGGAATTAAATTTATACCTAATTTATATGCTATAAATTTAGTAGCATTATCCAGTTCCTTACCGCTTTCCTGAGCTACGCAGCCCGGATAATAAGCATAGGTAATCATTATTTTTCCTCCAGATCTAATTCTTTGTATGCAAGCCTTATATCGTCCATATCTTTTATTAATTTAAGCCTCAGTGGAGGAATTTTTCCTTTTAGTCCGGCGCCGAAAGCCATAGGTAAATCGTTTATAAGTCCGGATATGCCGCCGGAATCGAATGCAACCTTTATTTCATCGAGTCTTCCGGTTTCCCCGATAGACTTGGCTATTGAAACGACATGTTTTGAACCTGCGGAAAATGTTATAGAATTCTTAATAGTTCTTTCGTGAAGTTTAACTATAGATTTTACGGGCGAAATGCCTTTTGGGCAAAATTCTTCGCAGGACTGGCAGTGAACACAATCCCACATTCCGTCTGGCTTTGAACCGTTAACTAAGCGTGAGCCGTTTTTGTCGTTGTCTCTTGGGTCTTCGCTGTATCTGTAAAGTTTGGCTAAGGCGGCGGGTCCTAAATATCTCGGGTTGCCGGCTACTCCTCCGCATTCAGAATAACAGCACTCGCATAAAATACAATTAGGAGTATCGTTATTTCCAGTCAGATTTTGAAATTCATATTTATAATATACGGGCTGGCTTATTTTCTCGCCTTCTTTCAATGCATGAAAACTATTGTGCGCCTCGTCTTCCCTTTGCCCGAGAAGATAAGGCTTGATTTCTTTTATTTTATCGAAAAAACTCTCCTGTTCGACTATAAGGTCGCGTATAACCGGCATATTTGCAAGGGGTTCTACATTAATTATGCCGAATTTTTCTATTTCGGGACTTACCTGAGTTTTACAGGCAAGTTTCGATATGCCGTTTATCTTCATGGCGCATGAACCGCATATAGCGCTTCTGCACGACCTTCTGAAACTCAAAGTCCCGTCTAATTCTGATTTTACTTTTATTAAAGCGTTTAGCACGGTCATACCCGGATAATCTTCAACCGTATATTCTTTGTAATAATGTTTTTCGTCGGTATCGGGATTAAATCTGTATGCCCTAATCTTAAATTCCATTATATTTCCCCTTTCTATTAATACGTCCTCGGCTGAGGTTTAAATTTTGTCACGGCAACTTCGGAAAAATCGAATTTTATATTTTCTTTACCGTCTAAAGTAGCTAATGTATGTTTAAGCCATTTTTCGTCGTCTCTTTCGGGAAAATCCGTTCTATAATGCGCGCCTCTCGATTCTTTCCTTAAAATTGCGCCTCTCGTGATAACTTCGGCTATCAGAAGTATATTGTTAAACTCGAACGCCTCGACTATATCGGTATTAAAAGTCTTAGATTTGTCGTCTATACCTATGTTTTTTGCGCGTTCTTTGAGTTCGATAATTTTTTCTAGAGCTTTTTTCATAGCATTTTCTTCCCTGAAAACGCCTACGTCGGCTCTCATCTCTTCCTGAAGTTCCGATTTTAACAAACCGTGCCTCTCTTTTCCTAAAGATTTTTTAAGCTTTTCAAAAGCTTCCTCGTCTCTTTTGACCGCCTTTTCATCGAATTTTCTTTCGTCTGCGGTTTTTAAAAATTCGGCTATATCGATTCCGGCTCTTCTTCCAAATACCACGGTATCCAGAAGAGAATTTCCTCCAAGCCTGTTTGCCCCGTGAACGCTGACGCAGGCTGATTCTCCCGCCGAATAATAGCCTTCAATTACCGTCCTGCCGTTATAATCGGTTTTAATGCCGCCCATGGAGTAGTGGGCTCCGGGTCTGATAGGAATCGGTTCGTAAATTGGATTGACGCCTTCGAAATCAATGGATAACTGCATTATTTGGGGAAGCTTTTCCATTATCCTTTCTTTGCCTAAATGCCTTACGTCTAAAAGTATCGCGCCGTCAACTCCTCTTCCTTCGTTAATTTCGGTCTGTTCCGCTCTGGCCACGACGTCTCTGGGGGCAAGCTCCATAGCCTTGGGAGCATATTTCGACATAAACCTGACGCCAAGAGAATTAAGAAGATAAGCGCCCTCTCCCCTCGCGCCTTCGGTAACCAATATTCCCGTACTTTTAAGAGTCGTAGGATGAAACTGCACGAATTCCATATCCATTAAAGGAACGCCCGCTTTAATAGAAACGGCCATACCGTCTCCCGTATTTATGAGAGCGTTCGTATTGGAAGAATATACCTGTCCGTAACCGCCGGTAGCAAACAGTACCGCTTTTGCGGCAATACCTTCAAACTTTCCGTTTTTAATATCGTAAGCTACTACTCCGCTGACCTTTCCGTTATCGGTAACTAAACTTGTAACGAAATATTCGTAGAGAATTTTTGTTTTATATTTAAGGACGTTATCGAAAAGTCCGTGCAGCATCATATGCCCTACCGCATCGGCATAATAGCAGGAACGGGGGAAACTCTGCCCGCCGAAAGGTCTCTGTGCAATGCCTCCCTTATCGTTTCTATTGAATACCACCCCCATTCTCTGAAGGTCGAGTATGTTGGCGGGGGCTTCGCTCGTCAAAATTTCTATCGCATCCTGGTCGCCGAGATAATCGCTGCCTTTAACCGTATCGAAAAAATGGGATTCCCACGAATCGTTTTCGTCGAATGCCGCGTTGACTCCTCCCTGAGCCGCTCCGGAATGCGACCTCGTAGGATAAACCTTGCTTACTATCACCGCGTCTATCCCTTTTTTTCTAAGTTCGACGGCGGCTCTTAATCCCGCAAGTCCGGCGCCGACGATAACAACGTCATGTTTTAACATTTACAACCTCTATTTTATAGTCTTTTTTTAGGAATGCAATTTTTTAAATATTATAGGATAAACCTTTAAAATTTGCAATAAAATTTTATCTATTATACCGGCCGCTTTTTCCTCCTTCTTTGCTTATCAGATAAATTTCCGATATTTCGATAGATTTATCTACCGCTTTTAGCATATCGTAAACGGTTAACGCCGCTACCGACGCCGACGTCAAGCTTTCCATTTCCACTCCGGTTTTGCCGGATATTTTAACCGTAGAAATTATAGTTATAGAATTTTCATTTTCGTCCGGTTTGAAAGCAATATCACAGCTTTCAATGTTTAAAGGATGACATAAGGGTATTAATTCGGAAGTTTTTTTTGCCGCCATAATTCCCGCAATTTTTGCCGTTCCTAATGCATCTCCTTTTTTGCCGCCTTTGCCTACGGCAAGTTGAAACGCTTCTGCGGACATAGATACTTTTGCATGGGCGGCGGCGATTCTTACGGTATTATCTTTTGGGGAAACATCGACCATTTTAGGCATTCCTTTTTCGTCGAGAT
The DNA here is from genome assembly GCA_021813595.1 of bacterium. Next base: position 3,373 of record JAKAKF010000256.1, read on the forward strand.
GAGTTAGCTTTGTTTCTTTTTTCATTATGATTTCCTCCGGCTTGATTAACCTTTGTCTTATTATTTTTAAATTAGTCCGTAAATTCGGCATAATACCATTTTCTTATATCGTATCCTATTCCCGCCGGAGCCGGTTTTATTCCTTTAATTTCCTTTTTTACCACAGGCATTGCATATGGAATATACAAAAAAGTATAAGGGGCTTCTTTTGCAAGAATTCTCTGAATTTTAAAATAATAATCCTTTTGCCTTTTTAAATCAAACGTTGACCGCGCTTTTCTGAATAAATCGTCTATTTCGGGGTCATTAAAAGAAGTAAAATTTAAACCCTTAGGAACGATATTAGAGCCGGTAAATATAGCTGCGTTATCGTAAGGATCGGGAGTTATAGTAAATCCGAGCAGGACCGCCTGAAATCTTTTCTTCATAATAAATTCCGAAATAAGGGATGTCCACTCCATAACCCTGATGCCTACCCTGATGCCTATCTTTTTTAAATTTTGCTGTATTATTTCTGCGGCGGATAATCTTTCCTGATTCCCCTGCGGAGTAAGTATAGTAAATCTAAAAGGTCTGCCGCTTTTTTCCAAAACTCCGTTTTTAAGGCTCCAACCCGCCTCGTTAAAAAGTTTCAAAGCTTTAACGGGATTATAATCGTACTTTTTTAAGTTCTTATCGTAAAAATATGTTCCCGGCATAAAAGGCCCGTAACAGCGAACCCCCAAACCAAGCAGCGCTCCTTTTATTATTTCTTTTTTATTTATCGCGTAGCTTAAAGCCTGCCTGACTTTTATATTTTTAAAAAGCGGGTCTAAAAGATTATACCCCAAAAAAGTAAAACT
>JAKAKF010000162.1 GCA_021813595.1 bacterium
TGATTACACCTGATATACTCGGCATAGCTAATGTTCTAGATAATATTGGATTCTGGTCTTTAGAGGTGTGGGGAGGAGCGACGTTCGATTCGTGCCTGAGGTTTTTAAAAGAAGACCCGTGGGAAAGACTCAAAAGAGTCAGAAAAGCATATAAAAACTCAAGGCTGCAGATGCTTTTAAGGGGGCAGAATTTAGTCGGCTACAGGCATTATGCGGACGACGTGGTTGAAAAGTTTGTTTCGTTAAGCGCCGATAACGGTATAGACGTATTCAGGATATTCGATTCGCTGAACGATTTCAGAAACATAAAAAAAGCCGTAGAAACGGCAAAAAAGAAGAAAAAGATCGTTGAGGCTACTATATGTTATACGACAAGCCCCGTCCATACGAACGAGCTTTTTACGCAGATGGCTTTGGAGCTTGAGAATATGGGCGCGGACACTATATGCATAAAAGATATGGCGGGACTTCTTTCTCCCACTAACGCTTATAATCTTGTATCTATGATTAGAAAAAAAATAAGCCTTCCTATACATGTGCATTCCCATTCGACCAGCGGTTTTGCTTCTATGTCTTTATTGAAAGCGGTTGAAGCGGGAGCGGATAATATCGATACGGCCATCTCTTCTATGTCGTGCGGAACGTCGCATCCTCCAACCGAGTCTATGGTTTTTACGTTATCCGAGATGGGTTACGATATCGACCTGGACCTCGAAAAACTTAAAGAAGTTGCGGATTATTTCAGAAACGTAAGGAAAAGATACGGCTCTTTGGAAAGCGAATATACAAATATTAATGCGGATATCATAGTTACTCAGGTTCCCGGCGGAATGATGTCTAATCTGGCAAACCAGCTTAAAGAGCAGAATGCTCTAGATAAAATGGAGGAGGTGCTTTACGAAGTCCCCCAGGTCAGGGAGGATTTCGGTTTTCCTCCGTTAGTGACTCCTACCTCCCAGATTGTAGGAACGCAGGCCGCCCTTAACGTTATAACGGGCGAAAAATATAAAGTGGTAACAAGCGAAACAAGAAATTACCTTAAAGGCTATTACGGCAAACCGCCTGCCGAAATTAATTCCGATATACAGAAACGCGTGCTCGGAAACGAAGAAATAGTTACCGTCAGGCCTGCGGATTTGATAGAGCCGGAATTATCAAAAGAATACAAAGATATTAAAGGGTTTAAAATAAACAAAGAAGATTTACTTTCGTATGTCTTATTTCCCAATATCGCCTTAGAGTTTTTTAAAGCGAGGAAAGAAGGAGTTTTGCCGGATTATTCGAAACCTACCGATAAAGAATCGGTTTTAAGTCCGGTGCAGGAGCAGAACATCCCGCAAGAATCGGCAGCCGCTTTGGAAAAAGACGGAGGACTGGCTCCGAGCGAGTTTATCGTTACCGTTCACGGCGAAAGTTATAAGATAAAAATTGCAGGCGTAGGACACAAATCCGACCAAAAAAGACCGTTTTTCTTGAATATCGACGGTGCCCTCGAAGAAGTAGTCATAGAATCGCTTACTGAAATCGTCCCGAGCGCAGGGGGAGAGATAGTCGGCGAAAGCATAGCAAGGTCGAAAAGGCCTTCTCCTAAAAGAGACGGGGACGTTTATGCCCCCATGCCCGGAAGAATTACAAAAGTTATAGTTAAAGAAGGCAGTCCGGTAAAAGCGGGCGATACCGTTTTAATAGTAGAAGCGATGAAAATGGAAAACGAGATACATACTCCTATCGACGGCGTGGTTAAAGAAATTTATATAAAAGAAGGAGACAGCGTGAATCCTGACGAAACCTTAATTTACGTCGAGGCTTGCAATGCTTAATTTTGTGGTATAATTTAGTAAGAAGGTGAGTTAATTGATTAGAAAACCAGCCGCAATGGGTTATTTTTATCCTGAAGGGCTGAATAATATAAATAATTTAATATATTCCTTCGGAGTCGTTCCTCCGAAAGAAAAAATAAACGCTTTCGGCATTGTATCGCCTCACGCAGGATACGTATATTCGGGAAAGACGGCATACGCCGGTTTTTCAAGCATTGATATAAAAAATAATATTATTATTATAGGTCCGAACCATACGGGTATGGGAGCCGATTATTCCGTTATGGATAACGGCAAATACGACTTTAAAGATTTTTCCGTTCCTATTAACGCCGAGCTTGCCGGAGCCATAATAGAAGACGCCGGAAGTCCTTTTGTTTCCGACGAGTTTGCCCATTTGAAAGAACATTCCGTCGAAGTGCAGATACCCCTTCTCTATAATTTAAAAAAAGATTTTAAGATTGTTCCAATAGTAGTTTCTTTTATAAGTTACGCCGATGCGCTGAACGCTTCAAAGGCGATATATAACGCTTTGAGGAAATTGAATCTGCTCGACGACGTTTTAATAGTCGCAAGTTCCGATATGACCCATTACGAACCGGCGGAATCCGCCAAATTAAAAGACGATATCGCCATTAGAGAAATATTGGATTTAAATCCCCGCGGATTATACGAAAAAGTCAGGGAAAACGATATTACTATGTGCGGTTTCATTCCGGCGGCCATAATGCTTAATGTCGCTAAAATGGCGGGCCGTACAAAATCGAAGCTTATAGGCTATACGAACTCCGGAGATGCGTCAGGCGACTATTCAAGCGTGGTCGGATATTCTTCTATCGTTATATATTAAAAAAATTAATGGATAATATGAAAACAAGATTCGCTCCGAGCCCTACCGGTTACCTGCATATAGGAGGGGCCAGAACGGCTCTTTTTAACTACGCTTACGCAAAACATAACGCCGGAAAATTTGCCTTAAGGATTGAGGATACGGATTTTGAACGCTCGGAAAAAAGGTTCGAAGAAGATATAATGGAAAGCCTTAAGTGGCTTTCCATATTTCCCGACGAAGAAACAATATTTCAATCCGAACGGCTCGGTATTTATAAATCTTACGTAGATAAACTTCTAAAAGAAAACAAAGCTTACTACTGCTTTTGTTCGAAAGAGCTTTTGGAAGAAGACAGGAATAAGCTTATCGCAGAAAACAAAAAACCGATGTACGTCGGAAGATGCCGCGAATTAAAACCGGACGAAGCCCTTTTAAAAACCCCCCATGTTATCAGATTTAGGGTGGACAGGAGTTCCGGTGCCGCTACGGGATTTAAAGACCTGATAAGAAACCAGTATATAAACGTTAACAACGATGAAATAGACGATTTTGTACTAGTCCGGGAGGACGGCATTCCGACTTATAATTTTGCCGTCGTTATAGACGACGCTCTTACCGGAATAACGCACATCTTAAGGGGAGACGATCACTTAAGTAACACGCCCAAGCAGATAATGCTGTATAATGCATTAGGTTTTAACGCGCCGGAATTTGCCCATGTTTCCATGATACTGGGTTCCGACGGAAAAAGGTTATCGAAAAGGCATGGCGCTACGTCCGTCAACCAATACAAAAAAGAGGGTTATTTGCCGGAGGCCATTGTCAATTATTTAATAAGGCTCGGCTGGTCCCATGGAAACGACGAAATATTTTCTATGGAAGATATAATAAAATATTTCGATTTAAAAAACATAAGCAAGTCCGCCGCCGTATTCAATACCGAAAAATTGCTTTGGCTGAATTCCCATTATATAAAATTAAAAGACCCGTTTATTTTAATCAATTTAATTAACGATATAAAAGACGATTTTCAAATCCCCCTATCCCTCGATATAAAAACCGCCGCTCTCGTCGATTCTCTTAAATCACGTGCGAAAACACTGGTAGAATTTAGGAATAAACTGGATTTTTTTATCGATGAAACTATAAATTATAAAGATGAAATTCTGAACGAATTCAATTTTAACGAAAACGATTCTGCGTTTTTAAAATCGTTTGGGGAATTTATCGCAGGTTTAAGCGATGAAATTTTTAATTGCGGGGGTATGGATTTAGACACTCGAACGGGTAAAGAAAATGCCTTGGAAAAACTGAAAAATTCTATAGAATCTATAAAAAACGAATTTAACGGTTTCCTGTCTAAAAACAACTGGACGATAAAAGAAAAAGCTATGACAATAAGGCTTGCTTTTACAGGAGAAAAAGTCAGTCCTCCTATATACGAGATGATATTTTCTCTTGGAAAAGAAAGATGCGTTGAAAGAATAGAAAAATTTTCCGATTATATTATAAATATAAAACGTTAATT
>JAKAKF010000184.1 GCA_021813595.1 bacterium
GGGAATCGAAACCCCATGGGATTGCTCCCGCCGGATTTTGAGTCCGGTGCGTCTACCAATTCCACCACTTCGGCTTATAGCGGGATTAATCGTATTTCTTCACGTATGAGCGAAGAAATGAACTGCGGAATAAATAAGATTTTACAACATAACGGAATAAAATTCAAGAAAACAATTTTACATATTCTTATTAAAAATATTTAAATTAAAAATATTTATTAAAAAAATGGTATAATTTATATAACAATGGTATAATTTTTATGTATAATAAAAATATTAAAATTAATTTCTTAATCTTTTAATGAGGAGGTTCTTTATGAAAGAAAAAAATCAAAAAAACGGATTCTTGTTTTTAATTATTGCGGCATTTGCATTTTTTATTATTTCAGCAGTAACTCCAGTTAAATCATTTGCGGGAAACGGAACGGACTGGACGACTCCGTGCGGCTTTGGGAATAACAGGGGTACGTCTTATTTATCTAGCCCGTGCAGCTCTTCCTATAACTGTTGTTTGGAGGCGCCTGCGCCTACTCCTAAACCTGTCGCAAAGCCTAAACCGGTAAAAGCGGTTAAGCCTGTTGCTCCGAAGCAACATGTTTCTAGATATAATATATCTTTGCATGATATTTATTTTGCCCTAAACAGCGCCGCTCTTACGCACAAAGACATAGCCATTCTCAAAAGAGACGCGCAATATTTAAAAAATAACCCTAACGTAGTAGTACAAATTCAGGGAAACTGCGACGAGAGAGGCTCTATTTCATACAATATGGCTCTTGCTTCAAGGAGAATTGAATCGGCTAAAAATTATCTCGAAAATTCAGGGATTGAGCCTAATAGACTAAAAGCAGTAGTTTATGGAAAAAGCAGACCTGTTTGCTCGGCTGATACCTCATCATGCTATGCTATGAACAGAAGAGATCATTTTGTCGTTATTTCCAAATAAAAAATAATAAATATCATCCGGAAGTTGTTTTGCCTTCGGCTATACGCGGCAAAGGCTTCCGGATATTTTTATATAAGCAATTTTGCTTATTTTACAAAAATTAAATTATATGATATAAATTAATCAGGCAAAAAATGTTTTTTAAAATAAACCGACAGGTATAATTTATTATGTCAGATATTCATAAAGAACCGGATTTCCATGCCGATTTAGAAAAAATTCTTGAAAGCGGGGAAAATAATAAATATTTTGCATTAAATCCATTTTTTAAGCTTGGCATTTTCATCTTCCTAACCGTCCTATCATGGTCCGTTATCGTTTTTATATATGTATCTTATATTAATTATTCAAATAAATACGATAAAGTTTTAAATAATTTAAATTTTCAATTAAAAAGCGATATTACGAGGCTTAAAAAGATTAAAACGAATCTAGTATTTTTCAGGCAGGTCGCCAAAAATCAGGTTAACGTTTCATATATACTTTATCTGTTGTCTATTCACAGGTTCGGAGAGACCGGCATAAAATATTTGTCGGTAAATAAAGGGCGGGTAGATATTTCTGTTTTCTCGCTTGAAAAAAGTTTTGAAAAAAGCTTGAATCTTATGAACGATTATGTTCTTTATCTTAATATTTATGGACTTCAGGCGCATACCGGGAATTTCGATATAACTTCTATCGGTGAAGAGAATGCGGGTAAAACTTCGCGCATAATCGGAGTGCTTTCAAGCGGAAAATTCAGGCGCGGCGCATTATAACGCAATAATTTTGCCTAAAAAAACGCAACCAAACCTTAATCTAGCCTAATCTATAAATCCGCCTTCCTTCAAGTCCTTTATCGCATTCTGTATTACGGAGGCCGAACCTCTCAGTCCTTCTATTTCTTTTTCGTTAAGCGGCGGTTTTATTACGGTTTCTATGCCGTCTTTTGAAAGAATCGCCGGAACCCCGGTATATATTCCGCTGATACCGTAATAATCCTCAAGGTAAACGGATAAAGGCATTATCTGCCTTCTGTCCTTTACCATGGATTCTATTATTTCAGCCATCACTACGGCGGGAGCGAATATCGTTCAACCTTTTAAAGCAATTACTTCGGCCGCGCATGTTCTTGAATATTCGGCAATTTCTTCAAGTTTTTTCTTATCGTATCCAGGTATAGAACTCAACGGTACGCTGTTTATGCCGGCAAGTGAAAAAACCGGCGTCATGCTGTCCCCGTGTTCGCCAAGGAACATTATATCGACGTCTTTAGGGTTTAAGTCGAAAAACGACCCTACTGCCGAACGCAGTCTTGTAGTATCGAGCATAGTTCCCATGCCGAATACTTTTTTTCTTTCGAATCCGGAAACTTTATAAGCGACATAGGTCATTATATCGACAGGATTGGATACTACGAAAAGAATTGCGGTTTTATTGTATTTAGTAATGTTGTTTACTATATCTTTTAATATGTGCACGTTTTTTTTATTCAGGTCTAGTCTCGATTCTCCAGGTTTTCTAGGAATGCCCGCGGTTATAACTATGATATCTGCATTTTTGACGGAGTCGTAATCGGCTGTTTTTACCCTCGTATAGCCTGTCAGTGAAATTCCGTGTGAAATATCGAGCATCTCGCCCCTCGATAGATTGTGGTTTATATCTATCAGCGTAATCTCTCTTACGATATCCTTAAGAGTAAGAGTATATGCAAGTGTCGCTCCAAGCCTCCCTGCGCCGATTATGCTTACTTTCATTAAAATGCCTCCGTATTTTTATATTATGTAATTGCAAATTAGAAAGGCTTATTATATTATATAATAAGATAAAAAATCAATTAATATTTGTTTTTCGGCATATTATTTCTCTATCCCGATTCTGGAAGGAATATTTTTGTTATAATAATGTTTTATTTCTTTCATTTCCGTAACTAAATCGGCAATATCTAGTATTTCTCTGGGAGCATTTCTGCCCGTCAGTATTAATTCTAAATCCCGTCGTTTGTTTTTTATCAATTTTATAATTTCTTCTGTTTTAATTATGCCTAAATTTATCGCTACGTTAATTTCGTCAAGCACTAATATTCCGATTCCATTATCGTTTTCTCCGAATGCGGCTTCTTCGGCTAAAGCCAATCCTTTCCTGTTGGAATCTATGTCTTTTTCCGATATTTTATCCTTATTTATAAAAAAAGGGCTTCCCGCTTGATAAATTTTAATAAGCGGAACGCAGTTTTCTATGGCTTTGACCTCGCCTGAATACGAGCCGCCCTTTAGAAACTGTATTATTAAGGATTTTATATTATGTCCGCTTGCTCTCAGCGCCTGTCCTATGGCGGCGGTAGTTTTGCCTTTTCCGTTTCCGGTATAAACCTGAACAAGGCCGATTTCCAAAGATTTCCCTAAAGAAATCTCTTTAAACCAGTTATTATGGGAGGAAAGATTTTTATTATTCATGAAATATAAAAGCTTGCCTGCTGAGTGTTTTTATTGCGGTATTAAACAATTTTTTTGCCGAGGCATAGTTCCTGGGTTTTATTTTATAACCGTTTACGGAAAAATACGAACGGAAAACCACCGTATCTTTTTTTATGGAATAGTTCACAGCGAAAGAACCGACGGCATTTCTGATATTTACGGCTTTAGGAATAAAAACTATTTTATAATTTTTAGGAAAACTTAGATAAACTGCGGTTTTTTCCGAAAAATTATATCCAAACTTTAAAGAATACTTTCTTTTACCCATAGCAGTTATTTTTGTCAGTTCGGTCCTTGTTCTCAAAGGTAATCTTATCATAACGGTATTGCCGTTTTTACCGGAATAATTTTTTGCGGCAAACGAGAAATTTTCTATGTATGGCTTAGTAAGGCTGTTTCCATTTTTAAAAGAATAGGAGGTAAGTTTTGCATTTGGGACAATAGACATAACGTCTTTTAATATGCCGTCCTTTTTTTTTCTTTCCGGCGTGGATGAATAGAGATATCTTTTATACATATCGTATGCCCCGGAGTAAATTATTGAAGACTTAACGTTCAGCCTGCCTCCGCGGGAAACGGCGGCATACTCTTTTACCGATACGCTGTTTTTTGCGGGAGAAAATATCGGAGTTTTTGCGGTTATTCCCTTGCCGTTAGCAATTATCAATACGTTTCTGCCCTGGTCCATAGGGGGAAGGTCGCCGAAAGTCGTAACGTTAGAAGTGGTATCGGCAAAC
>JAKAKF010000212.1 GCA_021813595.1 bacterium
TTTATGTTTAAAGTTACTTATGTTTCAAGGCTTTTTATAGGATATTTTTCCGTTTATTCTTTTTTGTCGCTGATTATTGCGGATTATGCCGGAAGAAAGCTTGCCGTAAAACTAAAAAGGCGCGGATATTCCGCAAGGAATATCGTTTTGGTAAAAGGGGAAGATTCGGAAACATCCGCTGTTTCCGATTTATCCGGTAAAAGAGGTGCGGGAGGCATAAAAGACATACTTGTTTCAAGCGAATATCTCGGTATAAAATTAGTTAAAGAAATAAATAAAAATGACCAGAACGGTCTGATAGATTTTGTACTGGATAATCCTGTGGACGAAGTTATATTCGATATTAAAGGCGGCGAAATAGCCGATATAAAAGAAGCTACTTTACTGCTGGAGGAAAAGGGTATAACCGTTAAAATACCTACAAATTTTATACCGTTTAAATATTCTAAAGTTTCATTCGAAAAAGTCGGAGATTTTCCGGTTATCTCGTTTTATACGTCTCCGGAAGACGATATAAGGCTTTTTGCAAAAAGGCTGATAGATATAGCCGGTTCTGTTTTTGCGATTATAATATTTTTGTTGCCGGCTTTAATCATAGGGCTCCTGATTAAACTTGATTCCAAGGGGAGCGTTTTATACAAGAGCAAAAGAATAGGCAAAAACGGAAGGCTTTTTACTTTTTACAAGTTCAGGACTATGTATTCCGGAAGCGACGAATTAAGGGAAGAATTGATAAAGGATTTCAGCAGGGACGGCATCGAGATAAAACTTAAAAAAGACCCGAGGATTACTAAAATAGGAAAAATCCTGAGAAAGACTAGCCTCGATGAAATTCCGCAGTTTTATAACGTTTTAAGGGGAGATATGAGCCTTGTCGGCCCTCGTCCGCCTATGCCGGACGAAGTAAAGAAATATTCAATAAAACAGCGGCGCAGGATTTCTATGAAACCCGGTATTACCTGTCTCTGGCAGATAAGCGGAAGAAGCATGCTGAGTTTTGACGACAGAGTCGAGCTGGATTTGAAATATATAGACGACTGGTCATTAAAATTAGACCTGATAATCCTTTTGAAAACCGTTCCCGCAGTTTTATTCGCAAGGGGGGCGCTGTAAATTAAAAAACCGTTTACTTTTTTTAAAAAATATATTAAAATAACTGCATATTTTTTAAATAAAACGGAATAGCCCGCAAGAAACATCCTTTTTTGCATAATCCGTCTATTGCCGTAAGATTGTCGAAAAAATAAAACGCCTGTTTAATTTTCATTGTATAAAATAATTATTGATAACTTTTTACATTAATATTAATATTAATAATTAAATCGGGAGGATTTAATTTATGGGACAAAGTTTAACGAACAAAATTTTAAGCGCGCATCTTGTAAGCGGCAATTTAAAGCCTGGGGAAGAAATAGCCGTAAGAATCGACAGGACTCTTACGCAGGACGCGACCGGAACTATGGCTTATCTGCAGTTTGAAGCTATCGGTGTGCCTAAGGTTAAAACGGATTTATCGGTCAGTTTTATCGACCACAACACCCTTCAGACCGGTTTCGAAAATGCCGACGACCACAGGTTTTTGCAGACCGTAGCCGCCAAATACGGCATATTTTATTCTAAAGCCGGAAACGGCATATGCCATCAGGTTAATCTGGAAAGATTCGGCGTTCCTGGAAAGACGCTTTTAGGTTCCGACAGCCATACGCCTACGGCGGGCGGCGTGGGAATGATTGCTATAGGCGCAGGCGGATTAGACGTGGCCGTGGCAATGGGCGGCGGAGCGTTTTATATGACGGCTCCGAAAGTCGTTTTAGTTAAACTTTCTGGAAAACTCCCTGATTGGGTTTCCGCAAAAGACGTTATTCTCGAACTTTTAAGAAGGCTTACGGTTAAGGGCGGCGTAGGGAAGATTTTCGAATACGGCGGAGAAGGCGTAAAAACGCTGACCGTTCCCGAAAGAGCCGTTATTACCAATATGGGCGCGGAGCTGGGAGCGACTACTTCGGTTTTTCCGAGCGACGAAAGAACTATGGAGTTTTTAAAGGCGGAAGGGAGAATGGCTGATTATACGCCGCTTTCGGCAGACGCCGACGCCGTTTACGACGAAGTCGTGGAAATAGATTTAAGTTCGCTGGAGCCTCTTGCCGCCAAACCCCATATGCCAGACCAGGTTGCAAAGATAAGCGAATTAAAGGATATAAAAGTGGACCAGGTCGCGATAGGAAGCTGTACAAACTCTTCTTACGTTGATTTAATGACCGTCGCAAATATATTAAAAGGCAAAAAAGTGCATCCGGACGTCAGTCTCGTAATATCGCCCGGCTCGAAGCAGGTCTTCGAAATGCTGGCAAAAAACGGCGCGCTTGCGGATTTAATAGCCGCCGGCGCAAGAATTCTCGAATCTACCTGCGGGCCGTGCATAGGAATGGGTCAGGCTCCGCGGTCGGGCGCAGTTTCCTTGAGGACGTTCAACCGCAATTTTGAAGGAAGGAGCGGAACAAAAGACGCAAAAATTTATCTTATTTCGGTTCAGACCGCCGCGGCTTCTGCTCTTACCGGATACATAACCGATCCGAGAACTCTCGGAAAGGCTCCGGAAATTAAGATGCCGGAGAAATTCGATATAGACGATTCCATGATACTTTCGCCTTCGACTAAACCCGAAGAGGTGGAAGTTTACAGAGGACCTAATATTAAGCCGCTTCCGGTACAGCAAAAACTTTCCCAATCGATGGCCGGGAAGGTTCTCCTTAAAGTAGGCGACAATATAACTACCGACCACATAATGCCGGCGGGTTCTAAAATTCTTCCGCTTCGCTCCAATATACCGGCAATATCCAAATATGTTTTTGAATCTGTCGACCCTTCTTTCTCCGAAAGAGCTTTAAAGGAAAAGGGCGGTTTCGTAATAGGCGGGGAAAATTACGGACAAGGTTCGAGCAGGGAACATGCCGCGCTCGCGCCTATGTATCTCGGAGTCAAAGCTGTAATAGCTAAATCCTTCGCGAGAATCCATTTTGCGAATCTTATCAATTTCGGAATATTGCCGCTGACTTTTGAAAACCCTGCCGATTATGATAAAATAGAGCAGGGAGACGAGCTTAACGCCCCGAATATTTTAAAGGAATTAGACGAACGCAAGCCGATAATTTTTATAAACAAAACTAAAGGGAACGCGGAATATAAGTTCAAATATAATTTAACCGACAGGCAGGTTAAAATAATAAAAGAGGGCGGATTATTAAATGAAACAAAAGCCCTTCATTAGCGTTAAGGCGATTTAATGCTTTCATCGGATTTCAATAAAAATATTAAAAGGGTTCTGGTTTCTTATAAAAAAGGCGCCGAAGAAGCGTTGAAATCCGCAAACTACGTATGCCGGCTGTTTAAACGGAACGGCATAGAAGGAATAGTCAGGCCCAGTATGGGCATTGCGCATTCCGATACTAAAGGAGTCGGACTTGTCGTAGTTTGCGGGGGAGACGGAACCCTTTTAATTACTCTCGGAAAAATTTTTCCGCTCGAAGTTCCGATTATAGGAATAGATTTCGGCACTTTAGGATTTCTCGTAGAAGTTCCGGAAAGGAAAAAAAAAGAGGCCGTAGAAAGATTTTTCGACGGTTCTTTAGAATTTATTCCGAGAATGGCGTTAAATATCGAAGTATTCAGAAAAAGCAAATCTATCGAAAAATTAGTTTCGTTAAACGAAGCGACCATAGCAAGAGAAAAAAGCATCCACGCAAGGGTAATTAACCTGACGGTTTCCGTCAACGACGTATGGCTGAACGACTTCAGGGCGGACGGACTTATAATAGCTACTCCGACCGGTTCTACGGCGTATTCTTTATCAGCCGGAGGACCCATAGTACAGCCCGATATTGATGCTTTTATTTTAACCCCTATATGCCCGCATACCCTTTCAAACAGACCGCTTATTATAAAACCCTGCGAACTTAAAATAAAAATTCTGCCCCAGGAAAGGGATATTTTTATTTCCGCAGACGGGAGAGACGGCTTAAAGCTTTACGACGGCGACGAAATAATAATCAAAAAACACTCTTCGAAAGTTTATCTTTCTACGTCTTTGGATTACGATTACTGGAATATATTAAGAACGAAATTAAACTGGTAAA
>JAKAKF010000021.1 GCA_021813595.1 bacterium
AGACCGAATATTATCGGACCCGCAATCGGAATAAACGCCGGAAGTATCATTTCCCTTAAGGAAGATTTAGTAACTATATCGACGCATTTGCCGTATTCCGGCTTTCCTGTTCCTTCCATAATTCCGGGAATTTCTTTAAACTGCCTCCTGACTTCGACTACTATGTCGCCGGCGGCTTTACCGACCGACTTCATTGCAAGGGAAGCAAATATATAAGGAAGCATCGCGCCGAGGAAAAGTCCTATTAACACCATAGGCTGATGTATCGAAAACGATATTTTTTCTAGTCCGGCCTTTACGTAACCATTTTGTATCAAATTAGAATATTCTCCGAAAAGAACGATAGCCGCAAGAGCCGCAGAACCTATAGCATATCCTTTCGTTACGGCTTTGGTAGTATTGCCGACTGCGTCAAGGGCATCGGTAGTTTCTCTGACGTCTTCGGGAAGTTCGCTCATTTCCGCTATGCCGCCGGCATTATCTGTTATAGGCCCAAACGAATCTACGGCAATAACCATACCGGACATAGAAAGCATGCTGGAAGCCGCAATAGCGACGCCGTAAAAACCTGCGAAGTGATAAGAAATCAAAATACCGAATACTATCGCTATAACGGGAAGCGCAGTCGCCATTTGTCCGACTGCAAGTCCTGCTATAATATTTGTGCCGTGGCCCGTTGTAGATGCTTCCGCTATGGATTTAACCGGAGAAAACTCAGTCGATGTAAAATAATCGGTTATTACTATAATTAATCCTGTTAAAACAAGACCTACAAGCGAAGCATAATAATAATTTATTGCTGAATATTTACCTACATGCTGCATAAAAGCTTCAGTAAAGAAGTAATATGCAATTGCGGAAACTATTCCTGTAACGAATAATCCTTTATAAAGACCCTGCATAATTTTTTCTTTAGTAGGAGCGCTTACGAAAAATACGCCGATTATCGAGGTAAAAACCGCAATACCGCCCAAAAGAAGCGGGTAAAGTATACCGTGCATTAAACCGCTGCCGCCTCCGTTTAATCCTGCTTTAAATGTCGAATATGCAAGCAGTATAGACGCAATAATTGTAACCGCAAAAGTTTCAAATACGTCTGCCGCCATACCCGCACAGTCGCCTACGTTATCTCCGACCTGGTCTGCAATAACCGCGGGGTTTCTTGGGTCGTCTTCCGGAATTCCGGCTTCTACTTTTCCGACGAGGTCTGCACCCACGTCTGCCGCTTTAGTATATATGCCGCCGCCAAGCCTTGCAAATACGGAAATAAGACTGCAACCGAAAGCGAAACCTATCAATGAATTTATTACACCTTCAAGCCCGCTCGTATGTTTTCCGATTAACATAAAAACCGATATACCTAGTACGCCGAGACCTAAAACCATTAAACCAGTAACAGAACCGCCTTTAAATGCAAACTTCAATGCAGGTTTTACGCCTTTATGGGCAATCTGGGCAGTTCTTATGTTCGCTCGCACAGCATTAAACATGCCTAAGTAACCTGCCAATGCCGATAAAAAAGCGCCCAAAGCGAATCCGCATGCCGTAAGAAGTCCGAACTGAGGCACCCATAATCCGCCGATAAGTATCAATACGAAAATGACGATACCGACTATAGCTACCGTCCTGTACTGTCTGTTAAGAAAAGCCGTGGCGCCTTCCTGAATAGCCTTGGCTATCTGTTTCATTCTGTCCGAACCTTCGTCCTGCTTCATAGCCCATACCGTTACCGCTATGCTGTAGATAACGGCGATAAGACCCGCAATAATTCCGAAAATCATTGCTTTGTCAAATAGACTCATAACCTAAAACCCCCTAAATTAAATTTTTAATTATTATTAAAATTTCTTTAACATTACACATGTTAAAGCATTAATTATTGCTTAGGTTTTTAGCTTTTTCTTTTAAATTTGCAAAATATACGGCAACCGGTCTGTAAGCAAGATGCGACCATTTAGAAAAAGGAACTTCTATTACAAGCATCGGAAATAATATCATTAAATGAATCAGGTATATATAAAAAATAGCCGATACCGAATAGTTATAAACTATAGCCGCCCTGAGCAAAACTCCGCTGACTGCGGTTAAGAACAACAGCGTTACGAACATCCAGTCGGTATGATGGGAAAATTTGCTTCTTTCTATTTTCTTAGAAAATCTTTTAATTATAAAATATATAGTTCCGAAAATTAATCCTATACTGGCAAAATAATCGAATAAAACTATATGAAGATACGGCATGCTGTTTTCGCTTTGAAACCAGTCTAAGAAAAAAACGATGGCTACAAACAGGGATACATAGCTTATCATTAAAAAAAGATGTGCAAGCCAAAAATTATACTTTCCCGAAGCAAGTTTTTTTGATGCAGACTCTTCGGAATCGTCGCATTTTGCATATCTGTACTGCGTAAAAAAATTGAATATTAACGACCAAGCCTCAGTAACGTAAAGACTCAAAGGGATTTTCACGCTTTTATCGCTCAATACCGTCTTGCGGTACATATTGTATATGAAAGACGTCAGCATAATTGCAAGAAAAGCCGATATAGGCCAGTCAAAGAAATAATCTACTTTATCAGGAGATACCGCCTGCGCAAGAGTCGCTCCTGCGGCAGGATGAAGTCCGAATATAACCGCCCACTCAAGCAAAACTCCCAGCGCTACTATTAATATTGCGATGTACTCTGCATATTTAGACTTATATAATATTTTGGAAATCCCCGTCCAGTCGTATGCGCTTATTAAAAAACGGCGCAGCGACATCATAAGTTCGCCCGGTTCTGCTTTCCTTGGGCAGTTCTTGGAACATTCACCGCAATAATAGCATAACCACGGGTCTAAATCGGCGGTCAGCTGTTCTTTCATTCCCCATCCCGCCATTATCATTTCTTTTCGCGGAAACGGCCTGTCCTCCGTCGACAAAGGACATACCGCGGAACACGTGCCGCACTGAAAGCATTTTTTAAAATTGCTTTCGCCTACTTCTTTTATATATTTAACCAACTCGTTGTCGGTCTTAATAACTGTGTTATTCAAAATATCCTCCCTATCTTAAAAGCCTTTATATGGATTTGGTCCAAGAGATTTAACTTTATTAACGAAGTCTTCGACTATTTCCGGCAGTTTCATATAGTCGGTATATTCGAGCTGAACCTGCCTGACTCTTTCTTCTTCCAGAACAAGCCTTGTAAGTGTTTCCTTCAGGTTTCCCATTCTGTAAGAAGCCAGTTCCGAACCTTTCGTGAAATGGCACTGATAGTCGTCTCCGTATTTACAGCCCAGCAAAAGAATGCCGTCTATGCCTTTCGAAAGAGCGTCGGCATACCATACGTTATTTATAGAGCCGAGACATCTTACCGGAATAACCCTTATATTGGAAGATAATTGCATTTTATTTAATCCAAGTACGTCTAATGCAGGATAAGCGTCGTTTTCGCATGCAAACACAAGTATCCTGTAATTTTCGTCGGTCGGATCTTCCGGAACGTACGTGCTTTTAATCATAGAACCTATAATATCCGGCGAATAATTTTTAAACGATATTATTCTTACGGGACATGCGCCCATGCATATGCCGCATCTCCTGCATCTTTCCGGATTATACTGCGGCGTTCCTTTTTCGTCTTCGTCTATTGCGCCGAAAGGACATTCTTCGGTGCATCTTTTACACTGCGTACATCTTGGAAGGTCAAAAAATGGGTATGTAGTATCGTTTGAACGGGGGTGAACCGCCCTGCCTTTAGAAGTCTGCTCGATGCATTGTATAGCCTTTAAAACCGCTCCTTTAGCATCGTCAACCGAAAAAACCGTATCTAAAGGCATTCTTACCGAACCGGCGGGATATATTCCCGTCCTTCTTGATTCGTAGGGGAAGCATATAAAATTTGAATCCGGAAATCCGTAAACAAGGTCGGGCATTTCTTTACCCTGCCTGTAGGAAAGGTTTAACAAGCCGCTTTTCGGAACCTGAGCCGTCGAAACGGGCACGGAAGGCGGGCAGGATGCTCCGCTTGCAGACTGTATGTTTCCTACGTTTAAAGATGCGGCATTATCTTTTAATTCTATCTCTCCGGAATTCGGAACCATACCCGTAGCGAGAACTACCATTTCCGTATTTATATCGATATCTCCTCCAAAGAGGGTATCTTTTACTTTAACGCCAATGGTATTTCCGCTCTTGTCGAGCGATACGCCGGATACAATGCCTTTAACCATAAAAATACCTTCGTCGTCCTGCATTTTTCTGTAAAAGTTTTCGTATTCGCCCATAGTTCTCATATCTTTGTATATAATGTAAACATTTGCATCTGGATTGTTCTTTCTGATTAAAGCGGCTTCTTTTAAGGAAGACATACAGCAAACGGTCGAACAGTAAGGAAGATGATTTTCGTCCCTTGAACCCGCACACTGAACAAACAATACCGACTTAACCGGCTTGCCGTCCGATTTTCTTTTTAATGCAAAATTTTCGGATTTTCCGTTGTCTGAAAGTTCGGAAAAAAGTTCCTCTAATTCTACGTTTGTTAAAATATCCGGCGTTAACCCGTATCCAAGATTATCTAATTTTTTTGCGTCGTAAGGCTTCCAGCCTGTGGCAACGACGATAGAACCCGCAATCTCTTTAACAGGCTCAGAACCTGAATTTCCTTCCGACGATTCTATTTCTACGTTGAATTTGCCGGGAGCTCCCGATATAGACTTAATTTTAGAATTTTTATATATTTTTATTTTATCGGATTTTTCCGCTTCGTTTATTAGCTCGCCTAATCCTTCCATTATCCAAGTATTTTTATCGAAAGGCGGCTTGGTTTCCCATTTTTTATATTTTGAAAAAGGAAATCCGCCGAGATTCTGCTTTTTTTCGACAAGAATTACGCCGTAACCCGCTTTTGCGGCGTTGACGGATGCGTTTAAACCGGTAACTCCGCCGCCTACTACGAGAACGGTTTTGTTAAGCTCCTGAATTAAAGGTTCCGGAAATGCAGATTTTTTTGCTCTCGATGCACCCATATTTATATAATCTTCGGCAAGAAGCTGGGTATTATTATCGTTCGGCGGGCTTATCCATATAACGTGCTCTCTTAAGTTTACCCTTTCGGTATGAATAGTAAACTGGTCGAAATTAAAAACGTCCTGTTTGGCGCGCATCGAACAGGCGGCTATTACTACTTTATTTATCTTTTTTTCGGAAATATCGTTTTTTATGAGATTTATGCCTTCCGGTCCGCAGAGAAACTCATGGCTTACGCATACTAAAGGCTTATTGGAATCTTTCGCGGTATTGATTAATCTTTCCACATTAAGACTTTTTCCGATATCGCAGCCGGAACATATATAAATCCCCAAATTATTATCCATTTTAACTCCTTCCTAAATAATATCTATAATAATATCTTTTATTATTTTGCGTTATGCTGAATTACCGATAATGCCGCCGACGTCGCCGATTGTCCCGACATATAAACATCCAGAGGAAATCTTGCTACGCCTGCCGAAAATATTCCTTGTTTAAAATTATCGTTAAATATAAATCCGTTTTCATCGATATCTATTTTAATATCTTCGTCTATTTTTATTTCCTTAAGGTCGTCTTTGATGTTTGACGCCATTCCGGCGGCAAGAACCACCATTTCCGCCCTGACTTTATTTTTTTTGCCGGAAATCATATCTTCGACGTCTAAAAGAAGGTCGCCGGTTTCATGGTCTTCGGATATTTTGCCGACTACTCCTTTATTAAATTTTATTTTTTCGTCGCTTTTAACTTTGTTTAAAAAATTTTCGTATCTGCCCGGCGTTCTTAAATCTATATAAAATATGACCGGCGAGGATTCAGGATTTTTATCCCTCAAATACATCGCCTGCTTTAAGGATGCCATGCAGCAAATTGCGGAGCAATATGGAAGATGGTTCTCGTTTCTTGAGCCTGCGCATTGAATAAACGCCACGTTTTTAACTTCCTTTCTGTCGGACGGCCTTAAAATTTTTCCGCCGGTAGGACCGTTTTCTGCGGCAAGCCTTTCCATTTTTACGTTTGTAATAACGTTTTTATATTTACCGTATCCCAAATTTTCTAATTTTTCAACTTCATAAGGCTTCCAGCCCGTTGCAAATATGATATCCGATACGGTTAATTCGATAACGTTCTCTTTTGCATCCAAGTTGATAGCACTGTATCTGCATGCTTCTTCGCATTTTTTACATGCCGAAAATTTGCAGTATTTATCATCTACGCTGTATTTAAGCGGAAAAGAAGATATCGCAGGCATAAATATCGCTTTAGTATTATCCATGCCGTAATTGAAATCGTTAGGTCTTTCTTCAGGGCAAACCTTAGCGCATTCTCCGCATACCGTGCAGTTATCGTTTATATACTGCGGTTTTTGTTTTATTTTTACTTTATATCCGGTTCCTTCTTTCGCTTTTGTTATTTCTTCGACGTTTGAAGAAACTAAAAAATTTATATTTCCTTCGGTAGACGACTTTATTCTTTTCGTATTGATTTCAAAGCCGCAAAAGGGGGGGCACAATTTTGGAAAATACTTATACATCTGGAGAACCCTGCCGCCGATATACGATTTTTTTTCTACTATATATACTTTTTTATCGACCGCCTCGGTAATTTCTAATGCTGCCGATACGCCGCTATGCCCGCCGCCGATTATTAATACGGCATTTTCATTATTTAGCTCGCTCAACTTTAAATCTCCATTGCTAAGTTTTTATTTATTTAAATATAATATAAAAAATATATAAAGACTTTATACATATTAAAATCCCCTTCTCTATTTAGAGAAGGGGATAGACTTAATTTTTTTATAAATTGTGTTTATAAAATATTAAGTTAGTTTTTCGGTACGATTTCAATATAAGGCTTTTTAAACAATTCCGGCTGTCCGGTCGTTTTATTTAATTTTGAATTGACGAACACCTTCCAGTTCTGTTCGTCAAGTTTCGGATGGTCGGTTCTGTAATAGAATCCCGGATATCTTGTTTCTTCTCTGAACAGTACGTGCCTTAAGTGAAGTTCGCCGACTATAGACCTGTGGTAATTTTCCCATGCTCTCATAAGTTCATGGAGATTTGCGGCCGCAAGTTTAGGCGCATCCTCTTTCAATCTGTTTAAAAGGTCTAACCCTCTTAAAAGACTGGCTTCGCTTGTTCTGTAGAACGTCGAAGTACCGGCGACGTATTCGTCCATAAGTTTATTCAATCTGAACAAATAAAGTCTCGGTTTAATATAATTAGGATTTACGTTTGACTCGGTAGAATAGTCTTTGAATTTTTCAAAAGTTATCATCGGCCCGTACACTTTTTCGGCAAGAACTTTATTGTCGGTATGAACCGTCGGAGTAAAGCCCGGATCGTCAAGTACAAACCTGACTGCCGATTTTGCCGCAATTCTTCCTTCTACGTATGAACCTGAAGAGAATTTGTGTCCGGATGCTCCAACGCCGTCTCCGCCGGTGAAAAGGCCGTTAACGGTCGTCATGCGGTTATAACCCCATTGATATTCCTTAGGAGCTAAATCTTCTGGTCCTGAAACCCACATTCCGCAAGCTCCGGAATGAGAACCTAAGAAATACGGCTCTGTAGGCATAACCTCGGAATTAGTTTCGCCTGGATCTATATCCATAGATGCCCATAATCCGGCCTGCGCAACCGTCATATCAAGGAAATCTTCCCATGCGTCGGCTTCAAGAGATTTCTTTCTCTTTTCGGGAAGGGTTTCAAAAAGCGTCTTCATAGCACCGGAAGTATTCATATAGAAAGGTCCGTTCCCTTCCATCCAGTCTTTAAGCATAACATGGTTCCATAAGCATGTTGCGGGAACTTTCGCAAGTCCGTAAGGAGCATAGTCTTGAAGCATGTGTCCCCATTTCTGCATATAATCTTCGCCGTGAGCGTTTAAAACTCGAGATTTAAAGAGCGTAAACCATGCGCCGACGGGTCCGTATCCGTCTTTGAATCTGTTCGGAACGAATCTGTTTTCCATCGTTGTCATTTCGGCTCCTGCCTGATAACCCATAGCATAGGTAGAACCGGCATTCCATATTGCGTACCAAGTTCTTCCCATACCTTCCGCCTGTGATCTCGGCCTGAAAACGTTAACCGTTCCGCCGCAAGCCATAATTACGGCTTTTGCTTTAATAATATATATTTTTGCTTCTCTTAAGCTGAAACCGATTGCTCCGGCAACCCTGTTTTCATGCTTTTCGTCCATAAGAAGTTCGGTAATAAAGACTCTTTCCTTGATGTTTTCTTCGCCGAGAGCTTTTCTTGCCGCTTCGGCAACAAGTACTTTGTAAGACTCTCCGTGAATCATTATCTGCCATCTTCCCGCTCTTAAAGGTTTTGCGCCTTCTGCAATAGTTCTTGTATCGTCTTCGTCTTCTTTGAATATCGGAAGCCCGAATTTTTCAAAAAGTCTTACGGTAGAATCGACGTGTCTGCCGGTATCGTATATAAGATCTTCCCTGACTATTCCCATAAGGTCGTTAGCGACGTGTTTAACGTAATCTTCGGGCGTGTTATCTCCCAAATAAGTGTTAATAGCGGACAAACCCATTGCTACCGCGCCGCTTCTTTCTATGGCAGCTTTTTCTATCATCGTTATTTTCATATCTTTCGGCGCCCATTTTTTAATTTCGAATGCGGCTCCGCAACCTACCATACCGCCCCCGACTATTAAGACGTCGGTACTGATTTCTTCTATGGTATAATTGTTCAAAACTTCGGTGCTGGTCATTGAACCTTTCATTTCAGCCATACAATTTATCCTCGCAAATTATAAATTATTTTAATTATAAATAAATAAAATGTCTTTTAATTCTTTATTTCTTGGGTGCCGTAAGTTCAACCCCAAGTTCGTCGCATAGACGCTCGTCTTTCAAACTGCCCTGGTTTACCTCGGCTATTCCATGATACGGATCGATACCGCCTTCGGGAGTAGTTCTTATCGGAAATTTAAACCTTTTAATTTTTCCGTTTCTGAATTTTACCGTCCACATAATCGAATCGGAACCTCTCATAGGAATAACGGACGCACCCAACGGCGCAAAATCCTGATAAGCTCTTACTTCGATGGCAGACTGCGGACAAATTTTTACGCAGCTGTAGCACTCCCAGCACTGGTCGGGCTCTTGATTGTAGGCCTTCATAATGTCCTTATTTAAAACCATAAGGTCGTTCGGACAGATATACTGACAGGCAGTCTTGTCCCTGCCTTTACATCCGTCGCACTTTTCAGTAATTACAAAACTTGGCATTTCCATACCTCCTTAATTTTATATTTTGTTTTTTTATAAGAATATATATTGCCGCCTTATATTATGCCGGCAATATAAAATTATAACTTAATTAAATTTCTCCTTTCGCCGCTTTGTGAAGCTTAATTTCTACCTTGTCTTCTTTTGCAAGCGAAGCATAATAATCTTTCAATATAGACAAAACTTCAGGTCTGGAAAAATGGTCTGGAACTTCCTGTCCTTCGGACAGTAATTTTCTTAGCATAGTTCCGCTAAGGGTAAGCCTGTCTTCCTTAGGGTGGGGACACGTTCTCGTCGAAGCCATCCCGTCGCATTTATGGCAATAAAAGGTAAGATCCATTTTTAACGGTTTTAATTCAAGCGCATTTTTTGGAATTTCGTCGAATATCTTGTGCGCGTCGAACGGCCCGTAATAGTCGCCGACTCCTGCATGATCTCTTCCGACTATAAGATGGGAACATCCGTAATTCTGCCTGAATACCGCATGGAGCAGGGCTTCCCTGGGTCCGGCATATCTCATTTCCATAGGATAACCGGCTTGAACTACGGTATTTTTAACGAAATATTTGTCTATTAACGTATTGATTGCTACCGCTCTGACATTTGCAGGAATATCTCCGGGTTTTAACTTTCCGACTAGCTGGTGTATAAGTACTCCGTCGGTAGTTTCAACTGCTACTTTTGCAAGATATTCGTGGGAGCGATGCATAGGATTTCTGGTCTGAAATGCCGCTACGGTATTCCATCCTTTTTCCTCAAACAATTTCCTGACTTCCGCCGGACGCATATATATATCTTTAAATTCCGTCGGATAATAACTTTCGCTTAAAACTTTTACTTTTCCTGCGATATTTATATCTCCCTGAGCCATAACCTTTTGAACTCCGGGATGTTCCATATCCGTAGTTTTAAAAACTTTCTGGCATTCATGAGCTTTGTCTATGGTATATTTTTCAGAAACGTTAATAATACCTATAATTTCCGAAGTTTCGGAATCGACAAGCGCGGCTTCTTCGCCTATGTTTATTCCGTCGGCAGTCTCTTTTGAAGCGGAAAGTGTAATGGGTATAGGCCAGAATGTGCCGTCTTCCATAGTATAATTATCTACTACGCCCTGCCAGTCTTTTTTTCCCATAAAACCTTCAAGAGGGGTAAATGCTCCTATCCCCATCATTATAAGGTCGGATGTTTCTCTTGACGTCATGGGTATTTTTTTAAGATTTTTTGCTTTTTCTTTTGCGGAGTTAAGTTCGCTTCCCGACAAAAGCAGAGGTTTTAATTTTTTTTCTTTACCGTGCGGATTTACTAAAGCCATATTTTACTCCGTATATATTTTAAAATTTAATTCTATATATTTAATATTATTTGTTTAAAAAGTCAACATTTATTTTTATATTTTAAAATTACGCCCATGTCATCGGATTATGTTCGGTAACTTTTTCTACAAAGCCTTTATAATCTATTACTTTTACGTTTTCTATTATTTCGCTTTCCTGAATTCCTCTTGCTTTTATATCGGCTATAAGACAGTAAACGGCATTTTTTTGCATAAGGTTTTTTAACGCTCCTTCAAATTTTCCGCCTTTTTTTGCGGCATATATTCCGTCTTCGGTTAAAAGCATTATATCGTTTTGCTCTATGTAGTTTATCGCATCGCTGAATGCGGAAGATTCGTACGGAGATTTTTTTACTATGTGCAGCACTTTTAAATTCCTCCTTAATTATTATTCCATAATAAATTTAGGTTTTTATTTTTTAAAACGGCAGTAACGCTTTCATTTCTCTCATCTTTTGCTTCAATGTATTTCTGTCTATTATCTCAACTTCGGTAGCAAGATCGCTTTCGGACATACCTCTTTCTTCGAGAGACTCTTTTTCTACGTATATATGCGAAATTTCAAAGTCGTCTATTAATATAGGATAAGTCATTGAAAAATTTTTCTTTCCCAGAAGTGAAGTATCCTGCCCTTTTTTCAACGAAAATACTCCGTCTCCGGTAAATGTTACGCTTATATCCTGTTCGTATGCGCCGAACATAACCATGGCTTCTATAGCTTCCTGTTCGTATATAGTACCGTACGGAGCGGTTCTGCATACAAACATAACTTTAGTTTTTTCTTGTTCTGACATGTTATGGCTCCTTTATTCAGTATATTTTTTTATTTTTTATTAAAAAGTTATAGTTCTGTCGGATGTTATGCACAGTTCTAACAGTTGTCCCAGTCCGGATATTTCTTCCACTTTACATACTGTCTGATTGACTATGCCTCTTCTTTTTCCAGCCGCAACGCAGACTATTAATCTGACTCCTTTCAATTCTAATTCCGTAAGGAGTTTCATAATATTTCTTTCGTCTCTCGGCGGTTCAAGCGTCGCACATCTGTTATAAACTCCGTCGTTATAAAAAAATATGCCCGTTATTTCATGCCCGCTTTCCATAGCCGCTAATATAAAATTATAGGCTGTGTCCATAGCCTGATGCATATAAGGGCCTTCTTTAATAAGAATGCCGAATTTCATTAATTCCTCCCCTGTTAACTAGTTATTTTTATATTATGGTGACAGAATTCAATTCTGTCACCATCACAAATGATAGTGACAGAATTCAATTCTGTCACCATCACAAATCGTAGGGACAGAATTCAATTCTGTCCCCGTTACAACTTGATACGAACAAATCGGAAATTTACTACATTATTATAGCGTTGCTGACTAACTGATGAATACCGCCGACCATTTCGGCATCTAAACCGTACAACGGGAATACTTTGGAAAACTGAGTTTTGCATATTGCGCAAATCAAGGCGTAAAAATTTACTCCATGATTATCTACTGCTTCTTTAACAGTCTGCATTCTCGGCATAGAACCTGCCAGCCTGACGTTCATTACTTCTTCCGTCAATAGTCCGCCGCCTGCGCCGCAGCAAAAAGTGCTTTCTTTAGTAGTGCCTTCCCTTAATTCTACGAATTTATTTGCGGCGGCTTTTATCAATTCTCTCGGTATGGTAAATTGACCTCCTACAACGTCGCCTATTCTGGAACCTCTCGCTACGTTGCAAGAATCGTGGAACGTAACGACTTTATCGTCGTTTGCGGTTGGATCGAGCTTTATAACTCCATCTTTTACAAGTCCTAAAGTAAAATCGCAAATATGGGTAGGCTGTTTATATTTTGAATCGAGAAAATCGAAGGGTCCGTTCATAGTATTGGAATACATATATGCCGCTCTCCATGCATGTCCGCATTCTCCTATAATTACTCTCTTTACTTTAAGCCTTCTTGCCTCATCCCATATCCTTTTATTGATTTCTTTGGTGTTTTGATAGCTTCCTATAAACTTTCCGAAATTACCCGCTTCGGATGCATACGAAGAAACAGTATAGCTTATACCTGCTTTATGAAACACTTTTGCATATCCTTTCAAAGATTCCATATGCGGCATAGCAAAAAAATCAGCCGACGGGGGAACAAGCAAAACTTCCGCTCCTTCTACGTCCATAGGAATTTTTACGCCTTTTCCGCCTTCTTCTTCTATTTCTTCTTCCAAGTCGTCAAGAGTGTTTCTTAAAGCGGCTGGCGGGATTCCTATATTATTTCCGGTCACGAAAACTTTATGAATAACTTCGGTAGTGTATTTTTGTCCAAGACCTATGGAATCCATAATCTGTCTTGCCGCCATAGTTATTTCTGCCGTATCTATGCCGTAAGGACAGTAGAGCGAACATCTCCTGCATTCCGAACACTGCCAAAAATACGTATACCACTCCTTCAAAACTTCTTCGGTTAATTCCTGTGCATTGGAAAGACTTTTAAAAAATCCCGACGGAGTAAAATAATATCTGTAAACCTTTCTCATTAACTCCTGTCTTTGTACGGGCATATTATTAGGGTCCGACGTTCCGAGGAAAAACTGGCATTTATCGGTGCACGCGCCGCACCTGACGCATATGTCCATATAATCTCTTACAGCTTTATTATGGTCTAGTATCTCTTTAAACACCCCAAGAGCTTTATCCTTCCATCCGTCTTGCAGTTTCGCAGGAAAGCCCAGCGCTTCCATATCTTCTTTCTGTGCTTCTATCATATGTTCATATGAAGATGCTCCGGGAACTATCTTCGGTATTGAAATCTTTCCGTCCAATACCGGTACTTTATATTTACTTTTCGGCTTAGCCATACTGTATATACCTCCGATTAATTCATATACGGAATTAAAATTACAGGTTATTAATTAATTTATATTTTATTATATAGACAGATCCTTTGCATTTGGACGATAGTATCTTTCTTCTATAGGATTATCTGCCATATTTCTTGTCGGCGAAAAGAATATTCCGACGAAATGCATTATTTTGCTAAACGGTATATATAGAATAAGAAGCATAACTAGCGTATAATGTATCAAAAATAAAGGGTTTGACGGTATATTTGTAAATTGAAACGTCAAAAGGCCGTTCATATATGGATCCAGCTGTTGATCAACCACGGTCAAAGCAGCCGGCGTTAATACAAAGTTCAAAGACAGACCTGCTATGCCGATAAGCATTAATAAAATCAATATAAGATAATCCTGAAAAAGCGATATAAATTTTACCCTTTCTACCACGACTCTTCTCATTAGTAAAAGAAAAAGGGACAAAACCATAATTATGCCGCAAACTATACCCGCTAAAACGAAATAATTATACCAGGAAGGCAAAGGGTTAGTATAAACAAAATGTCGCGCAAAATGCATTGCTATTAAAAGAAAAAACGAAATATGAAACAGGTATCCAAATACCCAAGTAGGTTTATTTGATTTAAAGAGGCTTTTAAAGAAAAAAACTTCTCCAAGAACTCTTGCAAATGCGCCGCTTTTAGTAAGCGGAGCAGGAGTCAGCATAATTTTAATCGGCTGAGGCGTCGTCGCATATTGATATATTCTTAAAACTACGCCTACAACAAAAATCAACCCGACCGAATAAGTAATAAATAAGTATATAGCGGTGGTTAAATTAAGAGGTTCCATATTTACTCCCCCCTGAATAAATAATTTAATTTTATTTTATTTGTGTTTATATAATAATCAAGCGGCTTAAAAAGCCGCTTGATTATTTCATAGCTCTTTTTTACGTTAAACGCAGCCTGTCGGTTTTGGAAGACCCGATATTTTTGCAAGCTGTTTTGCCGGGCCTTCGGGAAATAATTCATAAATGAATTTATTTGCTTCTTTTTTGTCCGGTAAATTTTCAAGGCTCATGACTTCTTTCGTCAGCGATTTAATAGCAGGCGCAACCTGAAATTTCTGAAAGTAATCCCTTATCCATTCAATTAATTTCCAGTGTTTTTCGGTTAATTCTACATTTTCCTGTTTCGCAAGAACTTCAGCAAGACCTTTGTCCCAATCTCCAAGATTCTGAAGGTAACCTTCGTCATCCGTTTCTATCGTTTTTCCGTTATAAACAAAACTTGCCATAAATAACCTCCATTAAAATTAAATTTAATTTATTTGAATTCATTACATCATATTTAAAAATATTTAAAAGCTTCATTTACAGCATATCTATATAACCGCAGGGACAGCTTTCGGCGCATTTTTTGCAACCGTTGCACGTCTCAAGGTGAAACTCGAAATGCTGACCTTTCGGCAATTTTTTAACTGCGCTCTGCGAGCAGTATTCAAAACAGCTGCCGCAGTCGAAGCATAATCCGCAGCTCATGCATCTCTTTACTTCCGAAACTAATTCGTCGAAATTAAGGTCGTTTAAAATGCCTTCAAAATCTTTAACTCTTTCTTTAGGATCTCTGGACGTCCTCTTCTTTCTTTCGGCCGGCTGAAAATACGCAAGATACATATTTTTCCCTTCCCTGTTTACAGCGTCGCCGTACTTTATAACTCTTCTTTCGTCGTTAATAACCTGTTCTCCGCTAAACTTTTTATGTATAGCGTATGCGGCATATCTTCCCATTCCTATAGCGTCCGTAACGAGACCGAACCTTAATATATCGCCGCCGGCAAATACTTTATCTTCGCCTGCGACTAAATAATTATCGTCAACTTTTAAAAATTCGTTATTCGGATTTTTAGTCAGATTTTCTAAACCTTTATAATCGGGCTTTTGACCGAAAGAATATATTAAAGTGTCTAATTTTAAATTAAGTTCCTGCCCGCCTTCTATTATTATAGGATGAACCCTGCCCGAAGCATCTTTTTCCGAAAGTTTCATTTTTTTAAGCTTTACGGCAACAGCTTTGCCGTTTTCCGTAACTATCTCGTCGAGCGCAAATAAAAATTCGAATTTTATTCCCTCGGCGTGTCCTTCTTTTACTTCCGTAGAACCTTTTTCTTCTATTTCGGATGCATCGTTAACCGTGCCTTTATTGTATATAAAAGTAACGTTGGCGCCGAGTCTTTTTGCAACCATTCCAGCATCCATTGCGCTGTCGCTTCCGATAACTACCACTTCTTTACCGGCATCTTTAAGTTCTCCGGAAGCCGCTTTCTGCAGAAATTCAATTCCGGTATAAACATTAGGAGAATCCGCGCCGTTCATCTTCATTTTTATAGGTTCATGAGTTCCTATGGCAATAAATATTGCATCATACTCGGACTTAAGGCTGTCCAATGTTACATCAGTGCCTATATTGACGCCGGTTTTAATTTCAACGCCAAGATTCTTAATGCGCTGAACCTCGGCATCTATAATATCTAAAGGCAGTCTGAAACGCGGTATTCCATATCTTAAATATCCTCCTGTTTCAGGAAACTTTTCAAAAATAGTGACTTGATAGCCTCTTAACGCAAGGTGATATGCGGCAGATAAACCTGCAGGACCGCTTCCTATTATCGCAATTTTTTCTTTTCTTGTAACTTCGGTTAATTTTTTATACTGAAGATTATTTTTTATTCCGTAATCTCCAACAAACATTTCTATAGCATTAATAGCTACCGGCGTATCTTTTTCTTTTCTGTTGCATGCGTCTTCACATGGATGGGGACATACTCTTCCGGTAGTCGAAGGAAGAGGATTGGACTCCGTCAGCATATAAAAAGCCAGCTTTAATGAGTCGTCTATAGGCCTGTCGTAAGACTCGCTCTGCGCTATAAGCTGAATATAATCTCTAACCTTTGTTCCATTAGGACAAGTATCCATGCAAGGGGGTCTTTTTTCGACGTATTTAGGTCTGTACGGCGACTGAGACATTCCGCCGCCAGTACTCGCCGCAATTTTTGCCGGTTTTTTCGGTTTTTTTAATTCAAGCATAATTTTTCCCTATTTTATTTATTTTTCAGTCGGACGGATTTAATTTAGTCCAACGCTATTTATTATTCAACGTAACGGCGGAAATAAAATTTCCGCCGTTACGTTTTTTTATTATTAATTATTTACTTGTTTTCCGGAAGCGTCAGGAAACTGCCGCCTGCATATCCGTAAACAAGTTTTTCATCATCCATTAAGTCTTTTAATGCTCCTTTAATATCGTCTTTAGTTAAAGCTTCGCTTGCAAACTCCTTTTCCATTTCTTTGACGATATCTATCGGCTTGAACCTTTTTTTTCCTGCATATTCCGTCACAAGCCCTAAAATTTTATCTTCGACTTTCTTTTTAGTTTCATCAGTCATATTATGAGCTCCTAGATACTAAACATTAGTTTTAATTTATAATTTTATCGAAAAACTACAGCCTGGCATGCGAAGAATAGTTCATAGTAGTTTCGCCGAGCCTGAAATCGTCGATATGATATTTCGTGAACGGGAATCCGGTAATCTTAAAGAATCTCGGCCAGCCTATCCTGTCTATCCATTCGCCGACTCTTTCACCTGGTTCTGCGCCTTTTTTATATTCGTTAAGAATTGTTTTAACGGCGTTTACCACTCCCGGCCATCTTGGAGGATCGTTTGGAATAAACGGTATAGCTAATTTAGAGAAAGTCGGTTTAGTTCTGGCATTGGATACTTTTCCGCCGACCCAAATCGATAAGCCGTCGTTTTCGGCGTTAGCAATCGGCATAGCGGGACAAACCGTATAACAGCTTCCGCAGAACACGCAGGTTTCTTCGTTTACTTTTACTGCCGGTTTACCGTCTACGGTATCAGGCCTGATTGAATTTGTAGGACATGCCGCAATGGTACTAGGTATTTCGCAGAGATTTCTGAGTCTTTCGAGGTCGATTCTCGGCGGCTTTCTATGAGTTCCTACTATAGCTATGTCCGAAGACGAAACAGAACCGCACATATTTAAACAGCAGGCAAACGCTATTCTTACTTTTGACGGAAGTTTGTCTTCGACGAAATATTCATACAACTCGTCCATAACGGACTTTACGACGCCAGATGCATCGCTTGCGGAAGTGTGGCAGTGCACCCATCCCTGAGTATGAACTATATTTGCAACGATATTGCCTATGCCGCCTACGTTATATCCCATTTTTTCAAGGTCTTTTTTAAGCGGTTCGACGTTTTTTTCATCTTCTATTAAAAATTCAACGTTATTTCTTGTCGTAAATCTTAAGTGTCCGCCGCAGTATTTATCGGCGATATCGCAAATATCCCTCACGAAACTGCCGCTGACTAATCTAGGCGAACCCATTCTCACCGTATATAGTTTATCGCCGCTTTCCGCCACGTGCACCATAGTGCCTGGGTCAAGAATCTCATGATAAGCCCATTTGCCGTAATTATTTTTTATAACCGGCGACAAATATTCGTTGTAATCATGGGGTCCAATATCGGTAAGTCTTTTCTTTTTAACTTCTTCTGCCATATTAACCTCCAAATTTATATGTAATGCTATAAATTATTATTATTATATTTTAATTTTAAGACTATTCTTCTTCGTCTTCGGTAAATTTAATAAACGGATTACTTCTCGGATGTTCGACCATTTCAGGAATAGGCTCTAATCCTATGCCTTCCAAGAATGTATTTAATCCTACCCTTCCTATAAGCTCTCCTATTCTTTCCCTGCTGACTCCGTATTCGTCCCAGAATTCCCACATATTGGAAATTAAGGATTTTATCCATTCATAATCGTTCTTTGCATCTTCGTTTACGTCGTAAAAAGGAACGAGCATCATTCCCATTCTCGGACCGGTAACCAAAGGCGCTTTTGCTCCTATTAAAATAGAACAGCCTCTTTCATCGCCGGCTTTAAGAGCTTTGGGAAGTTCATTTATGCAGTGCATGCATTTTACGCAGTTTTCGTCGTCTATAATAAGGTTTTCCCCTTCAAACCACATGCACTTTGTCGGACATTTATCGAGAACGTATTTTTGGACGTCGAATTTCTTTTTATAATTTTTTACTTCTTCCTGTTTGATTTTTATTTTGTCTTTCCATGTTCCTATGAAAGCAAGATCGGATCTTGCCGCAGAAGCGACGCAGTCGTTGGCGCATCCGGAAAATTTAAATTTAAATTTATAATTAAACGCCGGTCTGTGGAGCTCGTCCAAATATTCTTCCGTTAAATGGCGGCAAATTTTCATAGTATCGTAATTTGCAAATTCGCATCTTGCCTGTCCCGCACAGCATGAAGGCGTTCTTAAATCCGAACCGCTTCCGCCGAGATCGAAACCTAGCTCTGCAACTGCCTGAAAAACATCTTCTGCTTCCGCCTGGGACATTCCAAGTATTTGAATATTTCCTGTAGCTCCGTGAAAGTTTAACAGTCCGCCTGCATGTTTTTCTGAAATATCGGCTAATTTTCTAAGAAAATCGGAGTTATAGAAAAAACCGGCAGAAGGTATAATTCTCATAGAATGGCATTCTTTTATTCCCGGATATTTATCGGGGTATTCGCTGAATCTTCCGACCATTCCGGCGCCGTATCCCTTAACGCCCGCCATACCGCCGTGTTTCCAATGATTTACTTTGTCGTGGTAAGATTCTTCAACCTGACCTAAAAGGTCTTCGGTTCTTTCGCTTTTCTCCGCCGCTCTTTCCATTTCTCTGACGAAACTTATCCACTTCCCTTTTTTAAGTTCGTCAAGAAGCGGAGTCTGGTGCTTTTTACCCATTGTAAGCCTCCTTTATTTAATTAAAAAATAAAATTAGATTAAATATAATGCCGCCATATATACACGCATTATTTTTTAAATGAATTAAAACTAAAACATAGTTGTAATTTTTATTTATACAATTTTATAGCTATAGTTGTCAATAAAAAAATTGTCTTTTAAAAAAAAAAATTAAACGTTATTTTATTTTCTCTGCATTTCCGCTTTTGTCAGTTTTATAAACGCAATCCAGTTTTTAAACCAGCCGGACGACGCAGGAGAATACATATGCGTGTAGCCTGCCAATAGATTCTTATACGTTATTCCGTCGGAACAACCGTCGACTCCGTAACCTTTTTTCATTTTAAATATAAATTCATACTTATTTTGGGGCATTTCTAAAAAAGAATGGTGAAATTCATGTCCTTTTATTAATTTTACTTTATCGAACCATCTGCCTTCTTTCCCTTTTCCGTAAGAATAAGGCATTAATTTCGTATATCCGTGCCCCTTGGGTTTTTTGGTAAGTTTTACGTCTGCATCGATAACCCCCGCCATTTCGTTAAAACCGTTTTCGTAAGAAATGCTTTTGCAAAGATACATAAGTCCGCCGCACTCTGCATAAACGGGAAGTCCGTCTTCTATTTTTTGTTTTATTTCATTTCTTATAGATTTATTATCATGAAGTTCTTTGGAAAATATTTCAGGAAATCCGCCGCCTATATATAATGCGTCGATATCCGGCAAATGCTTATCGGAGATTGGAGAAAATTTAATCAATTCGCATCCGAGATTTTCAAGGGCTTCCAAATTTTCGTTATAATAAAAATTAAAAGCGTTATCGAAAGCAAGCCCGATTTTTATCAAGCCGTTTCTTTTATTTTTTTGCTTTGCGTTATCGGCGTTTAATTTTAAAATAGGTTTTTTTTGGGCATCGGTATAATGTTTGTCAGCAAATTTCGACATTTTTATTATACCTTCCAAATCTATATAGTTCGCAATTTCGGCGGAAGTCTTGTCCACCAACGATTCTATTTCGCCGCCCGACATCGTCGATAAAAGCCCCAGATGCCTCTGTTTTATTGAAAATTCAGGATTATTGGGTATGTTGCCTACGACCTTTAAATCGGTATAATATTTAATAGCTCTAAGCAAATTTTTCTCGTGTCTTTTGCTGTGGACTTTATTAAGAATAACGCCTTTGATATCAACATTTTTATCAAATTCTTTATAACCCAATATTAAAGGAACAACCCCTCTGTTTAATTCTCCTACGTCTATAATAAGTATAACGGGAAGTCCCAGCAGTTTCGCCATTTCGGCGTTGGACGATTTTCCGTAAATATCTATCGAATCGTGCAGGCCGTGGTTTCCTTCTACTATGCTTATGTCAGAATTTAAAGAATATTTTAAGAAATGTTTCCTGATTTTATCTTTGGACATAAAATAGAAATCCAGATTATACGTCCTGTTTCTCGAAGCTATATTCAGCCACATTGGATCGATAAAATCAGGGCCTTTTTTGAACGGCTGGACGGATAAACCCCTGTTGCTCAACAAACGCGACAGAGCTATAGAAATAGTAGTTTTACCCGAATTCCTTTTAGCGGCTGAAATGTAAATTCCGTTAATAATATTTCTATTATTATTTCTATTATTCTTTTTATATTTTTGGGTATTTTCAACCTTAATCATCCTGCTTCCTGAGTTCCGTAATTTTTGAAATCAAATTTATCTTATACGCGGAAAGTTTTTTTCCTTGAGCTTCCGCTTCTTCTTTTCTATGTTCTACGGAATATATCCTTTCGATACCCAGGATGAACAGAGCGAATTCATATTCGGCGGATCTGTCTTTATCGAAGTAGTGCTGATGAAAAGCAAATTCATCGTCTTCTTCTATTATTTTGCTTATATAAAACGCTTCGAGTTTAGCCTGCAAAGGAAGTCCGTCGAAATATTTAAGGAGTTCGAGTATAAACTCTTTGCTCAGTTTGGTAATTTTCGTAATATATTCTATATCGTATTTAAATTTCATATAGGCTGCGGAGTAAATGGCGGAGAGAGAGGGATGAGCGCCCTTCGGACGCTAAAAGCGACGAACCCCCTTGCGGGCTAACGCCCTTCGGTTGTTCGAACCCCTCTCTGTACCGTCTTAATTTTGCTTTATTATTATCTCTGCATTTATCATAAAATGGCGGAGAGAGAGGGATGAGCGCCCTTCGGACGC